>CAYWGW010000084.1:0-15506 GCA_964457385.1 uncultured Spirochaetaceae bacterium
GGCGATCGAGCTCTTCCGGGCGCATCCGAAGGTGGCCGGGCCCCTCTCGCTGCTCGAGCGCGTGGGCCTCGACTACCTCCACTTGGGGCAACCCTCGCCCACGCTCTCGGGCGGCGAGGCCCAGCGCATCAAGCTCGCCCGCGAGCTCTCGAAGCGCGCCACCGGCCGCACCCTCTACATCCTCGACGAGCCGACCACGGGACTCCACTTCGAGGACGTGCGACGGCTGCTCGGCGTGCTCGACGAGCTCGTCGAGGCGGGCAACAGCGTCGTCGTGATCGAGCACAACCTCGACGTCATCAAGACTGCCGACTGGATCATCGACGTGGGACCCGAAGGCGGCCCGGCGGGCGGCGAGATCGTCGCCTGCGGCACGCCCGAGGACGTGGTCCGGCTGCCCGGGTCGCATACGGGTCGAGCCCTCACCTCCGTCCTCGCTCCGGCCCTCGCGCCCGCCCTCACCTCGGAGAAGGCGCGAAAGGGCGCGAGATAAGGTCGAGAAGGGCGAGGGTCGGGAGGGCTCCCTGCGGTATCGTCCCCGGCGCTCGAAGACGCACCGAGACTCGATGCGACCGCCGACCGGATGATCGGATGATCCGGCGCCTCGGGTTCGAGCGACCCGGAAAGCGGCCCGGAACGCCGCAGATGAGGCCATCATGATTCGATTTCAGCGCCAGGGCCCGGAAGGGCACCCGCTCCTCTCCTCGATCGGATTCGGGGGCCTGGCCCTCGCCCTCATGGGGGCCTGCTTGCTGTCGGCGACGAGCGGCGCGGCCCAGGGTGCTGCCCCCGAGACCGACGACGAGAAGGCCTTCTACTCGATCGGGACGAGCATGGCGCGCCAGCTCGAGATGGTGAAGCCGATCTCGGATCGGGAGCTCGAGCTGCTCGTGCAGGGCATCCGGGACGCCGTCGCCGATCGCGATCTCGCCGTCGCCGTCCAGGAGGGCAGCAATCACGTGAAGGCGCTGCTCGAGCGGCGCCAGGCCAAGGCCCTCGCCCTCGAAAAGGAGGCCTCGGCGGCCTTTCTCGCCAAGGAGGCCAAGCGCGATGGGGCCGAGACGACCGACTCGGGGCTGATCATCACGATCCTCGAGGAGGGCAAGGGGGAGTCCCCGTCGCCGACCGACAAGGTCCGGGTCCACTACCACGGCACGCTGCGCGATGGCACCGTCTTCGACAGCTCCATCGACCGGGGCGAGCCCGCCGAGTTTCCCCTGAATCGGGTGATCCCGTGCTGGACCGAGGGCGTGGCGATGATGAAGACGGGCAGCAAGGCGCGTCTCGTCTGCCCCGCGGAGATCGCTTACGGCGACAAGCGGGCCAGCGGGCGGATTCCGCCCGGCGCGGCGCTGACCTTCGAGGTCGAGCTGATCGAGATCGTCGAGTAGTCGATCCGGGATGCCGGCGGAGGCGGGCTCGAAGGCCGGCCCGCCGTTGCCACCGCGGTCATCGCTCCCGTCGCTCCCGTCGCGGAACCGAACGCGACGGGAGCGCTATCCGTCCTCGGAGCTGCTCGCTTGATGCGCGTCGCTGCGGATGCGGGCCATCGTCTCCTCGTCGACCAGGCGCAGGGCCTGCTCGGGATCGACGCGGAGGTGCCGAGCCAGCCGGACCCAATCCCGGATCCCCCGACCGACGAGGCGCAGGAGCGCCCTGCCGGGATCTGAGTCCGTGGGAGCGTCGGCTTGCAAGCCGGCTGCGAGGCGGCCCTCAATGCGGCCCTCGATCTTCGCAGAGCGAGCGAGGGCAGGGAGATGGAGTGGAATCCCCTCAAATGGATCCTCGGGCGCCTGGTCGCCACTTCTTGCTCGCCGGGCCGCCCGCTCGCTGGCCTTGATGGCCTCCCAGCTGGCTCGCTGGGCCTCGACGGTCCGGGGCACCTCGGCGTCGTCGAAGATGTGGGGATGGCGTCGGACGAGCTTGTCCACGATCGCCTGGACGACTTGCCCGAAGTCGAAGGCCCCCTCCTCTTCCGCCAGCCGCGCCTGGAAGACCACCTGGAAGAGCAGATCCCCGAGCTCGTCGCGCAGCGCCTCCCGGTCGCCACGGGCGATGGCGTCGTCGACCTCGTAGGCCTCCTCGATCGTATGGGGCGAGATCGAGGCAAGATCCTGCGCCCGGTCCCAGGGACAACCGCGCTCCGGATCCCTGAGCCGAGCCATGATCTCGAGCAGAGACTGGATATCGGACATCAAGCCATTATACCGATGCCTATGCGATCAGGTTCGCGTAAAGACATTCCGGCGACGGTCGATGGCCCTTTAGAGTGGAGAAGGAGGCCGATCCTCCATGTCCGAGCTGCCTCGAATCCCGCCGACGACACCCAGCGTCCCCATACGACCCGTCCGCGCCCCGGAACGGACAAATCGCGATCCGCAGAGGCGGCGCGAGCAGCCGAAGGAACGACGCCCGGAAGCGACGGAGCAGCCGGAGGAAACGGACGAGGACGAGCGGACGGACGAAGGCGCTGGGAACGTCCCGCGAGACGATGCGGAAGAGACGCCTCCGCGCTCGGGGGGCAGCATCGATCTTCGGGTCTGACCCGAAACCCCGCGCAAGGCGCGGACGTCGCGACTAGCGTCGGCTCACCCGGGCGATGTGCAGGATCCCCCAGCCCGCCGAGTCACTCACGACCCGGCCCAGCTCTTCATGAGCCAGCTGCTCGGCCTGGGTCGCGGAGCGGGCGCGCAGGGTGAGGATCCGGGTCCGCGGCCCGCCGATCTGCTTCATCCGGACGCGGAAGTAGGGCAGGCTCTCCTCGGGCTCAGGCTTCGGCGGAGGCTGCAGCTCCCGGGAGCGCGGGAGGTCGGGCTCGGGACGATCAGCCTGGGGCGCGACCGGACGGGCCACGGGAATCGGCACGGCCTCGAAGGTCGAGGACGAGGGCATCAGCCGATCGAGCAACGCCAGGAACGAGCGCGACGGGTCCGAGACGATGCAGCCGATGCGCCGCAATCGCGCGGGTCCCGAGGAGCCATTGAATGGCTGATCGTTCCAGACGATCCCCGAGACCCGGATCGTCGGCTGCCCTTCGCCGGGCGAGACCAGCAGCCGGATAGGCTCCCCCTGCTCGAGCCGGAGGTCGGCCACCAGCGCCAGCCCGCCCTCCGAGAGACTCACCACGCGGGCCTGCTGGCGGCGCTTGCCCGCCAGGACGATCTCGCAGCGCAGCTTGCAGCGGGTCCTTCTTCGTCGCTGGATCCGACTCATGCTTCCACCTCCCCGGCCCCTCTCCGATCTGTGTATCGACCGAGGGGAGCCAGCGGAGTGTGGGCTGAAACACCTCCACTGAGTGCATTCGATCCGCCTGGTGGGTGCGGGCAGGCGTCGCGCCGGCGGATCGACGATCAGATCGCGGATCGTCTCAGGCGAGCGTTCCCCCGTCGACGCGGATCTCCTCGCCGTTGATGTGGATGCCGTCGGCGCTGGCGAGCATCGCGATCACGGCTGCCACGGCCTCCGGCCCCCGCGGCCGCGTGAGCGACTGAGCCCGGAGCACGAGCTTCGGATCCGCGTCGTCCGGTAGCAGCCCGTCCGTCATCATCGCGGTCTGGATCGACCCCGGGTTCACCGCGTTGCAGCGCAGGCCCTTCCTGCCGAACTCGACGGCCAGGGTGCGGCTGAGGGCGCTGACGCCGCCCTTGCTGGTTCCGTAGGCCGCGCCGTAGGCGAGCCCGGCCAGGGCGGAGGTCGAGGACGTGTTGACGATGTTGCCGCGGCTCTCGAGCAGATGGGGCAAGGCCGCCTGACAGAAGAGGAAGGTTCCGACCAGGTTGACCTCCAGCACGCGTCGGAAGCGCTCGACCGTGATCTTCTCGAAGTGATCGAGGAGCAGGATGCCGGCGATGTTGCAGAGCACGTCGAGCCGACCGTGGAGGTCGATGCAGGCCTGAATGCTGGCGCGGACCTTGTCCTCCTCGGTCACGTCGCAGAGGGAGTGCCCCACCCGGGCCCCCTCCTTATCGCAGAGCGCCGCCGTCTCGACCAATCCCGGCTCCGCCACGTCGACCAGGTAGAGGCTCGCTCCTTCGCTGGCCAGGCGGATCGCCGTCGCCCGGCCAATCCCTGCTGCCGCGCCCGTCACGAACGCCACCTTTTCCTCGAAACGTCGCATCCTGACCTCTCCTTTCGTCGATCTCTATTCGTCGGCCGCTGCGTTCGCCGGCCTTTGCTGGTGCGCGGCTGGTGCGCGTACCCGATCGAGGCTCGGCTCGGCTCGGCTCGGCTCGGCTCGGGGATGCAGAGGGTCTCCCGACCCGGGTCGACGCGCAAGGGACGCTCGGAGCCCCGTCGGCCTTCAGGAGCCGCCGATCCAGCCCCGGTAGCGCGACAGCCTGGCGACCACGGTCGGCAGGTAGCGACGCGTCTCGGAATAGGGGAGATGGCGGAGCAGATGCGCGTAGACCTGCTCGGACGACATCCGGTTGATGCGCTCGAAAGCCGCCTTCGGGCGCATCCGGCCCGTGAAGGCCTTGAACACATTCCCGTGTCCCGTGTTGTAGGCGGCAATGGCGCAGTAGAGGCGACTCTGGGGATCACGGATCCCAGCGAGATAGCGGGTCATCAGCAGCTCTAGATAGACAGTCCCGATCTCGATGTTGTTGTCGGCATCGTAGAGATAGGAGGGCGCCAGAATGCGCGGGCGACCGAAGACGACCTCGCTGGCGTCCTGACCGGCACTCTGGGGGACGATCTGCATCAGTCCGTAGGCGGGCACCGGAGAGCGCGCCACCGGGTTGAAGGCCGACTCGGTCTCGATGATCGCGTAGACGAGCGCCGGCTCGAGCCGGGCGCGTGAGCCGTAGAGACGGACCGGCTGCTCGAAGGCGCGGGCGCGGGTGGGCAGCTGCGGGGTAGGGACCGGCGCCGGCGGAGGTGCCGGAGGCGGAGGGCCCGACGGCGGATGGGACTCCGGCACCCGCTCGGTGCCACCCGCGGCGGGGCGCAGATCGGATTCGGGGATCGGCTCGTCCATCCGGGCCGCCTGCAGCTTCTCGAGCTGCGCCAGCAGCAGATCCGGCTCGAGCGGGATCGTCGCCTGCTGCAGCGTCTCCCCCGATCGCGTCCGGGTCTCGCGGATCACCGCCTTCGACAGCAGCAGGTCGACGGCGAGCTCGAGCTGGGCCTCATCGACCCGATCCCGTCCGGTCAGATAGGGCCAGAGGATCGGCTGGGACGTGACCTCCGCAGTCTCGAGCAGCTCCAGCTCCCGACGACTCCGGGCCTCGATCGTCTGGGCCACCGCATCCCGGCGAAAGGCCGTCTCCCGATCCTCGACCAGCAGCGCCCGCAGCCTCTTCCGAAGACTCGAGCGAATCCGTTCGGGTGGGGCGCCGACCTCGTCGGTCGCCAGCGTCTCGATCGTCACGACCCCGGACTCGAAGTCGACACGGCGCCGCTCCTCGAGATCCGCATCGTACTCGACCCAGATCTTCTGCGAGGAGAGCTCGGGATCGTCCCAACGCTGGGCGATGCGATCCCGCTCGTCTTCTTCCGCTTGTCCCACGATCTGCCGGTAGCGCTCGATCTGAGCCTGCATGCGCTGCATGTAGGCCTCGTACTCGGCCCGGCGGCGCTCCTGGAAGGATTCATGGCCCTGGCGCTGTCGTCGTTTGAAAGCATCGTAGGCGCGGCGCTGGCGCTCCAGCATCTCCGAGACGCCCACGGGCTGGTCCTCGACGCGCTCGTTCGGACCGGACCCCAGCGCGTCGTCGACGCTTTCGGGAGTTTCGGGAGTCTCGGAAGCCTGCGAGGTACCGGTCGCCTCGGAGGTCTCGGCTCGAATCGCCTCGACCTGGCCGCTCACGGGCGCAAAGAGCAGTCCGAGCACGAGACGGAGGACAACGCCCCGACACATAGCCGGATCACGCCCACGCCGCCGCCCGATGGAACGGCGTCCGGTCCGGTGGCTCATCGTCCGGTCGCCCATGCCCGTCTCGACCTCCCGCGCGATCACATGTTGGCCAGGGCTCCCATCCGGGAGCCTCTGCCGTCGATCCCCAGCATACGGATTCGGGCTCCGGAGAACAGCCGTTCGGCTCCGCGGGCGACCTTTCCCGATCAAGGCAGGTCCGATATCCGGCCGCGAGTGGCTGCGCCTCGACGAGATCCGGCATACTGCCCGGGCGTCCTCTGAAGTCTCTGGTGCGTGATCTGCGAAAGGATCGACGCGTTGGGCTCGAATGGGGTCGACCCTATCCGACGGAATGAAGTCGGGATCGCCCTCGCCGTCTACCTGGTAGCCACGGCCTGGCTCTTCCATCCCCTCTGGCCCCACTTCACATCCTCTGTCGTGGGCGCGCCGTCGGACAACGTCGGTTATCTCTGGACCCTGTGGTACGGACATGCCGCGCTTCTCGGAGCGCCGAGCCTGTTCGAGACGAAGCTCGTCTTCCATCCCGAGGGCACCTCGCTCGCCTATCATGTCTATTCCTGGCTGAATCTACTGATCGCCCTGCCGCTCCGGCCGTTCCTCGAGCTGCCCACCATCTACAACCTGCTCGTCCTGCAGACCTTTCCCGTGGCGGGCCTGGGCGCCTTCCTGCTGATCCGTCTCCACGTGCGCGACTCGCTGGCGGCGATCGTCGGTGGCTTCGTCTTTGCCTTCAATCCGGTCCACGTCGCCTACTCGTCGATCCAGATCAACAGCGCCTCGATCCAGATGCTGCCCTTCTTCGTCTTCTTTCTCGTTCGCAGCCTGCGAAGACCCGGCTGGAAGAATCGGTTGGGAGCCGCCCTCTGCTTCCTGCTGAACGCCATGGCCAGCTGGTACTACCTCCTCTACGCGCTCGGGATCGTCGCGCTCGGGATCGTCCTCGAGGCAGCGAAGGGCCGCCCTCGAGGCGTGCTCCGGGTGTCGCGGGAAGGCGGCATCGTGGTGGTTCTGGGACTGGCTCCCCTGCTTCCCTGGATCCTCTTCATGGTCTGGTCGGCCCTCGAAGCGCCGCGCACCCTCGAGGTGGTCGGTCACGACGTCTTCGTGGCCGACCTGCTCGCCTTCGTGACGCCCCACTCGACCCACCGACTCGCCGACTGGCCTTTGGTCGGGGGCCTCGATGGGCGCTTCACGGGCAATCCGGCAGGCCGCACCGCCTACCTGGGATGGGTGGCGATGGGCCTCGCGATCTACGCCCTGCTTCGCGCGCCCAGGTCGGAAGCGCTCGGGCGCGTCCTGTTCGTGGGGCTCGCCTTCGCCCTCGTCGCCATGGGCAGCCATCTGCACGTGGCCGGGGAGCGGACGCCGATCCCGCTGCCGACCCTGCTGCTGGAAAAGATTCCCTTCGTGGGGTCGGCGCGGGTCCCGAACCGGGCGCTCGTCGTCACCTATCTGGCGCTGGCGGTCCTCGTAGCGCGGGGCCTCGCGGAGTGGCGACGGCGCGCGGGGGCGGGCTTCCGCACGGGATTCGGTTTCGCGTTCCTGTGTATGCTCCTCTGGCTCGACGGGCCGACGGTCGTGCGCGGCCACACGCTCTTCGATCCCCCCTCCGCCTACGACGCGATTCCCCGGGACGAGTCCGGGGTCGGCCTTCTCGACCTTCCGCTCACGCCGACCAACACGGCCCTCTATCTCGCCTATCAGACGCGACATGGAATCCCGCTCGTAGAAGGCTACATCGGCCGTCAGCTCCACACGCCGCTCGTCGAGCGGATTCGGGAGCTGCCCCCGCTCGAGCAGCTCGCGGAGCTGCGCCGCCATCGGGTGCGATGGATCGTCGTACACCAGGATCCGCCCCAGGCGCGCTCGCGGGCACCGCGGGTACGGGCCTTCTGGCTCGCGCTCGGCCTCCCGATCCACTTCGAAGACGAACGCGTGACGATCTTCCGGATTCCCTCAGCTCGTCTCGGCGAAGATCCGCTTTCCGATCTCGACCCGCTCCCGGGCGTCGATGGGGATCGCCTCGAGCGCGTCGATCCGCCGCAGGCCATGGCGCAGACCCCGGCGATTCGCGAGCTGGATCGCAAGGCCCGGGCGGGCGTTCAGCTCGAGCACCAGGGGGCCGAGATCGCGATCGAGCACGATGTCGACACCGAGGTAGCCGAGGGCCACGAGCTCGTGGCAACGCGCCGCGAGCATCAACAGCCCATCCCATCCGGGAATCTGGATTCCGGAGACGGGAACGTCCGTATCCGGGTGAAGCGTGATCGGCCGGCCGGCACAGATCGCGTGGGTGGTGAGTCCGGTCTGGAGGTCGATACCGCAGCCGACGGCGCCCTGATGCAGATTCGCCTTGCCGTCGGATCGACGGGTGGGCAGACGGACCATCGCGGCCAGCGGAATCCCCCGGTAGACGATCGTGCGGATGTCGGGCACGCCCTGAAAGGTCACGTGCTCGAAGACGGGATCGAACTCGACACAACGCTCGATCAGGGCCTGATCGGGTCGTCCGCCCAGGCTGTACATTCCCGACAGGATGTTCGATACGTGATGAGCGAGGCCTTCTGCGTCCAGGTAGGTGCCGCTGGCGCGGAAATAGCGCCGATTCCGGACGGAGCGGATCACCAGGATGCCGCTGCCCCCGCTTCCGTGGGCGGGCTTGATCACGAAGCGATCGCGGCCTTCGAGGATGCGATCGAGGCTCCGGATCTCGAACTCGGTCGCGATGACGGCGTAGAGCTCCGGAACCGCGATCCCCACCGCCTGAGCCAGCATCTTGGTCTGCGCCTTGTCGTCGACCCGGGGATAGAAACGGCGCGGATTCCAGGCGGCGATGCATTCGAGATTGCGCGCATTCATGCCGAGAACGCCGCGGTCGGCGAGCGTCTGGGCAGGCGATCTCCACCTCATGGCGTGCCCCCGCCCCTCATCCACATGCTCCGGAAGCGCCAGAGCTCCGTCATCCGATACCCGGTGTAACGTCCGGCCAGCAGGGTCAGCGCCAGGATCACGAGCAGCAGCTCCGGGAAGACGAAGATCAGATGGGACAGCTGCTCGTCCATGATCACGAGGTAGCCGAGCACTGCGACTGCCAGACTACCGGCGCCCTGCATCATCGCATCGCGCCCCCCCAGCTCCTCCCAGACCAGAGACATGCGCTCGATCGTCATCGCGAGAATCACCATCGGAAAGAGCGCCACGGACAGCCCGCGGTCGAGGCCGAGCTGGAAGGTCGAGATGCTGATCACGACCATCAAGAGAATCACGACGATCAGCACCGTCGCCAGTCGAGGCACCAGGAGCAGCTGCAATCGCTTCAAAGCGAAGCGGATCAGGAGGCCGAGAGTCACGATGGACGTGAAGAGGATGAGGCCCCAGAGGAGCCGAGTCTCCCGGAAGGCCAGCGCGATCAGGATCGGCATGAAGGTGCCGAAGGTCTGGACCCCGACGAAGGTCCGCATCAGGACGACCATGAAGGCGCCGACCGGAATCATCAGCAGAATCCTGTAGAGGTTCTGGGTCTGGAGCGGCAGCGAGAAGAGCGAGAACTCCATCAAGAAGGAGCGATCGTTGCGGGCGCGCTGGGCAGCCACGTCGACGACCTCGCGCATGCTGCGCAGGACCGAGAATCGGACCTCACCCGCCCGCGCGCCGTCGAGCTCGAGCAGCGGCTGCGCCCCGATCTTCCAGACCAGGAATCGCGGCGGATAACCGGGCTGGCCGCTCATCGGGTCGAAGGGAATCCATCGCTGCTCGTTGTGGACCTCGATCCAGGGCACGAGCCGGCCGTCCTGGATGCGATCCTGGAGCTCGATGCCCCAGACCACGCGAGCGGGAATCCGCGCCCCAGCGAGTACGTCGACGATCTGTGCCGCCCGATCCTCAGGCCTCGAGACCGCGTCCGCCAGCATGTCGACCGCCCCTTGACGGTCGGGTCCATTCAGCCGCTGGATCAGCGTGCGCGCAAAGGATTCGATGTCGGCGGACTCGACGCGGACCTCCTGCAGCAACGTCTCGATCGCCGCGTCGAGGGACTCCGCGCGCACGGGCTTCTGGGGAAAGCCCGGGAAGGGATCCAGATGACGATCCCTGCGTCCATCGGGGATCAGGGTCAGGCGGTAGTAGACCGTCTCCGGGCCGGTGGCACGCCGGGTCGTCCAGAGCGACAGGCGGTTCAGCCCGCTCGGCTCGGTCGAGATCCCGTAGCCCGAGGACACGAAATCCTCGTCCAGGACCTCGAACAGAGGCGGCTCCCGAGGCACGAGGAGACGAGCCTGGACGGGTGCTCCGCGAGCCCGAAAGCCGGCCCGCGCCTCCACCGTCCAGACGGCCGTATCCTGGTTCGGAGTCAGCGGCAGTCCGAGCTCCCGCACCTTGACCGTCGAGATCCCGATCCCCGTCGTCAGCAGCAGCAGGGATAGCAGCGAGATCCAGCGCTTCCTCACTCCGTCTCCTGCTCGGCGGGTGGCGACGCGCAGTCCGCCCGGGTGAGGAAGGTCTCGTCCGGGTCGACGACGAAGCTGCCCGCGAGAAACCGGCGACCGAGTAGGACGGGATAGAGGAAGGCGCTCCGGTCGACCAGGGAGAACTGGACCCGCCGGAGCTGTCCCGCCATGCAGAGCTCGAGCTCGACGACGGGTCGGGCTTCGGGGGCCTCGTCGTGCTGCTTGATCCGGACGCGACGATGGATCGGGGTCTCCATCGGGATCCGATGGACCTCGTCGTTCTCGTCCTCGAGCACGAGGGTGAACCGGACCCAGCGCTCGCCCGCCTTCTCGAATCGCTCGATCTCCTCGGCATGGATCGAAGAGGTCCTGGCCCCGGTATCCAGCTTCGCGGAGACACGGACCCCCGACGGCAACATCACGACCTTCTCGACCCAGCCACCGATCATCTTCCCGACCGGCTCCGGCTCCGGCGCCGGATCGGAGGCGGCCGCAGGGTCGGCCAGGATCATCGCCCGCATCACGAGCATCACGAGCAGTCCGTGCGTCCAGCCCGAGAGGCGGCGATCGATCTGGAAGACGGTCCCGTTGGAAGCGTGCATTCGAACTCCTCGAGCAGGAACGGGGGACTGAAAGTGCGGATGGACCGGTGTACGTGGTTCGTGCCGCCTGAGGCCGAGACGGGCTTCGGGCTCGCCATCAATGATATGCTTTGTGGCGGAACTCTGCGTCTCCCGACTCCGGGCGGGTCGAGCAGGTTCCTGTGATCCCGATAACGGAATTCGCGCGCCCCGCCCGCGAGCAGAGAGGCCAACCGAATGAAGACCATCGCCATCACGGGGGCAGCATCCGGTATCGGTGCCGCCACGGCGCAGGCTCTGACGAAGGACGGGCATCGCGTCATCGGGGTCGACGTGCAGGCGGCGGACATCGTGGCCGACCTGGCCACGCCCGATGGCCGCCGGGCGGCGATCGACGGGATCCTCGAGCGCTGCGGGAGCCGGCTCGACGGATTGGTGCCCTGTGCCGGTCTCGCCGGGCTGCCGAACCGGCCCGGAAGCCTGGTGGTGAGCCTGAACTACTTCGGCTCGATCGAACTCCTGGCCGGGTTGCGGGATGCACTCGCCAGATCCGTCTCTGACGAGGCGGCCGCCATCGGGATCTGCTCCAACTCGACGACGACGATGCCGGGCATCCCGATGGAGCTCGTCGAGGCCTGCATCGAGGGGGACGAGGAGGCGGCGCGCGCGATCGGGGACGATGTCGGATCGATCCGGGCCTACCCGGCCACGAAGATGGCCCTGGCCCGCTGGGTCCGCCGCCAGGCGCCGACACAGGATTGGATCGGCGAGGGCATCACCCTCAACGCGATCGCCCCCGGCAAGACCGAGACCGCCATGATCGCCGAGGGCCGCGCGGATCCGATCCTCGGGCCCCACCTCGACGCCTTCCCGGTGCCGGCCGGACGCGGCGCGCGACCGGAGGAGATGGCCAGCCTGATCCGTTTCCTGCTGGGCCCCGACGCGCGATTCTTCGTCGGCTCGATCCTGTTCTGCGACGGCGGCACCGACGCCTCGGCGCGACCGGACGACTGGCCCGCCCCTCGGATCACCTGAATCCGGCGTGATCCCGAGCTCCGCTCCGCCGGGCACGCGGATGCGCCCGGACGCGCGCGTTCCGGCCTGGAGCATGCGCCCCGGGGCTCCGAGCAACGCCTGGCCTCATCGGATAGGCTCGACGGGCGGGGTAGCGCCGAACGCGAAGCACGCGGGCGGCATGAGAAAAGCCCTCGAATCCCGGATCCGGAAGCCCTCGAATCAGGTCGGAGAGAGCGGGAAGCGGGACACGGAAAGAAGAGCGATGCAGGGATCCCAACCGGTCGAGCACGGACATCGAGACGACGAAGCCGGTCCGATCCGTTTCAGAGCGCCCGCGGTGGAGGACGGGCCGGGGGTCTGGCACCTGGTGAACGAGGTGGGCACGCTCGATCGCAACTCCAGCTATACCTACCTGCTACTCTGTCGCGACTTCGGCGATACCTGTCTGGTCGCCGAGCAGGCCGGGCGTCCCGGCCATCTGCTGGGATTCGTCACCGGATATCGGCCGCCGGCCCATCCGGATACGGTTTTCGTCTGGCAGGTCGGCGTCTCACCGCAGGCCCGCGGCCGGGGACTCGCGAGCCGACTGCTCGACGGACTGCTTCGATCGCCAGCCTGCCGGAAGGTCCGATTTCTCGAGACCACCGTGACGCGGTCGAACGAAGCCTCCCGAGCCATGTTCGAGTCCCTCGCTCGGCGGCTCGAGACCGAGCTCGTCGAAAGAGAGCGTGAGGGCTTCCCGGCCCGACTCTTTCCGGAGGCAGGCCATGAAGCGGAGCCACGACTCCGGATCGGCCCCTTCGACCCGTCGCGGCTTCCCGGATCGACGGATTGACGGATTGACGGGCAGATCGATGATACCGAACGTCACGGCCCGATTCGTGCGACGCGCGACCCACAGCCGGATCAGGCGAAGAGCCGCGGAAAGGATGTTTCGATGAGGATTTTCGAGGAAATGGAATCCGAGGTGCGCGGATACATTCGCGCCTTTCCGGTCATCTTCGATACGGCGGAAGGCTCTCTGCTCTACGACGAGCAGGGCAATCGCTACATCGACTTCTTCGCCGGCGCCGGAACCCTCAACTACGGCCACAGCAACCCGCTGATCACGAAGGCCCTGATCGAATACCTCGGGCGCAACGGCATCGTCCACGGCCTCGACAAGGCGACCGTCGCCAAACGCGCCTTCCTCCAGAAGTTCAAGGACACCATCCTGGCGCCCCGCAACCTGAGCTTCAAGGTCCAGTTCACGGGCCCCACCGGCACGAACGCCGTCGAGACCGCCCTCAAGCTGGCTCGTATGGTCAAGCGTCGGTCGGGCATCATCAGCTTCACCGACGGCTATCACGGCATGACGATGGGCTCCCTCGCCGTCACGGGAAACTACTTCTACCGGGACGAGTCCTACGGCGCACGCAACAACGTCGCCTTCATGCCCTACGACGGTTATTTCGGACCGGACGTGAACACGATCGAATACCTGCGGCGCTACCTCGAGGATCCGAGCAGCGGCGTCGATCTACCGGCCGCCGTGATCGTCGAGACGGTGCAGGGCGAAGGCGGCATCCACGTCGCCAGCGTCCAGTGGCTCCAGCAGCTCGAGAGCCTGTGCCGGGAGCTCGACATCCTGCTGATCATCGACGACATCCAGGTCGGCAACGGTCGCACCGGAACCTTCTTCAGCTTCGAACGCGCCGGCCTCCACCCCGACATGGTCACCTTCTCGAAATCCATCGGCGGCGGGCTGCCGCTGGCGATGTTGCTGCTGCGACCGGAGCTCGATCAATGGCAGCCCGGCGAGCACACCGGCACCTTCCGGGGCAACAACCTGGGCTTCGTCGCGGCCACAGAAGGCCTCGGATACTGGGACAACGAGGACCTGGCCAAGGCCGTGGAGTACAAGGGAGGCATCCTCCGTTCCGAGCTCGAGCGGATCGCCGCCCGCTTCCCGGAGCTCGACCCCCGCGTCCGGGGGATCGGCATGGTCTGGGGCATCGAGCTGCCACAGTCCGGTGTCGCCGGCGAGGCAGCGCGGGAGGCCTTTGCCCGGGGCCTCGTGATCGAGACTGCGGGCGCGGAGGATCAGGTCCTGAAGTTCCTGCCTGCGCTCGTGATCGAGGAGGCGCTGCTGCGGGAGGGACTCGACATCGTCGAACAGTCGCTGGCAGCCCTCAGCGAGAGGCGCGAGCAGGTCAAGGTGGGAGGAAGCTGAATGATCCTCCGGACTCGCGAGGTGCACGACCGGGAGGGCGCCCATCCCGTGGACGAGGCACCCGTCGACGAGAAGCCCGAATGACGCCGGCCGACGCGCAGGACGACGCGAAATCCGCAGTCACGGACCGGCTGTCGCTCGCCAGCGACAACACTGCGGGTGCCCATCCCGCGATCCTCGAGGCCGTCGTCCGCGTGAACGAGGGACATTGCCCGTCCTACGGAGCCGACGCCTGGACCGAGGCCGCGCTGGCCCGGATCCGCGCGCATTTCGGTGAGCGGGCGGAGGCCTGCTTCGTCTTCAACGGAACCGGCGCGAACGTGATCGCACTGAAGAGCCTGACGCGGGCACACGAGGCCCTGCTCTGCGCCGACTGCTCCCATCTCTGGCAGGACGAATGCGGTGCACCCGAGCGCTTCCTCGGATGCAAGATCGTTCCGGTTCCCGCACGACAGGGCAGGCTCGAGCCCCGCGACCTGCTCCCCTTCCTGCGCTGGAAGGGGACGGTTCACCACTCGCAGCCCGCCGCGATCTCCATCACTCAGTCGACCGAGTGGGGCACGGTCTACCGACCAGAGGAGATTCGGGCGATCGTCGAATTCGCTCACACCCACGGCCTACGCGTCCACATGGACGGCGCCCGGCTCGCCAACGCCGCCGCCCGGCTCGATCTGCCACTCCGCGCGCTCACGACCGACCTCGGGATCGATGCGGTTTCCTTCGGCGGCACGAAGAACGGACTGCTCTTCGGCGAGGCCGTCGTCTTCCCCGATCCGGAGCGGATCCCCGAGCGCGGCACGCTCGCCGGCTTCCACCGGAAGCAGGCGAGCCAGCTCGCTTCGAAGATGCGCTTTCTCTCCGTGCAGTTCGAGGCGCTGCTCGCGGACGATCTCTGGCTGCACAACGCCCGCCATGCGAACGCCATGGCCCAGCGGCTCGAGCGCGCCCTCACCGACCTGAAGAATCTCGAGATCGTGCAGCCGGTGGAGGCGAACGCTCTCTTCGTCGCCGTGCCCAGTGAGGCGCTACCCCGTCTCGAGGCCCACGCCCGCTTCCAGGTCTGGGATCCCCAGCCCCGACGTCCCGTGCTCCGTTGGATGACGGCCTTCGACACGCGGCCCGAAGAGATCGATCGCTTCGCCGCCTGCGTGGCCGAGATCGTCGACGGCTGACGCGGCGCTCGAGCTCGCGCGGAGGGCTCCCCGTGTTGCCGTGTACCCACTCCCCCACCCCGCCGGCCATGCCTCCCGGCATGCCGCGCGAGCACGGGCGCAGCCGGGCGCGGCAACACCCTTCAATCGGATCATCTCGTCACGTGTTCCCCCTCAACCCCCCATCAGCACATCCCCCGACCTGTACGCCACCAACGCCGG
>CAYWGW010000085.1:0-10334 GCA_964457385.1 uncultured Spirochaetaceae bacterium
GGGGCCACCCCCGACCCCGACCCCACCGGACGCGGGCCCGCGCCGGTTTCCTAGACTCCTCAGGTCGCCGTTGAAGGGGAACCGAGGCAGATCGTCGCCGAGCGGTCGAGGCTGCCGTGGAGAGGCCAGCGCGAAGCCGGCGGGCCGAGGCGAGTCGCGGTGAGTTCGCGCTGAGTCGCGCTGAGTAGTCGCGAGAACGACGAGAGAGGCTAGAGGAGAGGAGTTGGTGTCGGATCGCGCCATGCGCCACAGGGATGCCCGTCGCGGACCGCAGGCCCGCCCCTCTCGGGACCGCGCGTCTCCGGACCGGCCCGATGCCCCGCCCCGCCCTGCGCGCGAGCTCGAGCAGGTCCTCGCGCAGCTCGACGGACGGGGATACAAGGCCTACCGCGAGATCGAGGGCGCCTGGCAGTTTCCCGAGTTCACGCTGCACGTCGATCGGGTCCAGAGCGACCCCTTCGCGGCGCCTTCCAAGCTGCGCGTCCGCGTGCCCCTCGACGTCGTCTTCCTGGCGGAGGATCTCTTCGACGGCGCCGTGCGGCGGACGGCCTGCAGCGCCTGGCTGGCGCGGGCCTTCCGGTCGGCGATCGAGGCGCAGCGGCCGCCCCGGATGGGCAGCGGCAAGGGCGGGCAGATCTCGATCGACGCCGGCGGACAGGAGGTCCTGGAGCGCACGGCGGTCGTCTTCGGCGAGGACTTCGTGGAGGCACGGATCGAGGTGGGGCTGCCCGCTGCCGGACGCCGCGCCCTCGGACGCGAGGCGATCCGGTTGCTCATCGAAGGGCTGCCGCGCCTGGTGAGCCGCGCCTGGATCGACCGCAGCGACGCGGACGAGGCCGCGCTCCGCCGCTTCGTCGACTGCGTCGAGAACCAGGAATGCGTGCGGGTGACGCTGGCGGATCGCGGGCTGGTGGCCTTCGTCGGGGACGGCGCGATCCTGCCGCGCGCGAGCGGGGCCAGCGAGCTGCCGATGCCGTCGGACCACGCCCTGCCCTTCGCGTCGCCCGAGGTCTTCCGGGTCGAGATCGAGGTGCCCCGGGCCGACGCCGGGATGCCCGGGCGGATCTGGCGCGGGATGGGGGTGCCTCGAGGCGTCGTGCTGCTGGTCGGCGGTGGCTACCACGGAAAGTCGACGCTGCTGCGCGCGATCGAGCGGGCGGTCGTGCCCCATGTACCAGGGGACGGTCGCGAGACCGTGGTCAGCGATCCGCGGCTCGTAAAGATCCGCGCCGAGGACGGCCGGGCCGTCACGGGCGTCGACATCCAGGCCTTCATCGACCATCTGCCGAGCCCCCCTGGCGAGTCGGCCGCGCGCGATACCCGCTGCTTCTCGACCGAAGACGCCAGCGGCAGCACCAGCCAGGCGGCGAACATCGCCGAGGCGCTGGAGGCGGGCGCTACGGGGCTGCTGCTCGACGAGGATACGAGCGCCACCAACTTCATGGTGCGGGACGCGCGCATGCAGGCCCTCGTCCATCCCGAGGACGAGCCGATCACGCCCTTCCTCGATCGCGTGCGCGGGCTCTGGGAAGACTTCGGGGTTTCGAGCCTGATCGTGATGGGCGGGTCGGGCGACTACTTCGAGGTCGCCGACGCCGTCGTCGAGCTGCACGCCTATCAACCGCGGGATGCCACGACCCGGGCCCGGGAGATCGCCGCCACGAGTCCCACGGAGCGCCGTTCCGAGCCGCGCACGCCCCTGCGCGCTCCAATCCCGAGGATCCCCGATCCGGCGAGCTTCGACGCCCGACGGGGCGCCCGCGAGGTGAAGGTTTCGTCTCGCGGTCGGGACGAGATCCTCTTCGGGCGGACGACGATCGACCTGCGCGCCGTCGAGCAGCTCTTCGATCCCAGCCAGGCCCGCGCCATCGGGGGCGCGATGCTGCTGGTCAAGACGCTGTTGGTGAAGACGCGGCTCGCAGAGGAGGAGGCTCTGCGGGAGCAGGACGAGCGCGACGGACCCGCGACTCTCGCCCGACTCCTGGACGCAGTCGATGCTCTGCTCGACGAACGAGGGCTCGACCTGCTCGATCCCTTTCACCGCCCGGAGCGACATCCGGGGGCCCTGGCCCGCCCCCGCCGCTTCGAGCTGGCGGCGGCGATCAACCGCATGCGCGGATTGCGGGTCCGTCCGGCGCCCCCCACACCAGCCGACGACTCCGGTCCGACCTCGGCCTGACCTGGGTTACGCTGGCCACGCGATGAGCCGCCGGGGAGCGGATCGAGCCGAAGGCGAATCCGAGGACGAGGACGAAGGAGTCGAGAGAAGATGAACGTGCACGACCAGGGCAGCCGGCTCGACGCGCAGCAGCTCGCGCGGATCCGAACCCATCTGGAGAAGCGCTACATCGAGCCTGGCAAGATCGCGGGCTTCCTGCCCCTCGTCCATCGGCGGGGCCGGATCGAATACTGCGAACCGATCGGCCTGATGGACCTCGAACGCGGCAAGCCGATGCGCGAGGACACGATCTTCCGGATCTACTCGATGACCAAGCCGATCACGTCGGTCGCCCTGATGATGCTCTTCGAAGAGGGCCATTTCCAGCTGAACGATCCGGTTCATCGCTGGATCCCGGAATGGCGAGACCTGCGCGTCTTCCGCAGCGGCAGCTATCCGAACTTCCTGACGGATCCCTGCGAGCGGCCGATGCGGATCAAGGATCTGCTCACCCACATGAGCGGGCTCACCTACGACTTCATGCACGCCACCAACGTCGACTCCGCCTATCGCAAGGCAGGCGTGCGCATGGACGTCCCGGGCCGGACGCTGGCCGACATGATCCGATCGCTCTCGACGCTACCCCTCGAGTTCTCGCCGGGAGAGGCCTGGAGTTACTCCTTCGCGACCGACGTCTGCGGTCATCTGATCGAGTGCATGAGCGGCCAGCGCCTCGACACGTTCCTGAAGGCCCGCATCTTCGATCCCCTCGGCATGACCGACACGGGCTTCTGGGTGTCCGAGGAGAAGCACGAGCGTTTTGCGGCCAACTACGAGCGAGGCCCCGACAAACGCCTGCGGCTGATCGACGATCCCCTCGACAGCCCCTTCGGCCGCGAGAAGACCTTCCTCTCCGGCGGCGGCGGCCTGGTCTCGACGGCCCACGACTACCTGCAGTTCTGCCGCATGCTGCTCGGACAGGGGAGCTTCGAGGGTGAGCGCCTGATCGGCCGCAAGACGCTCGAGCTGATGACCGTCAACCATCTTCCGGACGGCGGCGACCTGACGCGCTGGGCCCGCGGCCGCTTCAGCGAGGTCGCCTACGAAGGCGTCGGCTTCGGACTCGGCTTTGCGGTGAACCTCGGCCCCGAGCAAAGCTCCACAATCGGATCGAAGGGCGAGATCTCCTGGGGCGGCGCCGCCAGCACCCTGTTCTGGGTCGATCCGGCCGAGGACCTCGCGGTGATCCTGCTGACCCAGCTGATGCCGTCGGGCACCTTCGACCTGCGCAGCCAGATGAAGGCCCTGGTCTACCCGTCGATCCTGCCGGAGCGCTGAACCGCGCGGATCGAGTCTCCGGTGATCAGTCTGACGTCCAGTCTGGTGTCCAGCCCGGTGTCCGCCCATCCGTCCCGTGGGCGGGTCGGAACGCGGCGGGTGGGGCCTCGGCGGACCGGGGATCGGTGGGCCGGGGCGCCGTTCGCGTCCCCGACGAGAGTCGCCGGGCATCATCGAGGCAGAGATAGAGGGCCGGGACGAGCAGCAGCGTGATGAACGTCGCGAAGAGGATCCCGTAGCCCAGGGAGATCGCCATCGGGATCATGAAGCGCGCCTGTCGAGAGGTCTCGAAGATCATCGGTGCCAGCCCACCAAAAGTCGTGAGCGTCGTGAGCACGATCGGGCGGAAGCGGCGGATCCCCGCCTGAAGGATCGCCTCGCGCGGCTCCTCTCCCTCCTTCTGGAGCCGATTGGCGTAGTCGATCATCACGAGGGAGTCGTTCACGACGACGCCCGAGAGCGCGACGATGCCCATCATGCTGATCACGCTCAGGCTGTAGCCCATCACCCAATGGCCGAGCACGCCGCCCACGACACCGAAGGGAATCGCCAGCATCACGATCGCGGGCTGGAGATAGCTGCGGAAGGGGATCGTCAGGATCGCGTAGATGACGATCAGGGCCAGCCCGAATCCGCTCATCAGTGCGCCCATCGAGTCGCGCATGTCGGCCTGGCGACCCTCGAAGCCCACCGTCAGTCCCGGAAAATCACGCTGCAGCTGCGGCAGGATCTCGTTCCTTACTGCGGCGAGGATCTGACTCGTATCGTCCGCCGGGATGATCTCGGCGGTCACGAGGACGATCCGACGACCGTTGCGGCGCTGGATCTGGGTGAACGCCCGGCCGGACTGGATCTCGGCGATCTCGATCAAGGGCACCCTCCGACCGCTCGGAGTCCTCACCAGCAGACCCTCGACACCGGCCAGACTCTCGCGCTCTCGCGCCGGCAGACGCACGAGTAGCTTCACCTCTTCGCGCCCCCTCTGCTGACGCAATGCCTCGGCGCCGTAGAAGGCGTCACGAACCTGCCTGGCCACCTCCGAAGAGGTCAGCCCCAGGCTCCGCGCCTCGGGCCGGAGGCGGAAATCGAGCTGCGACTTGCCCGGCGAATAGCCATCGTCGACGTCGCTCGCCTGGGGGAACTGCTCGATCGCCGCGGCCAGGTGGCGACTCGCGCGATCGAGTACCTCCACGTCGCGATGGGAGAGCTCGAGAGTCAGGCCTGCCCCACGACCCGGCCCGCCGGCATCGGATTCGAAGCGCAGGGACTCGACACCCGGCAGGCTCCCCACCGCCTCCCGCCAACGCCGGGTCATTTCCGCCGTGGACAGGGGACGCACGCCGGGCGGCGTGAGGTAGACGTCCACCTCGACCGTGTTCTCCTCCACCAGCGAGAAGGTCCCCGTCACGAGCTCGTCGCCACCCGCCTCTCGGGCGACCTTCTCTGCACCGGCCAGCAGTCTTTCCTGAACCGCCTCGACGTCGGCTCGCGGACTGCCGTAGGGCAATCGCGCCGTCACGACCGCCCGATCCGACTCGACCTTCGGCATGAAGACGATCCCCATTCGCCCCGAGAGTGGGTAGGCGATGACGAGGATCAGCAGACCCAGACCGATCGACACGGTCAGATAGCGGCGGTCGAGTGCCCTCGACAGCAGCGGCGCATAACGGTGCTCGATCAGGCCGGCGAAGCGGACCTTGAACGTCTCGCGCCAGCGCCCCAGGGCTCCTGCGCGACCTTCCGGGGTCGGGCGGGCGTGGGCGAGATGGGCGGGCAGGATCAGCAGCGACTCGACCCAGGAGAGCAGGAAGACGGTTCCGACGACCAGCGGAATCGCGAGCCAGATCTTGCCGAAGAATCCCGGTACGAAGGCGATCGGGACGAAAGCGATCACGTTGGTCAGGATGCTGCCGGCGATCGGGCTCGCGACGTCCCGGGCGCCACGGACGGCCGCGAGCTCCGGCGCCAGGCCGCGCTCGCGGTATTCGTGGATGTTCTCGCCCGCCACGATCGCGTCGTCGACCACGACCCCCAGCGCGATCAGGAACGCGAACATCGAGATCATGTTGATGCTGACGCCCATCCAGGGGAGGAAGAGAAAGGCGCCCAGAAAGGAGATCGGAATCCCCAGCGTGACCCAGAATGCGAGACGCGGGTCGAGGAAGAGGCCCAGCACCCCGAGCACCAGGACCAGCCCGAGCAGCAGGTTCTTCAGGAGCAGATTGCGACGCTGGGCGTAGACCTCCGAATCGTCGTCCTGGATGGCCGTCCGGACACCGGGAGGAAGCCGCACCTCGATCTCATCCAGGGCTCGTCGGACCGCACGGGAGACGCGCTCCGGTGTCTGGTCACCGACGCGGAAGACCTCGAGCCCGATCGCTCGTTGGCCGTTGAAGCGGCCGGATCGGCGGGCGTCCTCGAAGCCCTCGGAGACGCGCCCGATCTCGCCCAATCGCAGCACCGCGCCGGAGGGGGTGGTGATGATGGGCAGCTCCGCGAACTCCCGAGCCCGATCGAGCCGCTCGGTCACGCGCAGCAGGACCTCGCCGCCCTCCGTCTCGAGCGAGCCACCGGGCACGTCGAGCGCCGTCGAGGCGAGCCGACTCGCCACCTGCGAGAGCGTCAGGTCGTAGCGGCGCAGATCGTCGAGACCGATCTCGACATGGATCTCGGAGGCTCGCGCACCGCGTAGATCGACCTGGCTGATGTCCTCCTCCTGCAGCAGGCGATCCCGGACCTGCTCGGCCAGATCCCGCAGCACGCGCTCTTCGACGTCCCCGTAGATCTGCAGATCCATCACGTCGCGCCGACGCAGACTCAGGCTGATCTGCGGCTCCTCGGCATCGACGGGAAAGGTCCGGATGCGGGCGATCGCCTGCTGGACGTCCTGGAACAGACGTTGGCCATCCGCCCCCTCCTCCAGCTCGATCACGACGCTGCCGAGCCCCTCGGCCGCGGTCGCAGTCACCTCCTTGGCGCCCGCCAGGGCGCGCACGGCCTCCTCGACGACGAGGACGATGCCCTCCTCCACCTCCTCCGGACTCGCCCCGGGATAGGGCACCGCCACGGTGATCAGGTCGAGCTCGAACTCGGGAAAGACCTCCTGGCGCACCTGAGTGGCCGCGATCGCCCCGCCCACGAGCAGCACGAGCATGAGCAGGTTAGGCGCCACCCGATGGCGCACCATCCACGCGATCGGACCGCGCTCAGAGTCGATCGACGACGACATCGCTTCCGGTCTCGGCCTGCAGCGCTCCTGGCGTCTCGGCGAGCGTCGCACCGTTCGAAGCAGCCGCTCCGGCGAGAGCCGACTCCGTCCTCAGCGCCATACCCGCTACGGGGCTCGACAGCTCCGAGACGACGAGACGTTCGCCCGCCGACAGCCCATCGCTCACGAAGACCTCCCGCTCGCCCCGGAAGGCGATCGTCACGTCCCGGATCTCGAGCTCTCCCTCGTCGTTCATGACCCAGACGCGATCGCCATCGCGTACCCGCGACCGATCGATCGCGACGACCCCGTCGAGCTCTCGTCCCTCGATCCGGACGTTCACGAAGGAATCGAGCAGCAGCCGCGGCATCCCGGCCTGCTCCGGCTGCAGCGCGATCGGATCCTCCACCCGCACCAGCAGCCGAGCCATCCGGCCCTCGGTCTCGAGATTGCCGAGCAGCCGCACGACGCGCCCCTCACGTCGATCGCGACCCGCCGGCCCACCCGGCACGGAGACGAGCGCCGGCGACCCGGGGCCGCGATCCCGGTCGCCCGTCTCGATCCACGCCAGCTGGCTCACGGGCACGAGAACCTGAACCCAGTAGGCGCTCGTATCCACGAGGGTCGCCAGATCGGTTCCGGAATCGACCCGAGCGCCGAGCTCGATGCTCCGCTGCAGGACCAGGGCGTCGAAAGGCGCACGGATCACGCTGCGCTCGAGATCGAGTCGGGCCTGGGCGACGGCCGCCTCCGCCGATGCGACCCGCGCCCGCACACTCTCTAGCTGGGGCTGACGCAGGACGAGGTCGCGATCCGCGTCCGGAACGGCTTCGCCGAGCAGCTCGTATTCGAGAGCCGCTACGGACTGATTGCCGACCTCGATCTGCAGGTCCGAACGCGCCTGGGTCAGCTCGCTCTGGCGCTGACGCAGCGCGAGCTCGTAGTCGCGCGGATCGATCCGGACCATCACGTCCCCCGCTGCGAAGTGGCCGCCCGGAACGAACTCGGGATCGACCTCGACGATGCGCCCGCTGACCTGCGGCTGGAGCACGATCTGGCGCGCGGGGACGACCGTGCCCATGGCCTGGATCCGAACCCGCTCGCGAGTCGTCCCGACGGGCTCGACCTCGACGAGGTGCGCAAGTCGCGACCTCGGCTTGCGTTCGGCGACGGGGCCGGTCTCCAGCATCACGAAGGCCAGCCCGAGGCAAGCCACCAGCACGCCGACCGGGAGCAGCGCGGCCTGCGCACGGCGGCGCAGGCCGAACGCGGGAGCGATTCGGCGATCGGCGTCGGTCCTGGTCTCGGCGCCGGTCTCGAGGCCGGTAGAGGAGTCGTTCATCACTTCCCCCTCCGCGGGTCGCCGTCCTCGACGGACTTGACACGGGACGGGGAAGCGGACACCAGCTCCGCGTTCCCAGGGAGCTCCAGCGGGAAGCCCCCCGCCAGCGCCCGATGCAGGGCGATGCGGAAGTCGAGCAGCTCCCGCCGGGCAGTCAGCAGCTCGCGCTCGAGGTCCTGCTGGCTGGACAGGGCGCTCAGCACGTCGAGATAGTCGCTGCCGCCCTTGACATAACGATCTCGCAGACGCCGGAGCGTTCCCTGGGCGAGCTCGAGCTGAGCCTCGAGGCTCTCGATCCGCTTTCTCTGCTGCTGCTCCTGGACCAGGGCATCCTCCACCTCGCGTAGTGCCGTCAACACGACCTGACCGTATCCGTGGATCCGCTCCGAAACCACGGCGCGCACCCGCTCGACCTCAGCGCGGCGCCGGCCGGCATCGAAGAGCGGCGCCGTCAGGTTGGCCGCCACGCCGATCAGCCAATTGTCGACCAGATCCGCCAACACCTCCGAGGTGAACTCCGGCGAGCTCGTCAGCGCCAGCCGCGGCAGGCGGTCGGCCCGGGCGACATGGAGGTTGCGATCGGACGCCAGCACGGCCAGATAGGCGCGCCGCACGTCGGGGCGGCGCTCGAGCAGCTCCGAGGGCAGGCCCGTCTCGGGGATGGGGCCCGGTTCGGGCAGCGACGGCGGAAGCGTGAGATCGAGGTCCGAGGGCGCGCGTCCCAGAAGCACCGCCAGGGCGTGCCGGGCGACCTGCACGTCGGCCGCGACCCGATGCTGCTCGCCGCGTCGCTGCTCCGTCAGCTGCCGCTGCCGCAGGACGTCCGCTGCGCCAGCCTGCCCCGAACGAAAGCGCATGGTGACCAGCCTCGAGACGTCCTCGTTGGTCTCGATCTGGGCATCGAGCAGGGCGAGCTGCCGTTCCTGTTCGACGACGGCCGACCACTGACTCGCCACCTGGGCCGCGAGCGTGATCGCGGCGGCCTGCACATCGGCCTCGCTCGCCTCGGCGTCGTACCGCAGCGCGTCCCGGGCCGCGCGCAGTCGACCGAAGACATCGATCTCCCAGGAAAGCACGACGCCCAGTCGGAAGCGATCCACACGGCGCAGCCCGGTTCCCCCGAAGCTGGCGGACGATGCGCGCCCCTCCTGCTGCGACCAGGTCGTGCCGACGGTTCCGTCGAGATCGAGGGTGGGCAGCAGCGCCGCGCCTTCGCGACGCGCGACCGCGCGCGCCTGGACCAGCCGATCCCAGACGGTGCCCAGATCGAGATTGTCGGCGAGCGCGGCTTCGATGAGGCGAGAGAGCTCCGGATCTCCCAGGCCCTCCCACCAACGATCGGATCGGGGCTCCCGCCCCACCTCCGAGAAGCCAGTCGGCAGCTCGACCGGAAGCGGAACGTTCGGCGGCGACGCACAAGCCAATCCGAGTAGCCCTGCCATCATCACAGTGGCCGTCGAACAAGGGCCAGTCCGGGCTCCCATGTTGCCCTTGGAGGAGCTTCTCATGGAGAGCCGGCGCGCTCGGGCTCTCGCGGACCGGACCAGGAATCGAGCATCGCGCGACAGTCCGATCCGAGCTCGCTCCGATGCGCTTCGAGGCAGGCCCATCTCTCGCGGCGATCTTCGATGCCCCCGCAGAGCTTCTGTGCGTCGCCTCGGCATGCCTCGAGTCCTCGCCCTCGCCATCCATGATGGGGATGCCCTGCCCCGTCCCGGCTCCGGCTCCGCTCGCGACTCTCCTCGCGAATGCGCATCAGCTCCTGACGTTGCTCGGGGGTCAGGATCTCACGCAGGGCCAGGATCGCGCGGAGCCGGTTCTGATGGATCTCCACCTCGATGCGACCGATCTCGTCGGCGCGCTCCATTACGGTCTGCTCATCGGGCTGATGAGAGGCCTTCATGAGATCCCGTAGCTGTTGCCGCTTCGCATGGAGCCGCTCGCGGAGCGCCGCGTCCTGCTCTCCCGATCGCGCGACGATCTCCCCCATCCGCTGCCGGGACTCGTCGTCGAGCCCGAGGCGCTGCGCATGACGCGCAGCGAAGCTGCCGGGCGGATGCCGCTCGCCGTGGTGGCCCTGCTTCCCGTGCCTACCGCCCGACGAGTCCCCGATCGCCACGGACAGGCCAGGAAAAGCGAGACACGCGAGGAGGATGCCCGTTACCAGACGCGCGAGCCCCCGAGGCCCGAGAGGAACGAAGCGTGATCGGATTCGCTGGGTCATCGCATCTCGATCCATCGTAGTTCGATCTCCATCCATTCGATCTCCATCCATTCGATCGTCATCC
>CAYWGW010000085.1:10434-15492 GCA_964457385.1 uncultured Spirochaetaceae bacterium
CATCCATTCGATCGTCATCCGGGAACGGGTCATTTCACTCGGAGGTCGGCGATCTTCGGGTCCGTCGGTCGGATATTGGACGCGCCCGGCGACATCCTGGATTACAGATCCGATCGATCAGCGGTCCTCCCGGCCGAGAACGGCCGTCCGCCCTCCAACACCGCGAGCTCATCCCTCGATCAGAAGCCATTCGAGGGCGGCGTACTCGGCCGGAAGTCCTTGGGTCGCCTCGAGGTCCGGCGGGCTCGTGCCGCCCTCGTCGTCCCCGATCTCGGCGGCGGAGACGGCGACACTGCTGACACTCGGATCCTGATAGAAGAGCCGCTGCTCCCAGGATTCGAGCGCCGGGCCAGCGAGGGAGCCGTCGACGCCATCGTCCGCCGAAGGAATCGCGAGATCGGTTCCGAACTCCCCGAACCGGAAGAAGAGGCTGGCAAGGGCGGCAACCGCCACCACCGCTCCGGGCAGAAGGATCGCTCGCCCCCTCCACCCGCGTGCCCGCCGCCAATCGATCCGCTCCCGCAACCGGGCGTCGAAGGCGGCGCCGCGAGCCCCACTCATCGGCGGTGGCTCGAAGGCGACGCCGAGCGCCTCGATCCAGGCGCGATCTTCGGGCGTCGGGGCGCGTCCGTCCTGCCCGTCGCCCTCGCGGTTCCGAACGAAGTGTCCTCCCCGGCGCGCACCACCGATTTCCCCAGAACTCAGGTCATTGCCCATCGCCACTCTCCTCGTGCCCGATCGTGGTCTTGTTCCCGATCGTGGTCGTCGCGGGCCGGACCACGTCGGCGAGCTGCTCGCGCAGCTTCTGCAGCGCCCGGTGCAGATGACTCTGGGCCTGTCGGACCACGATCCGGAAGAGCCAGGTCTCCAATGCCGAGTCGCCGCGAAAGCGCCCGAGCCCGGCATGAGCCTTGATGAATGCCTCCTGTGCCACGTCCTCCGCCGCCGCTCCATCCCCGCCGACCAGCCGCCAGGCCAGGCCCACCACCCGGTCGCGGTGGGACGAGACGAGAGCCTCGAAGCGCGACTCGAGACTTCGACTCCCGGCATCCATTCGCGCAGGTCCTCTCGATTCACCCGGCGATCCACCCGGCGATCCACTCAGCCGATTCCGGGGACGCTCGCGTCTCGTCTCCACCGGGCGCGTTCGCCTACACGACTCGGACTGCGTCTTCGAATGCCTGCGTCTTTGCGTCCTCGAATGGTTGGACGCGCCGGGGGCTCGGGCGGTTTACCCGTCGCCCGGAGTGACTGCGAGGAAACCGGCTCGAGTAGCCGAGTCTCGCCTGAGCCTTTCTGCCCCATTTCGTTTCGTCCTGTCTCGTCCGGCGCCAGCGAAAGCCGGGATCGCGGTGCGATCGCCGGTCGGGAGTGCACCCATGCCTCGATGCCGGAATGGGAGGACCTGAATCCCTCTTCGACCCGATTCTTCCGCCGAAAGCAGGCGATCGATCGCTATTATGATGACGCGATCCGAGCGCTCGCCAGGCCGCGCCGGACAGGAGGGGCGCTCGTCCATGTCGCTATGGGATCGGCTTCGCACTCCGAGCCCTCGTCACGCGCTCGGGACGCTGGTCCTGCTCGGCATCGTCCTCGGAGCCACGGGGCTCGCCAGCGTCGAGTACGGCTTCCATGCCCTCGACAGCGACGCCTTCTGTCTCTCCTGCCACGAACTCCAGGAAAACATCGGCGTCGAATACCAGACGACCGTCCACGCTCGCAACGCCACCGGATTCGTCGTCGCCTGTGCTGACTGCCACGTCCCGAAGCCGCTCGGCCCGAAGCTGCTGCGCAAGACGCAGGGCCTGCGCGAGCTCTACCACCACCTGCGCGGCACGATCGACACCCCGGCGAAGTTCGAGGCCCACCGCCTGGAGATGGCGCAGCGCGTCTGGACCTACATGGAGTCCGTCGACTCACGCGAGTGTCGCGACTGTCACGAGAGTGGGCGATTCGACCTGGCGGCCCAATCCGAGCGGGCCCGCGAGTTCCACGAGGCAGCGCTCTCGAAGGACGAGACCTGCATCGACTGCCACAAGGGCATCGCCCATAGCCTGCCCGAGGGCATCACTCCGGACGGAGCACCCCCCACGGCCGAGAGCAAGAAGAGATGATGGTCTCCCAACCCTTCGATGTCCGTAGGCGACGCGTCGCCGCGACCCGGATGCTGGCAACGCTGGTCGCAGCACTCTTCGCCCTCTCCGGGTGGGTACCCGCGAACGGCCACGCGGCCGCGGAAGGCGCGGAGGCCGAGGACGGAGCCGAAGCGGCAAGCGGCTCGGGCGGAATCCCGGACAGTCACGCGTTCGCCGACGGGGGCGTCGAGACCTGCCTGCGCTGCCATGACACCCGGAAGATCGAGGCGGTCTTCGAGACGCCTCATATGAAAGAGGGCAGCAGCCTGGAGTCGCCGGCGGCCCGGGAGCAATGCGAGAGCTGCCACGGCCCGAGCGCCCGGCACGTCCGCTTTCCGCTGCACGTGGGCAACATCCGATTCACCCGTCGCGATGACACGACCACGAAGGCCGCACGCAATCGCGCCTGCCTCGAATGTCACCCGGGCGACGACCGCGCCCATTGGGACTGGGACGCGAGTCCCCATGGCTTCGACGAGATCAGCTGCGTCGACTGTCATGTCGTCCACGCGGTGAGCGACCCGATCCTCGCGAAGGCCACCCAGACGAAGCGCTGCGCCGAAGGCTGTCATTCCGAGATCCTCGCGAAGCAGCCCGCCGCGACCCCCCACCCGCTCGAAGGCGACGAGGCGATTCTCTGCAGCGCCTGCCACGCCCCTCACGGCCCCTTCGATCAGACAGCCTGCCTCGACTGCCACCCCTGGCAGCCGAAGGACCTCGCCGCCCAGAGCCCGAAGGCTCGCGGCTACCACGAGCGCGCCATCAGCCAGGAGATCGCCTGCACCGAATGCCATCAGGGATTCGTGCATCCCCTGCCGCCGGAGGTCCGGGGCGCGAACGACGGCGATCGCTCCCATGTGGATACGGCCCGCCGGGGCCCGGCGCAGCCCTGACGGGCCCGCCTACTGGCCTCGCTCGCCTCGATCCCGTCAGTTCCTTTGGCGCCCTTCGCACATTCAGATCCCTCCGCGCGTTCAGCGCGTCCGGGGTCTTCGGCTCACTCCGGGCCTTCAGCGCGTCGCGGCGATCCGGGGTGGCCGACTGCCCTCGAGGGTAAGCCCGATCATGAACGTATGTCGGGTCGTCGAACGGTCGAAGGGCGTGAGCGAGCTGGCGACGGACGAGGGGACGCGGGCGTCGTCGTCGTAGACCTGGATCCCGTAGCGGCCGAAGATCCGCAGGCCGGGCCGGAGCTCGTGTCCGAGATCGAGATCGAGGCCATGGATCGTGGCGTCGATCTCGCGCTGGGCGTCGATCAGATCGAGCTCCGGCCCCGACTCGCTGCCGCCATAGCTCGCATCGGCCCGGGTGAGCGCATAGCTGATCGTGAGCTGTGTGCGATCCGATAGGGCCGCTCGCGCACCCGCCACGAAGGCCAGCTCGTCGGTCTGCAGCTCCAGCCGACCGGCCGACCGGAACGTGATCGGAACGACCTCCTGGAAGCTGCGCTGGAAGAGCGAGAGGGCGAGCGACTGCTCCTGCTCGGAGCGGCTGAAGAACAACGAACCGAAGACGCTCCAGCGCGAGCTCAGCACGGCATCGAGCGTGCTGCCGACGCTCCACTCGCGCCGCTCGAAGTCCCGCGGCAGCCGCGGGCCCTGGGGATCGGGCGCGAGGCCCCCGACCATCTCGAAGTCCCGATTCGCGCCCGCAAGGCCCCGCGCGAAGGCCGAGAGCTGGATCGGAAGGCGCGTCGGAAGCGTCCAGCCGAGCCTGAGCCGGCCGTCGATGCGCTCGTCGAGCTCGAGGATCTGGCCCGTCTTCGGCGCGCCTTCGTAACCGACCTCGGCCCGTAGCCGCAGCCTCCGCAGCGGGCGCAGGTCGGCGCGACCATACACACGCCAGCGACGGCTCTCCTCCTGCACGAGGGTGTTCTCCTCGGCGATCACCAGGTTCGTGAGACCCGGCACCGCAAAGTCGAGCTCACGATCGACGCCCAGCACGCGTCCGCCGACGGCGAAGCGCGCGCCCCGACCCGCGCGCAGGGTGAACTCGCCACCGGCGGCCAGTCGAGTGGATCGCTCGAGGAAGGGCGCGATCTGGCTGGAGCCGTTGGCATCGAGGAGCGCCGTCGGCCGCTCGAGGTCGTTGTCGCGATGGTCCAGCTCCACGAAGAGGCTGGTCTCGAGGGATGAAGTCCAGCGCAGGTCGACGCGCAGCTCACCGGAGAGCGTCGTCACGGCGTTGCGATCGAGATCCGCGGCGAGCTGGGCGGGCGTCCGATTCGAGACCTGCTCCAGGCGCGAGGCGCGAGCGGAGCCGCTCAGGATCACGCGCTCATGGAGATGGCCCCGCAGCCGGAGGCTTCCGGTCACGCGGTCGGTGGACGGCACGAAGCGGACGCTGCGACCCGAGGCTGGTGTCGGGAGCGAGGTGTCCAGCAGTGGATTCGATTCGACGCGCAGGCGTTCGTGATCGACGTCGAGGGCCAGCGTGAAATCACCGGGGCCACCCCAGACGAAGCCTCCACCGACCCGGCCGACCTCCCGCTCGAGGTTCTGGGCGACGCCGAGCCAATCGTTGCCCGGCGCGATCAGGGTGCGGATCTGTCGATCGGCATCGCGCTCGTCGAAGCCCCCTCGCAGCTCGACCTCCGGAACGAACGCAGCCGCGATCGAGGGCGCATCGACCCCGGACGGCCTGGGACGGAAGCGCAGGCGGAAATCGAAGCCCGTGCGGTCGCGCGTGAAGCGCTCGTTTCCTCGGGTCTGGTCCTGGAAGGGCAGCAGGGATCCCGCGGTCTCCGGAAAGACGCGCAGCGACTCGGTTCGGATGCGCCGATAGCGGGCGTCCAGGTCGAGCCGGCCGCCGCGCGCGAGGATCCGCGCGTGCTGATTCAGGAAGGGATCGTCCCCGTCGTTCCCGCCGAGACCCAGGTTCGAGCTCGGACTCTCGTAGAGCACGTGCACCCGCGATGTCTCGA
>CAYWGW010000086.1:0-15475 GCA_964457385.1 uncultured Spirochaetaceae bacterium
GGCAGCGTGCGCCGCTCGGCCCTGGCCGCGGGTCGGCGGACGTCACCCGACGAAGCGCAGGCGCTCTTCTTTCCGAGCCTCCGGGCTCGAGCGGAGAACGGCGTGCTCGGCGATCCCCGCCAGGCATCGGCGGGCCGGGCCGGGGCCTACCTCGAGGCCTGGGTGGATCTGCTCGAGACGGCCTATCGGAACGCGTTCGAGGCGCCCCGATCCTCGTCGGGGGGCATCGAGAAGAATCGCGCGTAGACGAAGACCACCCAGAGTCCGTAGTAGAGCTGGTTCGGTACGATCCGGAGCGCCCAGCCCAGATCGAGCCCGCCCACCACGATCAGCAGATCCGCCGTCAGCCACAGCGCGTAGTAGGCGGCGCTGTAGCCGAGTACGTCGCGCAGGTAGTGGGCCGTGGCCGGCCGGCTCGCGAGCCCCCGCACGACCCAGACGCGTCCCAGGAAGACGCAGAGCAGCAGGAACCCGAGCTCGTAGATCATCCACAGCAGCTGCTCGTGCAGCTCGGGCCAGAGCAGGCGGGCGCCGCCGTAGAGCAGACCGGTCGTGATCGGCACCAGCAGCGACAGCCCCAGCGCCCAGGCGAGATTCCGATGCAGGCGCCGCTCGGGGCGGGCCACACCGATCACCAGCAGTAGCACGCGCAGATCGCCCAGCAGCACGAAGACGAAGGGGATCGCCTGCGCGGCCCAGCTGCCCGCGATCCCGGGGCTCCGCGTCAGCGGCCCCGTGGCGATCGGATCCAGCATGGTCTCGATCGCGAACACGAGGGTGAGTCCCGACACGAATCGGGTCGCCTCCGGTACCACGGCCCGGCTGATGTCGGGCCGGGCGACGGCGCGGTAGGCGAGGAAGGCCAGGGGCACGACGAGCAGCGCATAGAGCCCCTGCAGCTCGCCGCCGTAGAAGAAATGCCAGGGAGCCTCGGTCATCGATCAGCGGGTCCGGCTCCGCAGGCGCCGCGAGGGGCGCAGCGCTTCGATCCCCCGCTCGAGGCCGGGGAAGAAGTGGATGCGATCGAGCAGCGGATTCAGCCAGCCCGAGGTGACACAGTAGGCGCGGTCGTGATGCCGATGGTGGATGTCGTGGCGCTCCTGGGAGAGGATCCAGCCCCAGCGCTGAAGCCGTCGGATCGGGGCCGGTGGCGTCGTCTGATGCGCCCAGCCGTGGAGCTGGTTCGTGAGGAAGACGGCCAGGGTGAGACCCAGACCGAGGCCATGGGCGAGCGCGAAGCCGACGCGGAAAGAGGACTCCGCCGTCGGCGGCGGCAGGAAGCAGATCGCGACGACGAGCGGGAGACTGACGAGGGCGTTGTTGCCCGAGATCTCGAAGAAATCGTGTCGTGCGATCTCGCTGGCGTCGGCGTGATGCTCGCGGAAGGGGGCGATCAACAATGGTCCGATCAGCCAGGTCGTCGGGGCGAAATAACGATCGGCGATCCAATGGACCGTGCCCGAGATGAAATCCGCCAGTACATAGCCGGCGAAGACGCCGAGCAGGATCGGCCCGAGCGCCTCCGGCTGCAGCATCGAAGGCGACACGCGGACGAGTGCCCACGTCCAGGCCGTGAGGAACAGCCCCACCGCCGCGCGGTCGAGGCGCTCGGCGTGGCGCGGTCTGCGGGATGCAGGGCTCACGTGCCGGGGCCGATCACCAGGCTGCCGTTGTGGCCGCCGAAGCCGAAGGAGTTCGAGATCGCGGGCGCCGGCTCCCAGGGACGGGCCTCCTTGCGGACGAGATCGATCGGGGGAAGCTCGGGATCGATCTGCTCCAGACCGTCGGTGGGCGGGATCAGGCGATGCTCCATCGAGAGCAGCACGGCCGCCGCCTCGAGCGCGCCCGCGGCGCCCAGCGCATGTCCGGTCACGCCCTTGGTCGACGTCACGATCGGGCCCGGCGCGCCGAAGACCTCGGCGATGCCCGTCGCCTCGGCCGCGTCGTTCAGAGGTGTGCTGGTGCCGTGGGCGTTGATGTGTCGGATCGCCGCCGGCTCGAGGCCGGCATCCTCGAGCGCGCGGCGCATGCAGCGGATCGCCCCGAGCCCGCCGGGAGCAGGAGCCGTGATGTGATGCGCGTCGGCGAGGCTGGCGGAGCCCATGATCTCGCCCAGGATCCGCGCCCCTCTGGCGAGAGCGCGGCCCCACTCCTCGAGCACGAGCACCCCCGCGCCTTCGGAGATCACGAAGCCGTCCCGCCGTTCGTCGAAGGGCCGCGAGACTCCCGATCGCGACAACGCCTTCATGTTGCCGAAGGCATGGATCGAGACCGCCGTCATGCTGGCCTCGCTGCCGCCGGCGATCACTGCGTCACAGAGGCCCCATTGAATCCAGCGTGCACCCGATCCGATCGCGTGGGTGCCGGTCGCACAGGCGGTCGCCACTGTCTCGCAGGGCCCCCGGAATCCGTGTCGCATCGACACGGCGGCCGAGGCGGCGTTGCTCATCATCATCGGGACCGTGAAGGGCGAGACCCGGCGCCCACCCTTGTGTTCGAGCACGAGGGTCTGCTCCTCGTGGGTCTCGGCGCCGCCGATGCCGGTGCCGATCAGGACGCCTATGCGCTCGGGATCACCGCCGAGGGAGCCCGCCTGCGCGAGCGCCTCCTGCGCGGCACAGACCGCGAACTGTTCGAAGCGATCGGCCCGGCGCACCAGCTTGGGATCGCCGAAGCAGTCCGTGGGATCGAAGTCCTGGACGCGTCGCTCGCCCGTCGGCTGGGCTTCGAGCAGGCCCTGCCAGAATCGCTCGCGTCCGATGCCCACCGGCGAGACGACACCGAAGCCCGTCACCGCCACTCTTCGTCTACTCGTCATTTCGTCTACTCGCCATTCGAAACGTCTCCGACATCATCCGATCCGACGTCGCCCGATCCAACACTACCTTTCGCAACCGTACCCGGCGCAACGGTACCCGGTCGAGCGGCTTCGGGTCGAGCCGCAGGGGCTTCCGTCGAGCGGGTCCGCCAGCGCAGCAAGGCGCTGCCCCAGGTCATGCCGGCACCGAAGCCCGTCAGCAGGACGAGGTCGCCGTCGTCGAGGCGACCCCGCTCGATGGCATCGACCCAGGCCAGGGGAATCGAGGCCGAAGACGTGTTGCCCGTCCGATCCAGCACGATCGCGGCGCGCTCGCGATCGATGCCCAGGCGGTCGCAGGCGGCCTGGATGATGCGGATGTTGGCCTGGTGCGGTACCAAAAGAGCGACCTCCTCCGACTGATGTCCACCCGCCTCGAGGGTCTTCCGGGCCGAGTCGACCACGACGCGAACCGCCCGCCGGAAGACCTCCCGACCCTCCATCGCGATCGTGCCGCCGACTTCCGCCATCAGGATGGCTCGCGCCTCACCATCCAGGCCGAGGTCCCAGGCCAGGAGCTGCCCGGCGTCCGAGCTGCGCTCGAGCACCAGGGCACCGCCGCCATCGCCGAATAGGACCGCGGTATTGCGATCCTCCCAGTTCGTGACGCGGCTGAGGGTCTCGGCACCGATCAGGAGGATGCGCTTCACGCCGGTCGCGAGCATCCCCTCCGCCACGACCAGGCCGTAGACGAAGCCCGAGCAGGCCGCATTCAGGTCGAAGGCCCCGCCGCCGAGGCCGAGCTCGTAGTGGACCCGGGCCGAGGTGGCCGGAACCGTCTCGTCGGGAGTCGTCGTGCAGAGGATCGTGAGATCGATGCTGGCCGGGTCGACGGCGGCGTTCGCCAGCGCGGCGCGGCCCGCTTCGATGGCCAGGTCCGCAGTATGCGTTCCGATGCGCCGCTCGCGGATGCCGGTGCGCTCGAAGATCCACTCGTCGCTGGTATCGAGGGTCTGCTCGAGATCCTTGTTCGTGATGGTGCGGCTGGGCAGGGCGGTGCCCCAGCCCAGGATCGTGATTCCCATTTCGCGACGTACTCCGATTCCAGGCAGAGCGGTCGCTTGGCGCGTCCCCCCGAATCTCCTGCTGCTGGGGGTGTACCACAGGACCTCCAGGCGGACCGTGTGAAGCGTCCAACCGAGGCGCGTTCAGGATCGGATGCGGCCGTCGGGATGGATCGGAATGGGCCGAAATGGGCCAGAATGGACCGGTGATCGGGGACCATCGAACCACGAACGACGAATGGGAACCGGCGACGTTCGAGAGGCTACCAGAGACTGATCGGAGACTTGCCGCGGGTACGGGCATGCCGCTCGCGATCGCCCCGACGGCGCCGCCGCATGCGCGCCTGCAGCGCGCTTCGACGTCGCTCGAGGGCGTCCTCGGGCGCGTTCTTCTCTCGCCGACGCTCCTCTCGGTAGGCACAGAAGGCGTCGAAGGCCTCGATCTCGTGCTTCAGGTCCTGGACCACGAGCTCGACCATGATGGCGTCGTCGAGATAGCCGATGCCGGGCACGCGGTCCGGGATCAGGTCGTCGGGGTCGGCGAAGTAGGCCAGGGCGTTCAGCACCCGCGCCCGATCGGCGCCCTCCAGTCGCCAATCCGCGTCCTCGAGCATCGCGATCAGCTTCGACAACTGTCCGATCCGGTTCTGCACGTAGTCGGGGGCCTCGGTCCGCTTCACCTCCTGGAGCAGCGCCGCGGCCTCGCGAAGCACGACGTCCTCCTTGGTGGCGCGTCGTCCCTTGCGCACCTTCTGCAGGACCTTGCGAAAATGGCGGAGGTCTTTGTCGCTGAGCTCGAAAGCGATCTTCATGATGGCACCGAGTCTAGCGGAATCGGAAGCAATCCTGCGCGGATTTTTCGATCGCGCGGTTCACGCTGGCGAATCCTGCCGAAGAGATCCGGGGGGCCACGCCCCCGACTCGAATGTTCTACGCCTCGGTCTTCGGAGGGCGGAGCCCGGTCATCGACGAGATTGGTTCAGTCGCTCCCGGAGCCGCGCGCCTTCCGGTGACTCCCCCAGCGTACGGACCAGGGCGAGGGCCTGGGCCCGGGTCCGATCGCGGAGCAGCGCGGGCCGTGCGGCGACGACGTCCAGGGCCGCCCAGGCCAGGGTGGGACGACCGGCGGCGGCGGCGGCGCGGGCGCGCAGAAGGTAGTGGTCGGCCGTGCGTTGACGGGAGAGCAGGGCGTCGACGAGCCCGAGAGCCTCGCCCGCCCGCAGCGGATCGGCGGTCTCCAACCGCCAGCCGACGCGCAGCTGCGTCGCCTGGGCGAAGGCCAGGTGCCCGGGGCCGACGCGCTCGAGCTCCGGATCCAGGGCGCGCACCGCCTCCCAGTCGCCCGCCTGCGCCCGCCCGAGGGCCCGCATCAAGGCCTGCTCGGAGGCGTCGAGTCCAGACGGGTCCAGGTCCTCGCCCCGCCCCACGACGACCAGGCCGAGCCGGGCTGCGTGCAGCTCGGGATCCAGCTCGTGAGCGCGGCGGAACTCTGCCGCGGCGATCCGGAGGTTTCCGTTGTCGAGCCGGACCCAGCCCCGCGTCGCTGCGGCCTCGGCGCGAGCGACCTCCCCGAGCAGGCGGTTCGCCCGTACCCGTTCGCCGTTCCAGGCCATGCGCCGCAGCACGGCGACCGTGTCGACCTCCGCCAGGCGCGCGGGCGTCAAGACCTCCTGGCGTGCGAAGACGTCGTCCAGATGTTGGATGCCACGACGCCCCATGGCGCCGGGTGGGAGACGCTTGGTGGCGAGTCGGTTGTGGTCATCGGTGTTCATCGGGCTGTCGGCGGAGAGGGCTCGCACGCCTGCCGTATCGAGGGTCCAGCTGGCGTAGAAGTCCTCCAGCCGATGGATGCCGTGGCGTCCGAAGCTCTCGGGCGCGGCCGCCAGCGCACGGGGCACGGACTGCGCCAGGTCGATCGGCTGGTCCGACGCCACGAAGACCAGGGCCGGGGGGATCGGGCGGTAGACGTGGACGTACTCGAAGACGTCGGTCATCGACGCCATCAGGCTCCCGAAGAGCGCCTCGTCCACGAAGGTGGATCCGATCCACTGCACGAAGATGCCGCCGGGCCGGAGCTTCGAGCGCGCGAGATCGAAGAACTCCCGGGTGTAGAGATGGGAGGCGCCCGAGGTCCAGGGATGCGAGGGCTGGGAGACGATGGCGCCGTAGCGCGCCTCGCTGAGGGTCATCGCGCCCCGGGCGTCGCCGAGCCGCAGCGAGACCCGTGGATCCGCGAGCGGGTCGCGGGGCCGCGGAATCAGGCGATTCGCCCGGACGACTTCCTCCTCGAGCTCGATCACGTCGATCTGCGAGACCGGGCGGGCGGTCGCTTCGAGGGTCTGACCGGCGCCGAGCCCGATGATCAGCATCTCGTCGATCTCGGGCCGGGCCGCCGTCGGCAGGAGCGAGAGCCAGGCCGTCTCGTCCACCTTCAGGTCGGGCACCTCCTCGCGGAAGACGCCGGACTCGGGCAGTCCGTTGGTGAGCAGCCGCCAGCCCTGACCGTACTCCACGACGGTGACGGTCGCGGATCGCCCGACACCGAGATAGAAGATCTCGCCTTCCATGCGCGTGCCGGTGATCGCCGAATTCAGCAGCAGGTTCTCGGGCTGCGGCAGCCGGATCACGACCGCGAGCACGAGCCCGCCGAGCGCCACGACCGCGAGCCGTCTACTCCGGGGAAGGCTCAGCCAGGCGGCCGCGGCGGCCAGCAGCAGGCTGGTGGCGACGCCCACGACGGCGGTGTTCTCCAGGCCGAGAGACGGCAGCAGGAAGAAGCCGGCGAGGATGGCGCCGACGATCGAGCCGACGGTATTCCAGGCGTAGACGCGCCCGCTGACCGTGCCCGCCTCCTCGGCATCCCGCGCGAGCAGGCGCACCGCGAAGGGGAAGGTCGCGCCGATGCAGAGCGTCACCGGCAACAGCAGGAGCCCCGCCGCCGCGGCGCCGGGCGCCGGCGTTGCGGGAGAGGCGCCGACGGCCCGGGCGAGCTGGGGCAGCCAGTCGACCGCCTGGAAGGCCAGGAACGCGAAGAATCCCGTGCCGAGCTGGGCCAGCACGAAGCCCCGGGCCGCGGCCTCGCCCGTCCGGGCAAAGCGCGAGGCGAGCGCGCTGCCGAGGGCGATGCCGAGCAGGAAGCTCGAGAGCATCGACGCGAAGGCGGCGGTGCTCCCCCCCAGCACGTGTCCCAGCAACCGCGTCCAGAGCACTTCGTAGACGAAGGAGACGGCGCCGGAAAGGGTCATCGCGGGCAGGATCCAGTGGAAGGGCGCCCGCTCGCGGCGTCGTTCGTCGATCGGGACGCCCGAGAGCCCCAGGGCCAGCCCCGCCGCCGCCAGGAAGACGACGACGTTTCCGATCACGCCGACGTAGACCGTCTGTCGCAGGCCGAGCTCGGGCAGCAGGTAGAAGGCGGCGACGAGGGTTCCGGCGATGGCACCGAAGGTATTCACCGCGTAGAGCACGCCCACCCGCGGTCCGATCTGCGCGTCTTCGTGAACGGCATAACGGGCCAGCAGCGGCAGGGTGGCGCCCATCAGCGCCGTGGAGGGGAGCAGTACGATGAAAGCGCCCAGCAGATGGAAGAGGGCCGTGGTGAGCGCCATCGACTCGGGCGGCGCATCGAGCCCGCCGGCGATCCCGAGATAGATGGCCTGCACCAGGCGGATGCCCGACGGGACGGCGAGGGCGCAGAGGGCGATGCCCAGCTCCATCAGGCCGTAGGTCAGGACCGGGCGCGTGAGCCGCCGGACGAAGCGGGCGGCGAGTGCTGCACCCAGCGCCAGTCCGGCCATATAGGCCGCCAGCACCGCCACGACGGCCAGCTCCGAGGTGCCGAAGAGGAACGCGAACTCGCGGCTCCAGGCCGTCTGGTAGAGGAGTGCCGCGAAGCCCGAGACGAAGAAGCAGACGAGCAGCAGACCGAAGCGGAGTTCCATGGTGGTGTCTGACGATCCGATGCTGGGGGGCACGTTGCGGGGGAGGTCGTAGGCTCGCTCCCGGCGCGCCGGGGATCCTGGGACCGTCGCGGCGGGTCCCTCACTCCGGGGGTGTTCAGGGTGTGTACCAGATGGGCGAGGTCCAGGCGCGTTCCTGGATCGTGCGCTCGGTGGTCTCGGCGCAGCAGGCTTCGAAGCCCGTCCCGATCGTCGAGGGGTCGTCGCAGCGGACCCCGGCCTCGTTGCAGGCGTATTGGCTCCAGCGACAGCTCGGGTTCTCGAGCACGCGGCTGTAGTAGAGAGCGCGCTTGTCGGGGTCGAAGTCCGGATCGCGCCAGACCCGGCAGAGCTCGTCGGCGCCGGCGCCCCGGGGCTCGCAGGTCGCGAGATCGACGCTGGCGCCGTTGTCCGGATCGCCCGCCACGTCGTACACCGCTTCCCGGGCCTCGCCGTCCTCCAGCCATTTCTTGATGATCTGGATCCGTTGCAGGGGCGTGCCCGGATGCTCCGGCAGCCCCGTGTCCCGGGTCGCCCAGACCGCGAAGCGCGGGGCGGTGTCGGAGGTTTCGGAGGTGGCGTCGGAGGTGGCGTCGTTCGGGGCGTCGGTGCTTTCGGCGGCCGCGGGCCGGGTCAGGTCCCCTCCCATCGGGACGCCCTTCGCATAGCCCGTCTCGACGAAGTCGCTGCGCTCGCAGAGATTCTCCGGAAGGTCCCAGCCGCCGAAGAAGCGCACGCTCATGCGCGGGCCGCTGGTGCCGTAGGTCTCGCGTCGCTTCATGGCGGCGAACAGGGCGTCTCGCGAGTTCTCCTCGGCCCAGACCGCGGCCAGGCCTCCGGGGTTGTACTCGATCACGTCGAGCAGGCCCGGCGGAAGCGAGTCGCCCACCGGCAGTCCGGCTCCGCCACCGCCTTCGAAATCCTCTTCGCGCACGAGACCGGGGGTGCCGAGATGGGAGTCTGTGCTGGCGATGATCCCCAGCTTGTAGGGGTTCACGCCGAGCTTCTCCTCCTGCTCCAGCCCGACTCCCAGGGCGTGGCGCACGAAGCTCCGGGGATCGTTGTTGCCCCGATCCGAGGCGCGAAAACGACCGGTCATGGTGTCGTAGGGCAGCAGCTCGAAGCGACAGAGCTCGTCGGTCGTATCGACGCCCTGGCGACATTCGGAGTCGCCCTTGTGCTGCATGATCTCGACCAACGGCTCGCTCGACACCCGCAGCGCCGCGTCTTCGCGGCTCAGCGGCTCCCCGCTCTCATTGGTGGTCTCGAACATCAATCCAGCGCTCATATTGGAGTTGTGGGGGATCACCAGGACCTCGCAGTCCTTCCCGTCGTTCGGACAGACCGCGTCCAGGTCGCGCCAGAGCGCCCAGGGCGTGGGCGAATCGACGGCGTTCACGGGCAGCGCCGGCACCTGGTCGTTGCGGAAGATCACGTTGCGATGGAGATTGCGGCCGTCGGGAGCGGAAGTCCACTCGTAGGAGACGAAGCTGGTGAAGCGACAGCTCGGGCTGCGATCGTAGGCCTCCTCGGCCGCCCGCTGCATCTCGAGCCAGGGGCCGGAGGCGGTCTGCCGGCAGATCTCTCCGTCCTCCCCGCAGAATCGATGTCGCGGGCTGCCCGGCTTCATGCCGGTACGGCCGTTCATGATGAAGAAGGCGATCCGGGGCCAGCGCCGATAGACGCGGCAGACCCGCGAGTCGTAGCCCTCGGCGCCGGGCGTGTTGCAGATCTCGGTCTCGCCGAAGAACTCGGCGTGGTCCGTCACGCCGGCGAAGTCGAGGGGGCGCCGGAGTCGGGTCGTGCGCCCCGGCGTGCCGTCCTCCGCCCAGGGCTGCAGCCCGATCGGCTCGCCCCGGGCGAAGGCGTAGGCCTCACGCGGCGTCGTCCGCGTGCCCTGGGTGCTGGCGTCGAGCGAATAGCGCGTATGCACGTGGAGGTCGCCGAAGAAGGGGCGTCGCAGGGGGTCGTGATCCGCGCAGTCGGAGCGCTCCTCGCTGCGGGCGAAAGCAGGCGCGGGGGACGACGTCCGGGCGGCGGCGCGGCCGATCGATTCGATCTCCCCGGAAACCCCGGCCTCCGGAACGGATCGCGAGGTACCCACGGCGACGATCATTAGGGTCAGGGAGAGAATGAGTCCGCGAACGATCGTTTTCGGGCTCGGCGATGTGGGGCTCGGAAGTCGTCTATTCAAGGATCTGGACCAGGTTCGAGTGGCGGCTCGCGCTGGAGACCGGCGTGACGTAGATGTCGAAGCTCGACAGGATCAGGAGCACCAGCGTGAGGCCGGCGACGAAGCCGGCGCTGGCGACGGGGCTCGTGCGGGCGGTGAGGGTGCGCAGGGCCCGACCGGAGAACCACCACAGCAGGAGCGGGTACAGGATGGCCTGGGTGCCGATGATCGGAAGCATGATGCGGGTGATCTCGCTGAAGCCATCTTCCCAGGTGAGGAATCCGAGAATGCCCGTGAGCAGCAGGATCCGGAGTGCGGGCGCGAATCCCCATTCCATCAGGATGAAGGGAAGCGGCGCGAGCACGACGAGCACGGTGAAGAGCAGGATCTGCAGGACGCGAGGACTCGGCATGTGCCGATGCTACCGGAGCTTCGACCGGATCGGCAGGTGGTCGAGGCCCGCCTACGGAACGAGAAGAGGGGGTTGGGAGACGGGCGCGGTGGAGCCCTCACGATGCGGGGGCGGGATGCCCCGATGAAGCGCCAAGCCCGAGGCAGGGCAGCCGATTCCGGTCCCCGAGTGCCGTCGTCCGTCCCATGCGACGGCTCGTCAGAATCACGACGCAGCGCGTAATCGAGCGGGCGAATGCGATGGGGCGACCGGACCCATCGGACCGGGATGATCAGCAAGACCTGAAGCAAAACCCAAAAAATCGCTTGGAAATTCCCGTGAGATTCGAAAGAATACGTGGCGCGCCCCAGTCCGGTTCGAATCGTCGGTCCGAAGGACGCGGACTCTTTCGTGCCCGTGACCCGCTTCGGTCGATCGACCTGCTCCCAAAGACTGGTAAAAAGAGACACGTACAAGTCGTAGGAGAAGAACTCGTACGGTCCCGGCGCACTGGATGGCGCGATCGATGATCGTGCCCGGTATCGGCGTGGCGTGGCATCGCGTCGCGTGCGTGGATGGGCTTCGAACGCAATCGGATCGAGGAGAGATTGAATGATCAGCTTCAAGGCGAGGGCGATCGCGTTCGCCAGTGCCGCCACCTGCCTCACGATGTCGCTCGCCGTCACGGCGCAGCAGCTCGACGCCCCGATCGAGCTGCGCGAAGAGGCAAACGCCGACGGCGCGGCTTCGCAGAAGCGGGTGGAGGAGATCGCGACCGAGACCGACAGTCTCACGGCCGAGTATCGGCTGACGAACAAGAAGATCGAGTCGCTGAACATCTTCAACCGGCAGCTGCGCCAGGTGATCGACTCGCAGAACGAGGAGCTCGCCTCGCTGCAGCGCCAGATCGACGAGGTCGAAGAGGTGGGGCGCGCGGTGACCCCGCTGATGCTCAAGATGATCGACTCGCTGGACAAGTTCGTCGCCCTCGACCTCCCCTTCCTGCCCGATGAGCGCAAGACGCGGGTGGACGGATTGCGGGTGTTGATGCGGCGGGCGGACGTGGCCGATGCCGAGCGCTATCGCCGCATCCTCGAGGCCTACCAGGTCGAGAACGACTACGGCCGCACGATCGAGTCCTACGCGGGGACCGTGCCGCGCGGTGCGGAGAAGGTGCCGGTCGACTTCCTGCGCGTGGGGCGACTGGCGTTGCTCTACATGACCCGGGACGGCACCGAGGTCGGGGCCTGGGATCCCACCAACAAGCAGTGGATCCAGCTCGACTCGAGCTACAAGAACTCGATCAGTGAGGGACTTCGTGTCGCGAAGAAGCAGGCTGCCCCTCAGCTGATCCGTGTGCCGCTGCCGCGGCCCGAAAAGGCCCAGGGAGGTCAGGGTTGATGTCGCGCTGGGGATCGATTCGCGGGATGGGGACGCTTCTGGGTGGAATCCGTGTCGGAATCCTGGGCAGCGTGGCGGTCGCGGCCATGCTCGCTGCGGCTGCGCTGCTGCCGTCGGTCGCGGCGGCCCAGGCGGAAGGATCCGCCGAGCCGACGCCGATGGTGATCGAGGGGCCCGAGCCGACGACGGTCGACGAGCTGCTCGAGGCCGTGCGGGAGGGCTGGCAGGTCGAGAAGGTCGAGGACGCGGAGCGCGAACGTCGGTTCCGCAATGCCCGGGAGGACCAGCGACGGCTGCTCGAGGAGGCACGGGCCGAGGAGGCGCGCGCCGAGGCGCTGAGCCAGGCACTCGAGAGGGAGTATCAGGAGAAGGAGATCCGGATCGCCGAGCTGGAGGAGGCGCTGACCCAGCGGATGGGCAACCTCGGCGAGCTCTTCGGCGTGACGCGTCAGATCTCCGGCGATACCCGGGGCAATCTCGAGGCGTCGATGACCAGCGCCCAGTTCTCCAACGATCGCATCGCCTTCCTGCAGGAGCTCGGCAGCAGCAAGGAGATGCCCTCGATCCGTGAGCTCGAGCGGCTCTGGGAGGAACTGGTTCGGGAGATGGTCGCCCAGGGCGAGGTCGTCGAGTTCCAGACGGACGTCTACACGTCGACGGGCGTCGAGAAGCAGGATGTCGTGCGAGCAGGTGTCTTCTCGGCCATCGCGGACGGCGAGTACCTGCTCTGGGATCCGATCCAGCAGCAGCTGCAGGAGCTGAGTCGGCAGCCTCCGTCGCGGTTCACGGATACGGTCTCCTCCTACCTGCGATCGGACGAGCCGCTGGCGGCACTCGCCGTGGATCCGAGCCGCGGCTCGTTGCTGGCGGTGTTGATCGAGACGCGGACGCTGATCGAGCGCCTGCCCGAGGGTGGCCCGATCGGATACACGGTCATCACGCTGGGCGTCATCGCAGCGACGCTCGCGATCGTGCGACTCATCTGGATCTTCATCGTGGGTCGCAAGGTGCAGGCCCAGAAAAAGAACAGCCGGCCCGACAAGAGCAATCCGCTGGGTCGCGTGCTGGCGGTGGCGGCAGACAATCCCGACGTCGATCGTGAGCAGCTCGAGTTGATGCTGGACGAGGCCGTTCTGCGGGAGTCATCGAAGCTCGAAAGCATGGTCTGGCTGGTTCGGATCGTCTCGGTCGTGGCGCCGCTGATGGGTCTGCTCGGGACGGTGACCGGTATGATCGCAACCTTCCAGTCGATCACGCTCTTCGGAGCCGGCGATCCGCGCATGATGGCCGGCGGTATCTCGGAGGCGCTGGTGACGACGATGCTCGGCCTGGTGACGGCGATTCCGCTGGTGCTCCTGCATGCAGCGCTCGCCAACAACACCAAGAAGATCGTCGACACCCTCGATGAGCAGAGCGCGGGACTGATCGCGCGCCAGGAGTAGGGGCGGAGTCATGCTGAACAGCCAGGCCGTGCTCGACGTCCAGGCGTTCCTGGAGACCGGCGGGGATGTGCTCATCTTCATCGGCGTCGTCACGCTGGTGATGTGGACGCTGATGCTGGAGCGCTTCTGGTTCTTCTACCGGGTCTTTCCGGGCGTTTCCGGCGACGTCGTGCGGCGTTGGGAGTCCCGCGAGGATCATTCCTCCTGGGACGCTCATCAGGTCCGTCGGATGCTGGTGTCGGAGCTGCGCATGCAGCTCGAGGAGAGCCTTCCCTACATCCGGGTACTGGTGGCGCTCTGTCCCCTGCTGGGGCTGCTCGGCACCGTGACGGGCATGATCGAGGTCTTCGACGTGATGGCCATCGCCGGCAGTGGCAACGCCAAGGCGATGGCGGGCGGTGTCTCGAAGGCGACGATCCCGACGATGGCCGGGATGGTCGCGGCCCTCTCGGGGCTGATCCTGTCGGCGCGCCTCGAGCAGTTCGCGGCGAACGAGGGTGAGCGGCTGGCGGACCGGCTCGAGATCGAGCACGGAGGTGATTGATGCGACGACGTAGATCGCAGGGAATGGACGAAGAGGCCGAGGTCGACCTCACACCGATGCTCGACGTCGTCTTCATCATGTTGATCTTCTTCATCGTGACGGCTTCGTTCGTGAAGGAGGTCGGACTCGATCTGAATCGGCCCGAAGGCGGCTCGACGAAGACGGTGCAGGAGAACGAGAACATCTTCATCCAGATCTCGAACGAGGGTCTGATCTTCGTGGATCGTCGCGCGGTCGACATCCGCGCGGTGCGCCCGAACATCGAGCGGCTGCTGGCAGAGCGCCCGAAGGGAACCGTCGTGATCGCCGCTGCGGAGGCCTCGCTGAACGGCGTTCTGGTCGAGGTCATGGATCAGGCCCGGCTGGCGGGGGCGGAGAACATCTCGTTGGCGGCGGAGGTCGTGAACTAGCATGGGCGCCGGTCGATTCCTCATCGCCTTCGGGTGCGCGGCCTTCGTGACCTTCGGGCTCTTCTACCTGATGCAGTCGCTCGTGACGGTCGAGGGCGAGCTCGACGAGAGTGAGAAGGTGAAGGTCGTCGATTTCGTGCGAGTGCAGCGTTCAGAGGAAGTCAAGAAGAAGGACCGCGAGCCGCCGAAGAAGGAGAAGCTCGACGATACGCCGCCGCCGCCGGACATGAACTTCGACTCCGATTCCGCGCTCGACCAGGGCGGGATCGGAATCGGTGCGGGTTTGGACGAGGGCCTCGGCGGGATCGATGCCGGAGGCGGATTCAGCATCGCGTCCGCGGACGGCGATGCCGTGCCCATGGTGCGCGTGCAGCCGCAGTACCCGCAGCGCGCCCTTCAGCGCGGCATCGAAGGGCGCGTGCTGATCGAGTTCACCATCAGCAAGTCAGGCTCCGTCAAGGATGCGAAGGTGATCGCCTATGAGCCGAGCACGATCTTCAACAGTGCCGCGCTGAAGGCCGTGTCCCAGTGGAAGTACAATCCGAAGATCGAGAACGGGAAGCCTGTCGAGCAGAAGGGAATCCGGATCGCGATCCCCTTCCGTCTCGGGAGTGAGGCTTCTTGAGGACCGCGCTCGGGCCGATCGGCTCGGGACGATCGCTCGTGGCGGTGGAGAGGACAGTGGGGATGCTCATGTTCAAGTCGGCGTCTCGGGGCAGACGGAATGGCGTCTTCGGAAGGTGCTTCGAAGGGCGGAGCCCGATGGGCCCGACCCCGTTTATCTCGGTCGTCCTCGCGGCAGCCGGCGCCAGCCTGACGCTGCTCGCGGGTGGCTCGACCTTCGCCCAGTCCCAGTACACCTTCAGCGAGCGCAACCAGAAGACCATGATCAAGGTCATGGAGGCGATCGAGGGAGGGAACATCGAGGAGGCCAGGAAAGAGCTCGAGTCGGTGAACCTGCGGCGCGCGCGACCCTACGGCCGGGCGCGGGTGCTACAGATGCTGGGCACCTTCGACGCCCAGGACGAGCGGTACGAGCCCGCCCTCGAGAATCTGAAAGGAGCGCTCGCCGAGGAGGCGCTGCCTCCCGAGGACCAGCTTCGGGTCCTCTTCCTGGTGGGTCAGCTCCAGACGATGCTCGAACGCTACGACGAGGCGGTGGCGACCCTCGAGAGCTGGATCGCCCAGGTGGAAGAGCCGGCGCCGAGCTCCTACTACACGCTCGCGGTCGCCTACTACCAGGCCGGACGGCTCGACGACGCAGTCGCCCCGGCGGCCAAGGCGATCGAGATCGCGGACGATCCGAGGGAGTCCTGGT
>CAYWGW010000087.1:0-15429 GCA_964457385.1 uncultured Spirochaetaceae bacterium
ATGCCACCCGACGAGGATCGGGGTGCCTCGAACGCGTTCCGATAGGCCGCTTCGAGTAGATCCACCCAGGCCTCGAGGTAGGGTCCGGCCCGCTCGGCCGATGCCTGGCGGGGATCGCCGAGCACGCCGCTCTCCGCCCGAGCACGCAGACTCGGAAAGAAGAGCGCCTGCGCTTCGTCGGGCGACGTCCGCCGACCCGCGGCCAGGGCCGATCGGCGCACGCTGCCGGGCCGCAGGGCCGCGACGAGGCTCGTCTCGAACTCCCCCGCATGGGGCCCGGCGCTCTCGGCCTCGAGGCCCCGGGACGCGACCGCGTCGCGCTGCATCCGGGCCACCGCCTCGAGATCCCGCTCGATCCCGATTCTCAGGGAGGGGACGCGGCTCGCCAGTCGCGAGTGCATTTCGGCGAGCGCCTCGACGTTGCCTCCGTGGGCGCTGAACACGAAGGCCCGCTCGAAGCCATGCGCGGCCAACGAGGTCAGCAGATCCCCCAGCAGCGCCTCGAGAGTCGCCGGTGCCAGATGCAGCGTGCCGGGAAACCCCATGTGCTCGCTCGCGCAGCCGAACGCCATCGCTGGCAGGGCGACCGACTCAGGCCGCCGCAGCGCCAGCCCTCGTGCCAGCGCGTCGGCGATCCAACGATCGCTGCCGAGGGGGAGATGTGGACCGTGCTGTTCGATCGAGCCGAGGGGGATCAAGGCCGTCGAGCGCCCCGCGGCCAGTGGCCCCTCCAGCTCCGGCCAGACGGCCTCCTCGAGCAGCAATGCCCGCCGATCTCGACGCGCCGATGGATTCGGCGTCCGAGCGGCCGGGTCCGTCGTCGGCGGCGGCGGGGCCACCGGCAGCGCCGGGCCGACCCGGTACAGCGCATCCTCGCGATCCGCCCCGGGCCAGCGCGCGAGATCCAGACCCGTCTCCTCCAGCGAGCGTAGGATCAGCTCGTCGAGGGCCGCCTCGTACTCGAGAATCGAAAATGGCAGCGGCATCGCCGCCCGCAGGACGCGGAGTTCGTGTCGCGTCGGATCCAACGTCTGCTCGAGGCGCGCCCGCCAATCCTGCTCGCGTGCGCGGTCGGCGGGCGCCGCCAGATACAGGATCGAGGCCGATCGCAGCGCGATCGACTGCAGCGGCCCGTGGGCGAAACCGAGCACATCGACACAGGTCGGCGTCGGCCGCAGCATGCCCTCGGCGATCTTCAGCGCGAGCTGAGCGGCGAGCTCGAGCGCGCCGTGCTCGGCGACCAGCAGCAGGCTCCGCTCTGCGGCAAAGAAATCCGCGACCGGATGCTCCGGAGGGAAGGCCCGACGCACCTCGCCGATCGCCCGCTGCTGGGCTTCGCCCAGATCGAGCTCGGAGCCTAACAATACGGGAATCGTCTCCAGCCGACGGGCTGCCAGCGTCCGCAGCAGGCTCCAACCGACCGCATAGCCCAGACGCGCGCCCAGCACCCGGATCAGCAGCCCGTATTCCGCATCGCAGCCGAGCTCGACCTGCACGACCCCGCGTAGCTCGAGGTCGCGCAGCCAGGCCTGCTTGTCGGCCGGGAGCGCATCGAAGCCGGCCGCGCCCGGCCGCGGCAGACCGCAGATCAGCACGACGCCGCCCCAGGCCTCGACGTCCCCGAGCGCGAAGCGCGCGTTGGCACTCAGGCCCTGGGAGAAGACGACGAGCCAATCCTGCTCGGATCCGGGCGGCGCGCCGGCTTCGAGCGAGCCGGTCGCAGCGAAGCGGGCGGGCTGCCTGGCGAAGCGCGCCGCCACCTCGGCGAGATGGCGGGCGTGGCCCTCGGAGGTGCCGATGCCCGTGGTCACCAGCTGGCGGGGCAGAGAAGACGGCCGCTCGAGCAGGGGCTCGAGCAGATCCGGCACCCGGGCGACGAACCCGGCCGCCCGCGCCATCCGATCGGCCAGGAGTCCACGACTCTCGGCCGCGGAGTCAGGACGCGGCATCGATCGGGTCCCGGTTGCCCGAAGCATCCGGCGCATCCGGCCAGCGGGCGGAGAGCATCTCCTCCGCGACCCGAAGCCGGGCCTCCGCTTCCCCCGCGCCCGGTTCGGTCGGATGCGCTCCTGCCTCGGCGCCCGTCTCGTCGAGATCGATCGCCAGGGTGCCCCCGCCCCGTATCCGCATCGCGCGCAGGGCGCTGCGCAGGGCCCAACGGCCGCGGGCGGCGGGACCCGGCAGCCGATCGATCAGTCCCAATCGATATAACGCCCGAGTCTCACGGACCGGCGCGGCCTGCACCTCGAAGCCCGCCTTCCTGCGCGGTCCGGAGAGCAGGATCGACTCGCGCGCCGTGCGCCGATCGAAGACGACCCGCAGCGGGAACCACTCGACCGTCGCCTCGCGGCCCGTGGCGGGTCGATCGAGCCTGCCATCCCGGTCCTCGCTCCTCGTCGCGAACGCCACGGGGAGCAGGTAGCGGGCCATCGAGACCAGATGCGGTGCCTCGAGCGCGGGGGTCGGCGGCTCGATCTCGAAGCAGTCGGGAACGGGCGCGCCAACACGCTGCCCCGCGCGGTCGAGCGCGTGTCCGGAGCGCTCCTTGGCGGCCAGATAGTCCGTGTTGAAGGGCGAGTCCGCGCCCTGGATCGGCTCGCTGCCCTCGATCTGGATCTTCGCGTCGCGCAGAGCGACTGCGACCGCCTCGGCCTTCACGGGATTGTTGGTGAGCAGCCGCAGGGGGGCGCGGATACCGAGCCAACGCGCCATCGGCACGAGCTCTTCGTAGCTCCGCAGATCCGCGGGCAGCCCCATCTCGGCGAAGGCCTCGAAGGTCGTCCGGCGATGGCCGCTCGCCTGCACGATCATGCGATCCCGCGCCTTCGCGCTGAGCCCCGCCCCCCGTCCTTCCTGCAACAGGTAGAAGAGCACACCGCGATCGGCGCGAGCCATCTCCGCCAACGCACCCGCGAGCTGCTCGGCGCAGTCGCAGTCGCAGGCCCCGAGAGACTCGCTCGTCACGCAGCCCGAGTGGACCCGGGCGAGCAGCGGTCGCGCCGATCCGGGATCGCCCCGCACGATTGCCATCGCCGTACGGGCCCTCGCGAGATCGCGAAAGAGATGGAGCTCGAAGCGACCGTGGGCGGTCTCGAAGGGACGCCGACCGAGATGCAGCATCGCCCCGACGAGCCCGGGGCTCGGGCCCCGTCCGTCCTGACTCAAGTGCCACCTCCCGACCGGGGATCCTGCTTGCGTCGGCTCATCGCCCGAAAGTAGGCGATCAAAGCGTCGAGCTCCCCCTCGTCGAGCTCGGGATGGGCGGGCATGCTCGTGTAGCGGAAGGATTGGGGATCCCGGACGTAGGCCTTGATCTGGGCCTCCGGCCGGTACTCGACGATGCTGCGCGGCACGTTCAGCTCCGGCCCGATCGTGCCCCCCTGGCCGTTGATGGCGTGGCAGGAGGCGCAGGCCCGCTGAAAGATCGCGTAGCCCTGCCAGCCCGGATCGTCCGAATCGAGCCCCCGCGGCAGCGTCCGGGGGAAGCGGGTCTCGAAGCGGGCGACCTCGATCGCAGCGAGCTGATAGGGCCAGGGAGCAGCGTGGGCAGCGTCGCCCCGGGCCTCGCTCCAGACGAGGTAGAAGGGTGCCGGGTCGACGCGCTGGCGATCGATCGGACTGAAGGGCGGAACCGCGTCGTCCCCGCCCTTGGCAAGAGCGGGCTCTCCGTAGGCCAAAACGCCCCCGGGCTCGAGCAGCTCCTCTCCCGGGACGGGAAGCGTGTAGCCATCGAGCGCCCGCAGCAGCAGGGACTTCCCCGGGAGCCCAGCGGCGCCGCCCGAGTCGGCGAAGCCCTGATCCAGCACGCAGCGGAGCGGAAGACCGACATAACGCGTATGGCGACCATGATAGGGGTCGTCGACCTCGACCTCGACGGAGCCGCAGGCGGTCCGCAGGTCCCCGAGCGTGAGGCGGTGCACGGCCCTCCCCTCCGCTCCCACGAAACGGAGCTCGCGACGCAGATCCGGATCGTCGAACCCGGTCGTGGCGACCCCCTCTCCGTCCCCGGACACGGAGTCGAATTCGGAGTCGGCCCCAGCTCCGGGGACGGGGACGGGGGCGGGGACGGGGACGGGGACGAAAGGAGCGACACAGGCGAGCGCGAAGAGCGCCAGCCCGGCAGCAAACGAGCCGACGCCTGCGGTCCGGGCGGATCTCATCGTCTCACCGCGGTCACGTCCGGCGCCCGCGGCCCCTCGAGCCGGCGGCCACTCAACCCTCGCGCTTGCGAAGGAGCACGCTGCCCACGGAGTAGCCGGCGCCGAAGGAGCAGAGCACTCCGAGATCGCCGGCCTCGAGACCCTCGCGATGCTTGTGGAAGGCGATCACGGATCCGGCCGAGCTCGTATTGGCGTACTCGTCCAGGATCACCGGGGCCATGTCCTCCTCGACCTCGCGCCCGAGCAGCAACTTCGAGATCAGCTTGTTCATCCCGAGGTTGGCCTGGTGCAGCCAGAGCCGCTTCACCTCCGCCAGCGGCAGCTCCGCCTGCTCGAGATGGGCTCGCACATGCTCGGCCACCATCGGGCAGACCTCGCGATAGACCTGGCGTCCGTTCTGTCGGAAGACGAGCTCGTGGGGATCGCGTTCGCCGTCCTCGCAGCGATTCAGGTAGCCCGCGTCGTTGCGGATGTTGTTGGAGAACTTCGTCGCCAGCCGCGTGCCCAGCACCTCCCAGGCCTCGCCCGGGCCCGCATGCTCCTCGGCTTCGAGCAGCACCGCCGTGCAGGCGTCACCGAAGATGAAGTGGAACTCGCGCAGCTCGAAGTTGTTGTGGCCCGAGGTGATCTCCGGGTTCAGGACCAGCACCCGGCGCGCATGCCCGGCGCGCAGCGCGTCGACGGCATTCTGGATCGCGAAGGTCGCCGACGAGCAGGCGACGTTCATGTCGTAGGCGAAGCCGCCGGCGCCGAGGGCCTCCTGGACCTCGATCGCGACGGCGGGATAGGCCCGCTGCAGATTCGAGCAGCCCACGATCACCGCATCGACGTCGGAGCTAGCTCGTCCGGCCTGGGCCAGGGCCTCCTTGGCCGCGGCGAGACAGATCTCCGCCTGGATCGAGAGCTCGTCCTCAGCCCGGAGCGGAAGATGGGGGCGCATCCGCTCCGGGTCCAGGATACCCGTCTTCTCCATCACGTGGCGATGGCCGATGCCCGAGGCCTTGCGGATGAAGGCGACCGAAGGGGCATCCCGGGGCGCGAGCTCCCCACGCTCGATCGCCTCGGCATGGGTCGCGTTCCACCTCTCGTTGGCGACGGACAGGGATTCCACGAGCTCTTCGTTGGTAATCGAGTCAGGCGGCGTGAACAGGCCCGTCCCCGTGATCAGGATGCGACCCACCGCGCTCTCCTCCATGCTGTCATGCCCCCTCTCGTGCCGCTTCATGCCGCTTCACATGCCCCTTCACACGCCCCTGCTCGAGCCCCGCGCAGGCCCCGATCATGGCCTGGCGGGCACCCCGCGGCCGGAGAGCCCACGCGCCCAGCGTGATCGAGTCTATCGAACTCGTGTGACGAGGGGGACGGGGACCGACGTCCGCTCAAATCAGCTCGTCCTGCAGCGCGGCCCGGGGCGAGCGCCGGGTACGCAGGGCGGCACCCGCGGCACCGAAGATCGCCGTCACGAGAAAGGTCCCGAACATGAGCAGGAGCAGGTCGACCAGGGGCGGCGCAAAGGGCAGCTCGAAAAGCCCGACGACCAGTGCCCAGGCCGCCAGCAGCGCCAATCCGCCGCCGACCAGCGCGGCCACCGCCGCCAGCACGATCGCCTCGGTCGCGACGATCCGCCGCAGCAGCGGGCGCGAGGCCCCCAGGATCCGCAGCAACAGCACCTCGCGAGCCCGCTCCGCCCGAGCCGCCACCGCGGCCGCCACGAGGATCGCGATCCCGGTCGCGAGGGTGAAGAGCGAGAGGATCCGGACGGCGGTGCCGATCTGCCCGAACATCGCGTCGAGAGAACGCAGGATGAGCGTCGCGTCGAGCGCCGCCACGTTCGGGAAGAGGCCGACGAGCTCGCGTTGCAGCGCCGCCCGGGCGGACTCCTCGGCCAGGTGCACCAGCAGGACCGTGCTCTGGGGTGCCGCCTCGAGCGCCGGCGGTGGAAAGATCACGAAGAAGTTCGTCGCCATCCGGCCCCAGTCGACGCGCCGCAAGCTGGCGACCCGGGTCTCGATCTCGACGCCCTGGATCTGCCAGGTCATCGAGTCGCCGACGCGGACGCCTAGCGAGCGGGCGAGATCCTGCTCGACCGACGCCGGATAGGGCTCGGTCTGCGCGGTCGGCTCGCCCGGCTGCCACCAGCGCCCGGCGACGATCTCCTCGCTGTCTCGCAACCGATCCGTATACGTGAGGCGGTACTCGCGCTGCAGCGCCCAGCGCATCGCCTCATCGAGTGTCTCGTCTCCGAGCCAATCCGCCCGTGAGCGGTCGGCCACGCCCGAGAGTCGGGCCGAGATGAGCGGGGCCTCGTCGACCACCACCGCGTCGTGCTTCTCGAGTAGCCCGCGCACGCCGCCGAGCTGGTCGCGCTGGATGTCGAAGAGGATGAAGTTCGGCCGGTCGGGCCGGGCATCGACGGCGAGCTGGGTCGAGACGTTGCGCTGCACGGCGTGGACGGTCGCGACGACGAAGAGCGCAAAGCCGATCGCCACGACGGTCGGAAGCGTATGGTTGCGTGGACGAAAGAGGTTCGCGATGCCCTGGCGTGCCCAGTAGGCGAGACTCCGCGGCGGCCGATGCCGCAGCAGCTGGATCAGCAGTGATGCCGCCAGCGCGAGCCCCGCGGCAGTCGCCACCAACCCGCCTGCAAAGACCAGCCCGACGCGTCCGTTCCCCGCCTGCCACACCGCGGCCAGCAGCAGGCTCGGCAGCGCGAGAGCGATCGCCACCCGGCTGCCCGCCTTCCCGGCGGCGTTCCCCGCACCCTCGAAATCGCGGCGCAGCGCACGCAGGGGTGAAATCCGCGCCAGGTCGAGCACAGGGCCGACCGCGCAGAGCAGCGTCGCCCAGACGCTCAGCCCGAGCCCCGTCGCCACCGCCGCGGGTCCGATCGCGAGCTCGACCTCGACCGGCAGGAGTCCGCCGAGCAGCGCCGGCAGCAGCCCGAGCGCCGGCACGGCGACGAGACATCCGAGGATCCCGGCCGCCATGCCCAGACAGAGCGCGAGCGTCGCGTAGACGGCGATCACGTCCCGGGGCGAAGCGCCGAGCGAGCGCAGCAGCGCCACCGCCTCGAGACGCTCGCGTACGAAGACCCGCACGCCAGCCGCCACACCGATGCTTCCGAGCACCAGCGCCGCCAACCCGACGAGCCCCAGGTAGCGGGTCAGGGTCTCGAAGGTCTCCGACAGGTCCTGCTGGGTACCCTTCACGGTCTGGACGCCGATCCGGGCCTGCTCGAGCGCCTCGCGATGGGCCTCGCGCCAGGGCTCGACCACGCCCGGCGGCAGCGCAAAATAACGCAGGTAGGAGACGAGGCTTCCCCTCTGCAACAGACCCGTCCGCTCGAGATCCCGCCGCGACAAAAAGACCCGCGGCGCGATCTCCGCCCGCAGTCCGAAGCCGCCCGGCGCCTTCACGACCGCCGCTGCGATCTCGAAGGACTCGTCCCCAATCCGAAGACGATCGCCGATCTCGACGTCGAGCTGGAGCAGCAGCGTCGAGTCGACGAAGAGCAGACCCGGCCGTTCGCCGAGCTCCGCCCAGCGACCCGGCGGCTCCGTCAAGACCTCGCCGTGGATCGGATAGTCGCCCTCGATCGCGAGCAGATCGACCAGCCGACTGCGCCCCGAGCGCTCGGCCAGGGCCATCGAGCCGAGCCGCGTGATCTCCGTCGGCGGCGCCAGGGCGAGCGCGGCGATCGCCTGCAGGGCCCCGTCTGTCGCGTCCTCGCGGACGATTCCCTGCGCCGCAGCGGTCCCAGCGACGAAGGGATCCCGACTCTCGAGTCGCAGGTCGGCACCCAGCAGCTCCCGGGAGCGCAGCGTCACCGCCTCGTCGACGGCCTCCCGAAGCGTATGCAGCCCGACCACGACCGCGATCCCGATCGCCATGCAGCTGCCGTAGAGGCCGAAGCGACGGGTCGCGACGCGCAGCTCCCGGCGCACCATCGAAACGACGAAGTGCCACTTCACGCCGAGGATCCCCGCAACCGCATGGGATCGGCCACCGGAAGAGCGCCGCGCTCGATCCGCTCGATGCGGCCGCCCGCGAGGTGGATCGTACGCTGGGCATGGCGACTCAGCGCATGATCGTGGGTGACGAGGACCAGCGTCGTCCCGCGCTCCCGGTTCAGCTCGAGCAGCAGCTGCGTGACCTCCTCGCCGGTCTCCCGGTCGAGGTTGCCCGTCGGCTCGTCGGCGAAGAGCACGACCGGATCGTTTGCGAAGGCGCGGGCGATGCCCACCCGCTGTTGCTCACCGCCGGAGAGCTGTGCCGGGTAATGACCCAGCCGATCCGCCAGCCCCACGCTCGCGAGCAGCGCGCGCGCCTTCGCCTCGGCCTCGACCGGCGGCAGCAACCGCTCACGGGGCAGCAGCTCGAGCGGGACCATCACGTTCTCGAGCGCGGTCAGCGTCGGCAACAGGTGAAAACTCTGGAAGACGAATCCGACGCGCTCGCAGCGCAGCGCCGCCCGGGCGTCTTCGTCGAGGTCGCCCAGCGCGACCCCCGCCAGCTCCACCTCGCCCTCGCTCGGCCGGTCGAGGCCGGCCAGCAGCCCGAGCAGCGTCGTCTTCCCACTGCCCGAGGGCCCGAGGATCACGACGACCTCGCCGTCCTCGATCTCGAGATCGATCCCGTCGAGCACCCTGAGCATCGAGGGTTCGGCCGCGGAAGAGCCGGCGTGGGGATAGCGCTGTGCGATTTGGCGAGCGACGATCATGCGTGATGACAGAGTGGTTCCGGTTCGAATGCGGACGAAAAGAGGTCAGGGAGGCCGACGGGCAAACCGGTCACCCCGCCCAACTCTACTTCCTGCAGCTGGGAGGCGCATCGCGGCGCGGAGCCGTCGCGACGCTCGCGCTCGGCCGACGGCGGCGGCGCAAGACATTCCGGGGACGCGGGCTCGGTACGGCGATGACGCTGTGCCTCGGCGTCGCGCTCGGCATTGCGCTCGGCATTACGCTCGGCTGCGGCGAGGCCGGCGAGCCGGCGCCCGGGGACCGGGGACGAGCGAGCGCGGATCAGACACCCACCGATCTCGCGCGAAGCGGCGGCAAGGACGGTGAGCGCGACCGCCGGGCCACTGCTCCGGCCGAGCCGGCCGCCCGGCGCGAGGATCGCCGACCGACCATCGTCTTTCTCGGGACCAGCCTCACCGCCGGCTACGGCCTGCCCGAGGCAGAAGCCTTCCCCGCGCGCATCCAGCGCCGCATCGAAGCCCGGGACCTCGACTATCGAGTCGTGAACGCCGGCGTGAGCGGCGACACCTCGGCCGGCGGGCTACGGCGCCTCGACTGGCTGCTGCGGCTGCCGATCGCCGTGCTCGTGGTGGAGCTCGGTGCCAACGACATGCTCCGGGGTCAGAGCGTCGAGACGTTGCGCGAAAACCTCGACGCCATCCTCGAGCGCACCCGCGCCGCCCATCCCGAGGCGCGCTTCCTGATCGCCGGAATGCGCGCCGCTCCGAATCTCGGGCCACGCTATGCGAAGGCCTTCGACGCGGTCTACCCGGCGCTCGCAGAACGGTGGGACGCGGAACTCGTGCCCTTCCTGCTCGAGGACGTCGCCGCCATCCGCCGACTCAACCAGGCCGACGGCATCCATCCCACCGCCGAAGGCCATGCCCGGATCGCGGAGCGGATATGGGAGTCGCTCGAGCCCCTGCTACGCTGAGCGGCAGGGTCCGATATCGGCCGACCGACCGATTCCGTCGGATCTCCCGCCCTGGAAGGCGCGGGGCCTTCCAACTCGCGAATGCGCTGCGGGTGGACCCGATGCATCCAGGGACACCAGGAGACCTCATGCCGCCTTTCACCTCCCGACTTCTTCTGCTCGCGATCGTGCTCTCGGTCCTGGCCACCGGCTGTGCCCGTAGCCCCGGTGGCATCGCCCCCTCGAACATCCCGATCTCGCAGGACGGCTACATGCCGCTCGGCCTCGTCGCGGCGAGCGACTGCAAGATCAACCTGTTCGGGCTGATTCCCGTCTCCGGAGGCAACCGCATCGCAGATGCCAAGCGACTGGCCCTCGGCAAGATCAGCGGCACCGACGCACTCATCGACATCTCGATCGATCGCGTCGCCAAGTACTTCATCCTCTGGTCGCAGCTCTGCACCGAGGTGCATGCGACGGCGGTCCGCCTGCGCTGATCGGACCGGACGGCCGTGCAGAGCACCCCCGACCGACGCCATGATCGGTCGGGCCGACGGAATTCATCCGATCGCCGACGGTCGACGGTCATATTCGCGACTCCGAGTGGGTCCGAGCACGCTCGCTTGATTTTCTTGCCGAATATAGTTAGGATTCCTTATTATGAACTTCGACGAGATCTCGGAGCCGCTTTCGCGACGACTCGCAGATGGGTTGGGCCGGCTGGCGGCCGTGTCGAGACAGCTCGACTGGCAGGCGGCCGAGGCCGAGGGGCTCTCGCCCACCCAGGCGGATCTGCTTCGCTACGTCGTCCAACGGCCGGAGGGAGTCCGGCTGGCGGCCGCCGCGGCTCATGCGGCGGTCCGAAATGCCACGGCGAGCGAGGCGGTCTCATCCCTCGAACGGAAGGACCTGCTCCGCAAGCTGACCGACCCGGACGACGGTCGGGCGCTGCTGCTGCGTGCGACTGCTCGCGGCCGGAAGCTGGCCCGGCGTTGGCCTGCCAGCTTCGAACCGGTCATCGAGGGCCTCTCGTCCGACGAACAGGAGACCCTGCTTCGGCTCGTGATGAAGATGGTGCGCAGCCTGCAGCAGAGGGGCCGGATCGCGCCCCAGCGCAGCTGCGTCAGCTGCCGGTTTTTCCGCGAGAACCGCTCGCCCGGAGGCGCAGAGCCTCATTACTGCGCCTTCGTCCGGGCGCCGATGGCGGATCGCCATCTTCGCATCGACTGCGCCGAACACGAATCAGCCGCATGAACGCGGTCTGACCGATCCGATTCCCTCGGATCGACGTTTCGATCGAACCATTTAGTTAGGAGTCCTATTATGAAGATCTTCCGACTCGCGGCTCTCGCGACGATGATCGCCGGCATCGCATGGGCAGCCACTCACGACGTCCCCTATCCCGAGGGCTACCGGGACTGGCATCACGTCAAGAGCATGCTGATCGAAGAGGGACATCCCCTCTTCGACTCCTTCGGTGGCATCCATCATCTCTACGCCAATCCGAAGGCGCTGGAAGGCTATCGATCCGGTCACTTCCCGGACGGTGCCGTGATCGTCTTCGACCTGCTCGAGGCGGAGCGGAGCGACGGTGCCGTCGTCGAGGGACCCCGGAAAGTCCTTGGCGTGATGCATCGCGATCAGCGCCGCTACGAGACGACCGGTGGTTGGGGCTTCGAAGGCTTCGCGGGGGGCGAGCCGACGACTCGTGTCGTCGGCGAGAATGCCTCCGAGGCCTGCTATGCGTGTCATACGTCCCAGAAGGACCGTGATTTCGTATTCAGCCGCCTGCGCGATTGAGCAATTCGTCCCGAAGCGAAGGAAACGGGGGCGAGCGGTCCATTACGGGGATGCCGACCGGCCGGCCGGTCGGCATCCCCTCGACCGCCCTCCTGAGGCTCGGGGAGCGGAGGCGAAAAAAAGGGAAACGATCGGGAGGAGACGATGACGAAACAGGCGCTCGCCGTGCGACACGTTCATTTCGAGGATCTCGGCGCCTTCCGCCCGGCCTTCGAGCGGGCGGGATGGGAGATCGAGTATGTCGAGGCCGGACTCGATCCGCTGGACGCGATCGATGCGAATGGGCCCGACCTGCTGATCGTGCTCGGAGGGCCGATCGGCGCCGGGCAGGAGGATCGCTATCCCTTCCTGCTCGACGAGCTGCGTCTGATCGAGCGGCGCCTGGCCGGCGATCGGCCGCTGCTGGGGATCTGCCTGGGGGCCCAGCTGATCGCGCGGGCGGCAGGCGCCCGGGTGGGACCGGGCCGGGCCAAGGAGATCGGCTTCGCTCCGATCGCGTTGACGACGGCCGGCGAGCGCTCCTGCCTCGCGCCCTTCGCCGCGGAACCCCTCGCCCTGCATTGGCATGGCGACGGATTCGAGCTGCCCGAGGGCGCCGAGCGACTCGCCTCGACGGCACTTTTCGAGAACCAGGCCTTCACGCTGGGTCGTCGCGTGATCGGCTTCCAGTTCCATCCCGAGGCGGATACGCGAGGTCTCGAGCGCTGGCTGATCGGCCATGCCGCCGAGCTCGACCAGCAAGGGATCGATCCGCGGACCCTGCGCGCGGAAGCGCGCCGCCACGGTGAGGCTCTGGCCCGGAAGGCGGATCGCGTCGCGAGCACGTGGCTGGCGGGACTGGACGAGGTCTGAAGGAGCGCGGGCGCTCCCTTCCCATCGGAGGATTCGTCTGCTCCGGACACGGCCTGCCTCGAACGACTCGAGGATGGGAGGCCCGTGACTTCTCGAAACCCATGCGCAGATCCGATGCACCTTGACCCGCACCCGCCCGACCCGCCGTACATCCTGGCGCGTCACGGTTCGCGCATGCTCCCGCTCATCACGCGCATCGGAGGGGGACTCACCGCCAGGTAGGATCCACGTTCGAGAACGCTCCCGGTCGGAATCGATCAGAATGGCGGGAACGACTCTGCAATTTTCGGCTGCTCCGGACCACTCTACTCCGAATGGCATCCCGGAATGCTATCCGGTCGATGCGCCCGCGGTCGACCGGGAACGATGCGGTGCGCGGGGCTCGCCGAATGGATCGAGAGACGAGGAGTGGGACGAAGATGGAACGAATCGAGATCAGGCCGACGAGACGGTCCGCGAGGCTTTCCGATGGGTGGGTACGGTCATTCAACGGGAGAGCCCTCGTCGCGATTGCTACACTCTCGATGCTAGTCTCGTTGCCGTCCCTGGCTGCGACGAGCCTGGACTTCGTGACGAGCACCGGGCAGTTCTCGATCGCCAACGGCGAGCTCACGTTCACGGACGATCTCACGATCTCGGCCGCGACGGTCGACGGAATCACGGACACGTCCCTGATCGGCGCCACGGTAGAGCTGGAGCCGATCGCGTTGTCGGCGGACGAGATCACGCCGATCGGCGACGACGTGGTCCGGATCGGCGTCACCGTCGGATCACTCTCGCTGTCGATCCGGCAGTCGATCGACGCCGGCGGAGCCCTGCTCGCCACCGCGACCTTCGTCCCGGGCGATCTCATCGTCTTCTTCGGAACGACCGGCGAACTCTCGTCCGAGGTGGCGTCGGGTCTGACCGGCTTCGTTCTGGAGCCGGCCGGTGGGGCCTCGAGTGTGCTCTCATCCTTCGCGGCGTCGGCCGACCCGATCGCAATCGAGCTCGGGCTGTCGGATGCCAGCGGGGACATCGTCGCCGCCCTCGAGACCGACTTCCCTGTAGAGGGCTCGGGCAACGGATCCATGGCGTTCGTCGCCGTTCCCGAGCCGTCCGCGGCTGCCCTGACCGCCGCAGCGATGGCGACCCTGCTTCTCGTCACGAATCGCCGACAGCGCGGGCATCGAATCGAACCCCCGCGATCCTGACTCCGACCGGATCATGCCAGACGCGCTCTCAACGCAGACGCCGGGCTTGGGTCGACCAGACGGCCTGGGCGGCCGAGAAGACGAGGATCCGACGATCGGTCCGGAGAGTGGCAATCGAGTCCAGGGCGGCGACGCTCTCGAGGACCTCATGGACTCCGAGCTTCTCCTCGACGAAGGTTCCGCGATCGGCCGAGAGACCGATCGCGCGGCGATTCGTGGTCACGACGCCGACCCCTGCTCCGACCCGCAAGCTCTCGAGCGATTCATTCGCGGGAATCTTCTCCTCGATCCAGACTCCTCCGGTCCCCACGAAGCCCAGCGCACGCCGACTGGTCACGACGAGGGCGATCCGATCCTCGAGCAGGCCGAGCGTGGGTACGACCTCGTCGAGCCGGAAGCGGAGCTCCTGGAAGTCGCTGCCGGGGGCGACGGCAAGGGCACGCCGATCGGTGAGCACGAGCCCGACCCGGCCACGGGCCTGCTGGAAGGAGATCTCCTCGCCGAGCTCGAGTCGCAGCCTCGATTTCCGTCCCGTCAGCGCGTCGAAGGCGAAGAGTTCGCGGCCGTCCCGCTCGAGCGCGATCACGTCGACGCGTTGGACCTCCTGCGGAAGTAGCGGAACCTGCGCTACCGCCGGCGCGGCCCCGACCGTGCCGACGAGCACGAGGGAGAGCGCCGCGAGAGCCGACGGGAGTCCGGTGCGGAGGTTGCATGGGCAGTGCATGTCGAGAGTGCACCCCGTTCCCGTCGCGAAGGCAAGTCCCAGCCCGAGCCTCGCCCGCCGATGCGCAACCGTTCCCGGAATCGCTTCGTCCTGGGCTAGCATCGGGGCATTGCCTGGGCCGTCCCCCAGACCGGTACGGTCGAACCAGGACCGTCGGAGCCGCCACCATGTGGGAACTGATCCTCGGACTCGTCCTGTTTCTCGGCATGCACTCGATCTCGATCTTCGCCGAGGGCTTCCGCGACCGCATGGCGGCGAGGAGTGAACTCGGATGGAAGGCCTTCTACGGCCTCGTTTCGCTCCTCGGCCTGGTCTTGATCTCCCTGGGCTACGGCGCGGCACGGCTCGATCCGGTCGTCCTCTATGCACCGCCCGTCTTCCTGAAGCATCTGGCGGTGCTGGCCCTTGTGCCGGTTTTCGTGCTCTTTCTGGCGCCCTATTTCCCGGGCCGGATCCAGGCGGCGGTGCCGCATCCGCAGCTCGTGTCCGTGAAGCTCTGGGCCGTCGCCCATCTGCTCGCGAACGGCACGCTGGCCGACCTGCTCCTCTTCGGATCCTTCCTCGGCTGGGCGGTCACCGACCGGATCTCGATGAAGCGAAGGAAGCAGAGAGTCATCCCGACCGCGCCCCGGACCGGCTTCAACGACATCCTGCTTCTGGCGTCGGGAATCGGCCTGTACCTTGCCTTCCTGCTCTGGCTCCACGGAATGCTCTTCGGCGTGGCGCCCCTCGGCTGATCGCGACCGGGATCTCGATACGACGGCCAGGCGCTGCAATTCAATCGTGAAGTCCGGCAAGCGAAGCATGTCGGGCAGCGATCGCGGCTTCGCGCGGCCGCTCGCTGCGCTCTCCGAGACTGGCATCGATTTCGTCATCGTCGGCGTCGGAGGAATCAACTTCTACGCATGCAGTCGCGTCACGAATGCAGCGAGGGCTCGACCACGACCTTCCCCGTCACCCGTCGCTCGAGCAGCGCGGACAGCGCCTTCGGCGCCTCGTCGAGGCTGAACCGCTCGCAGACGTAGGGATGCAGCCGGCCCGCCTCCGC
>CAYWGW010000088.1:0-15273 GCA_964457385.1 uncultured Spirochaetaceae bacterium
CGCTTCGCAGTGCCGACGGGCGGACTGGGCTCGTTGAGTGTTCCGGGTTCTGGGCGTGGTTCGGGTTGCGGTGCTGATGTCGCCGGGGCGCTGTCATCTACGGGAGAGCCTTCGCCAGGCTCCTGTGTGGCAGTCGGCCCATCCTCAGCATTTTCAGCACCCTCAGCACCCTCAGCATCCTCAGCTTTGTCATCAATGATGGCCTTGTGCACACCGAAGGCGAGCGAGGGGCCATCCTCTTTTGCGAGCCCCCCGCCGCTGGGAGCCGGCATCTTCAACGCCTCCCCCAGGTCCGCCAACTGTTGGCCGATTTCGTGGATGCGCGTGGAAGCGTCGCTGATCACGCCGGGCCTTTCTCTGGGACTCGAGGCCGAAGGCATCGACGTCGGCCCGCGTGATGCCGCGGTTCTGCGCGATGCGCTCGGCCATCGTGAACTGATCGGGCGCCGTATCCCAGGGCCAGTCCGGGGGCTGGAAGTAGCCGGGGCCGTTGATCACGTTGGCGCCCAGGCCCACATGACTCATCACCTCGACGCCACAGGCGATGCCGGCGTCGATCGTGCCGCCCTTCACCAGCGCGTGGATCAGATGGTTGGCCTGCTGGCCGGAGCCGCATTGGGTATCGATCGTCGTGCCGCCCGCCGTATAGTCGTCGCCCTTCGAGAGCCAGGCCTGGCGTGTGATGTTATTCGACTGCTCGCCCGCCTGGGTCACGCAGCCGCCGATCACCTGCTCGATCTCGGAGGTCGGAACCCCGCTCCGCTCGCAGACCGCCGACTGGACCCTCCGCAGCAGATGCGCCGCGTGGATGCCCGAAAGCTCGCCCCGGATCATCTTGCCCCGGGCGATTGGCGTCCGCACCGCCTCGACGATGACTGCCTCTCTCATTTCCTCACCTCCGAATCCTGAAGTTCGTATCGATCCGACTCCGGCCCGCACCCTGAGGCCGCGAATTCCTCGTCCTCGTCCTCGTCATGCCCGTTTCGTGGATGCCGAATCCGCGGCGGAGAGCACCAACTCGATCGACGCCCGCATCCGATCGAGGATGCCCTGCTGGCTATGCTGTCCGCCCGACCAGCCGACCATCAACGCGAACCAGACGTGATTCAGGATGTCCCCGATCAGCTTCTCCCGCTCGCTGAGCTCGGGATCGCCCGGCTCGATCGGCTTGCCGCGATAGGCGCCGAGGACCATGCGCTGCACGTTCTCGTGAAAGGCACCGACCTTCTTCGCCAACGCAGGCTCGCCCGCCGCGGCCGCCTTCAACATCGCCCGGGACAGGTTCGGCCGACGCATCATGCCGCGAGTCGCCAGCGCGAAGAATCCCGTCACGCGCTCCGCCGCCGTCGCGCCCTTCGGCGGACGCGATCGGAAACGCTCCTCGAGCGCGCGTGTCTCGACCTCGAGCGCGGCCACCAGCAGATCCTCCTTGCTGTGGAAGCGTCGATAGAGCGTCCCGAGGGCCACGCCTGCGTGGGCGGCCACGTCGCGCAGGCGCACGGCCTCGAAGCCCCCCTGCTCGGCAAGCTCGACCGCGGTCTCGACGATCCGCCGGGATCGCTCCTCCATCGTGTCCTCGACCGGTGCAGCACCCATCGCCGCATAGTGAAACACGTTTCAGCGGGAATTGAAACTCGTTCCAATGGCGGAGGAAGCGTGCCCCAGAGCCCGGGTCGGGAATGGACTACCCTCGGGCGATGCAAGGCTCCGATCGACGCCCGCTCCCCAAGGCGCCCGCCGAGGTGCCGGCGAACGTGCGCGCATTCTGCCTGCGCATCCTCGAAGCCGGCGATCTCGAATCGAAGCTCGTTCCACCCCTGGGCCCGAACGGGCTTCCGCTTCCCGACACGCCTTCGGGACCCGCCGTCCTGATCGAGCGGCCCGTCCGCGACCCGGGTCTGCGGATGCACGGCGGCAGCGACCGGCTGCCCCGTCCCGGCCAGCTGACCGACCCCGGCCAGCGGATCCGTTGCCTGGCACGCTTCGCCCATCACGAGCTGATGGCCGTGGAGTACTTCGCCTGGGCCCTGCTTCGCTGGCCGGAGCTCCCGGCCGGGCTTCGTCGTGGACTGCTCGCCTCCCTGTCCGACGAGCAGCGGCATTGCCGTCTCTACCTCGAGCGGCTCGCCGCCCACGGCGGCGTCTTCGAGAGCGACGATCACTCCGACTACTTCTGGCGCCAGGCCCCGGCCATCGCCGCCTCGCCCGCCGGACCCCGTGCCTTCCTCGCGGCCATGGGCCTCACGCTGGAGCAGGCGAACCTCGACTTCACCCTGACCTATCGCGACGCCTTCGCCGCGGCGGGCGACTCCGAGAGCGCGGCGGTCTGTCAGCTCGTGCACGATGAAGAGATCGGTCACGTGGCCCTGGCCGAGCGTTGGCTGGTCCGGTTGTCCAGAAACGAGCCAGCGAGCGCGGGCGACGACCTCGACTTCTACCTCGAGACCGTCCCCTTCCCCCTCGGACCGGCCCGTGCGAAGGGCCGACGCTTCGAGGTGACACCCCGTCGCCGGGCCGGCCTCAGCCCCCGTCTGATCGAGCACGTGCGACGGGCGCGACCCTCCCCGGAGCGACGTCCCGGCACACCGTCGAACGGAGACGCATCGGATCGAAATGGAAGCGGGCCCCGGTGATCGGAGCCTGCTGCCTGCTTCCGAATCTCGGCGCCGAGGAGGGACGGGACTGGGCGGGGCTGCAACGCCATCCCGCGGTCCGCGTGGCCGCGCGACTCTGGAGCCATCTCTTCTCCGCCGACGCCTGGCTGTGTCGGCCGTCGGTTTCGGCCTCAGCCGCGGCGTCCGCTTCAAGCCCGCTCCGACTCGAGCGCCAGCGTTGCGGCGACCTCTGGCCCACCGCCCTCGGTGCCCCGGATCAGGAGCCCGCCTACGCCTGGCTCGAGCCGGCCGAGGGAGCCGTCCCCTGGTTGGCCACCCGAACGCTGGCCGAGACCGCCGAGGAGGCGCTCGGCCTCCCTCTCGTCGGACCCGATCCCGATCGGGTCGCCCGGGTGCACGACAAGGCCTTCGCCCTCACTGAAGCCCGCAGCGGCGGCCTGCTGTCGTCGGGCCTCGACGGGTTGCCGATCGTCTTCGACCCAGGCGAGCTCGAGGATCCCGAGGCCGCGCTGCGCCGGATCGAGACCTGCGTGTGCCGCTGGCCCGAGTGGACCGGCCGCCGCTTCACGCTGAAGCCACGCCTGGGCAGCAGCGGACGGGGACGCGTGGCCGGCGTGGGCATCGGCGCGGGCGTCGGCCTGGACGGACCGGATCGCGAGACGATCCGCTCGGCGCTCCCCCGCCTCGCGCGGCGCGGCGGTGCGATCCTCGAGCCATGGCTGGATCGGCGCTGCGATCTCTCGGCCTGCGTCTACCTACCACCGCCCGAGTCGACCGCCACACCGCCGACCCTGCTCGGTTCCCTCGAGCAGATCGTGTCGCCCGGCGGCGGGTTCCGCGGTCATTGCGGCGAGCTCGACGCCCGGGGTCGCGTCTACTCGGGGCATCGTGAGGACGAAGCCGTCCGCACCAGCAGCGTCTGGCTCGCCGAGCGCGCCCGATCCCAGGGCTTCTTCGGGCCGTGTGGCGTCGATGCCTTCACCTACGTCGAGGGCGATCGCGAGCGCCTGCGTCCGGCGCTCGAGCTGAACGCCCGGGCGACCATGGGGCTCGTCAGCCTGGGACTCGTCCGGCGCGCTCTGCCCCACGTCCGCGAAGAACTCGGCCTGGGCGGGGAGTCGCGAAGAGGCTTTTTGATGGCGCTCCTCTCCGAGTCCGCCTCCGCGTCGACCGACGGCATCCGAAGCGGGGCGGATGCGCAGGCCGGCGAGATCGCAGCGCGTGCGGGCGGCGGCGTGATCCGGCTGTCGCTCGCCGCCGAAGACGATCACGGGGGACCGCGGCCCACGCTCTTCTTCGGTCCGGATCGCGCGACGTTGCGGGAGGCGCATCGCGCCGTGACGGGCTGCTAAGCTCGACCGCATGTCCAGGCGTGCAGTGCTCTTCGATCTCGGCGGCGTGGTGCTCGGGTCGCCGCTCCAGGCGATCCGCGACTACGAGCTCGAGCTCGGCTTCGAGCGCAACGCGATCAATCGGGTGGCTGCCGACACCGCACCCTCCGGCGCCTGGTCTCGCCTCGAGCGGGGCGAGATCGACATGCCCACCTTCTACGACGCCTTCGAGCAGGACTGCGCCCGGGCCGGTCTCGCGATCGATGCCCGGGCGATGATGGAGCGCATGGCCGCTGCCAGCGCGCCCCGTCCGCAGATGCTCACGGCGATCGGGCGGCTGCGCGACGAGGGCCTGCGGGTCGGCGCGCTCACCAACAACTGGGCCCACGCCGAGAACGAGGGAAACGGACGCAGTGACGGCACCCGCGCCCTGCGAGACCGTTTCGACGTCTTCATCGAGTCCAGCGTCGAGGGCCTGCGCAAGCCCGATCCACGCATCTACGCTCTCGCCTGCGAGCGACTCGAGAGGCCGCCCGAGACGGTCGTCTTCCTCGACGACATCGGACACAACCTGAAGCCGGCCCGAGCCCTCGGCATGGCGACGATCAAGGTGGAGTCCCCGGACGACGCCCTTCGCGAGCTCGAGTCCCTGCTCGGGCTGAGCCTACTGTAGGCGCTGGCTGCCAGGCGGTGGCAACCCGTGTCAGTCGGGGTACTCGATCCGCGCCTTTCCCTTGGGCACACCCTGGCAGGTGAGGATCCAGCCGGAGTCGATCTGCTTCTGGTCGATGCCACCGTCGTTCATCCGCATGGCGACCTCGCCCTCGACGACCCGCGCCATGCAGCAGCCGCAGTAGGCCTCCTCGCAGGCGAAGGGCGGCTCGAGCCCGACCCGACGGGCCGCCGCCAGGATCGTCTCGCCCTCGGCGACCACCACCTCCGTCTCCTGACCGTCGAGCCTGATCGTCACGGTCGTGCCCTCGGAGGCGTCGATCGGAGCGCCCGCCACCGGCTCCTCCGAAGGCGACTCGAAGCGCTCGATGAAGATCTGGCCCTCGCCGACGCCGGCCCGGGCGAGCGCGCTCTCCACGATATCCATGAAGGGACCAGGGCCACAGACGTAGAAGTCCGCGTCGGTCCGGCTGCCCACCTCACGCAGCACGCAGGACTCGTCGACGAAGCCGTCCCGGGCGTCGAGGCGATGCACGACCTCGAGCCGATCGGGATGGGCCGCCTCCAGGGCCTCGAGCTCACGGCGGAAGATGATCGACGGCTCGTCGCGATTGGCGTAGACGAGCTTCAGCGATCGGCCAGTGGTGGCGAGGGCACTCTTCAGGATCGAGATCACCGGCGTGATCCCCGAGCCCCCGGCGAAGAGCACGATCGGCGTCTCGCGCTCGGCCTGCAGGCAGAAAACGCCGCTCGGGGGCATCACCTCGAGCACGTCGCCGACCTGCACCTGGTCGTTCATCCAGTTCGAGGCCCGACCCCGGACGACCCGCTTGACCGTCACCTTGTGGACCGACTCGGTGTCCGGGGAGCTCGCCAGCGAATAGCAGCGAACCAACCGATGGCCGTCCACCTCGACCCGGAAGCTCAGGAACTGCCCCGCCCGATAGGCGAAGGTCTGCTGCAGCGCGTCCGGAACCTCGAGCACGATCGACTTCGCATCCGGGCTCTCCTCGACGACGCGCGCGACCTTGAGCGCGTGGTAGGGTGCGCTGGATTCCTGGCTCATCGTCGATCGATCCTCCGATGCCTCGCGTGCAGCCTTCGTGCGGCGATCTCTCGGCGCTCCCGCGAGCGCGCGTGGCAGCGGCCGCTCCGGAGGCCGTCCATGACCCCAGGCCCCATGCGGCAGGCCGCGGTCTCGCAATCCGCGGCGCCATCCGGGGCGGCCGGACTTTATCATCGATCCGCGGGGAGGGGGAACCCGGCCGATTCCGGACTCAGTCGATCTCCGGCGGAGGCTCTCCAGCCTGCAGGCCCAGCCAGTCTCGCGGTCTGAGGAAGTCGCGCACCAGCGCGGCCTCGGGAGAGTCCGGCTCGGGCTGCCAGTCGTAACGCCAGGCCACCAGCGGCGGTAGCGATGCCAGCACCGACTCGGTCCGCGCCCCCGCTTCGAGGCCAAAACGCGTGCCGCGATCCTGCAGCAGGTTGAACTCGACGTAGCGACCCCGCCGGTAGAGCTGGAACGAGCGCTCACGCTCGCCCCAGGGCAGCGCCCGCCGCCGCTGCACGATCGGCACGTAGGCTTCGAGGAACGCCCGTGCCGTCCGCTTCCAGAGCGCGAAGGCCGATCCGAAGCCGCCCTCGTCGAAGTCGTCGTAGAAGAGCCCGCCGATGCCCCGCGGCTCGCCGCGATGGGGCAGGAAGAAGTACTCGTCGCATTGCTTCTTGAAGCGCGCGTAGAGCTCCGGCGAGGTCTCGTCGCAGGCGGCGCGCGCGCTGCGATGCCAGTGGATCGCATCCTCTTCGAAGCCGTAGTAGGGCGTGCAATCGAGGCCCCCGCCGAACCACCAGACAGGATCGGCGTGGGGATGCCCGGCCAGGAAGAAGCGGTAGTTCGCGTGGCAGGTGGGGACGTAGGGGTTGCGGGGATGCACGATCAGCGAGACCGAGAGCGCCTCGTAGTGGCGTCCCTCGAGCTCGGGTCGTCGCAGGGTCGCCGCGGCGGGCAGGTCCCGGGCTCGAGTATGGGTGAAGTGAACGGCCGCCTTCTCGATCAGCTCGCCCTGCTCGAGGACGCTCGGTCGGGAGACCCCACCGCCGGGTCGCGGGATCTCCTCGCGCCGGAAGCGCACCGTCCCGTCGAGCGCCTCGAGCGTGTCGCAGATCTGCGACTGGAGGTCCAGCAGAAACAGGCGCACGGCCTCGAGGTCGGGGCGGTCGTCGGGCGACCCGTCGGGATGGGCGTGGTCGGGACGCACGGGTCGGGCGTCGGCAATGCCGTCCGGTTTCGTCTCGGAAGTCGTCTCCGATGTCGTGCCAGCCGTCGTCTCGGACATCGTGCTCGTGCCTCCGCCTCGTCGCGGCCCTGCAGTCGGTCTTGCCCCGGCGATCGCGGGCCCCGTGACGATCGCGGGCCCCCGGACGATCGTCTCCCCCGAGCGCCCCGTGCCCACACGAGAACACCACGCGACGGAAGGCCCCGGACAACGCGCCCTTGACCCTACCGCATCCCGCTTCCGGGCCGCTTCCGGGCCGAAGCACCCTCCGCCATCCGGATCCCGTCCGGCCACCGTCCGGGTCTCGGCATGGCTCGCGGGGGCGCTCGTCGATAGACTGCGTCGCCCGGGCGCCGGCACCCGAGCGCTCGCGCGAGCGCCGGCCTGCTGCCCTACCCACCGAGCCAAGGATCGAGGACGCTTTGACGACACGCCCCGCTGACCGCCCCGAACGACCCCATTTCTCCTCCGGCCCCTGTGCCAAGCGCCCGGGCTGGAGCCCCGAGGCCCTGGCCGAGGCACTGGTGGGCCGCTCCCATCGCGCCGCACCGGCGAAGGCCCGGATCCAGGAGATCTCCGATCGCAGCCGCAGTCTGCTCGGCCTGCCTGCGGACTGGCGCCTGGGGCTGGTGCCCGCCTCGGACACCGGGGCCGTCGAGATGGCCCTGTGGTCGCTGCTCGGCGCGCGGGGCGTCGACCTGATGGCCTGGGAGAGCTTCGGCTCGGGCTGGGTCACCGACGTCGTGAAGCAGCTGAAGCTCGAGGATCAACGGACGCTCGAGGCGGATTACGGCGAGCTCCCGGACCTGGGCCGGGTCGACTTCGCGCGCGACGTCGTTTTCACCTGGAATGGCACGACGTCGGGCGTGCGCGTACCCGACGGCGATTGGATCGCGGCGGATCGCGAGGGGCTCACGATCTGCGACGCCACCTCGGCTGTCTTCGCGATGCGCCTGCCCTGGGAGAAGCTAGACGTCGTGACCTGGTCCTGGCAGAAGGTGCTCGGCGGCGAGGCGGCCCACGGGATGCTCGCGCTCTCGCCCCGCGCGGTGGAGCGGCTCGAGTCGCACACGCCGCCCTGGCCGCTGCCGAAGATCTTCCGCCTGACCAAGGGCGGTCGACTCAACCAGGAGATCTTCGCGGGCTCGACGATCAACACGCCCTCGATGCTCTGCGTCGAGGATGCCCTCGACGCGCTCCGCTGGGCAGAGTCGGTCGGCGGTCTCGAAGGCCTGATCGGACGTTCCGAGGCCAACCTGGCGGCGGTCGCGCGCTGGGAGTCGCGCAGCGACTGGGCGGAGTTCCTCGCCCGGATCCCGGAGACCCGATCGTGCACGTCGATCTGCCTGCGCGCGGCCCGAGCCTGGGCCGAGGGACAGGACGAGGCGAAGGTGGCCGCTCGCATGAAGCAGGTCGGCAGGCTGCTCGACGGCGAGGGTGTCGCGCACGACATCGGCTCCTACCGCGATGCCCCGGCCGGGCTGCGGTTGTGGGGCGGCGCGACGGTCGAAACCGCCGATCTCGAAGCACTGTTGCCCTGGCTGGACTGGGCCTGGGAGGAGAGCGGCGGAGACCGATGACGCCAAGCGATTGACGCCAGCCGATCCCTGGCCGAGCCCGCGGCCGGGCCACCGCTCCCGGGCCGTTCCGTGAGATCCCGTGAGAAGCCCTCAGTCGACGAGCGCGACCTGAAGCGCCTGCAGTCGCTCGATCTGCTCTTCCTGGGCGCGCAGCCGATCCTTCTTCAAGGCGAGCTCGGCGCGAAGGGCAGCGTAGAGCTGCTCCTGGTTGGCGATCCGCTTCTTCAGTCGAGCGGCGTCCTGCTCCCTCGATACAAGAGCCGCCTCGAGCTCGGCGACCCGCTGACGATCGGCGGTGCGCGCCGCCTCCAGCCGGGCCTCCGCGTCGGCGGCGGCCCCCTCGACCGGTGCCTGGGACGGGGGCGGGGACGGAGGCGACGAGGTCGCCCCGACGACCGGAGCCGCAGCTGCCGTCGACGGTGGGATCGATCGCTGCGCGAGCAGTCCTTCCAGCCGGACCTGCTCCTGAGCGAGGCGTTCACATTCGCTGTCGGCCCTCAGACGGTCGCGCTCGCTGCGGGCAAGGGCCGTCTCCAGGTCCTGCACTCGTGCCGCCGTTCCGAGGGGAAGCGCCGCCGTACGCGATTCCCGCTTGCGGGTCTTGTCCGCCTTCCGGCGGAAATTGGACAGCTCCTCCGCCTGGCGCCTGCGCGCCTTCTCACTGCGATCGAGGCTGACCTCGAGCTCCCGACAGCGGCTCTCGAGCCGCTCGCGCATCTCGTTGAGGTGCGCAGTCCGGGCCTCGGCCTGTCGCCACAGCCAGCCCGAGGCGACCAGCCCCACGGCTGCCATCCCGATCGCCCACGCGCCCCAATCCGACATCGACGTCCTCCGTGGAAAGAGTGGAAGACCCGCTGTCGAGGCAGTGGGCCGACGCGACGCGCAGTCTACACTGCCTCCCGGGCGACCGGCAGCGGCTTCCGTTCCGCGGACGAAGCGACCAGTCCCTCGCCGAACGAGCCTCGGGAGCCGCGAGCTTGAGCCATGCCGACCGACTGATCCGGGCCGCCGGCGCGCTCTCGCGCGGGGTCGAGGCCCTGCGCTTTCGCGCCCCCGTGACCCATGTCTACAACCCGCTGGTCTACGCCGGTCGGGCCCATCGTCGCTACCTGCGTCGCTTTGGCGACGGACCTCGGCGGGTCGTCTTCCTCGGCATGAACCCTGGACCCTACGGCATGGCCCAGACGGGGGTGCCCTTCGGCGAGGTCACCTTCGTCCGTGAGTGGCTCGGCATCCGGGAGCCCATCGACCCACCGGCCCGAACGCATCCCCGCCGTCCCGTCGAAGGCTTCAGCTGTCGCCGCAGCGAAATCAGTGGTGCACGGCTCTGGGGCGCGATAGCCCATCACTGGGGACAGCCCGAACGCTTCTTCCATGACCACTTCGTGGCCAACTACTGCCCACTCGTCTTCATGGAGGCCAGCGGGCGCAATCGCACACCGGACAAGCTGGCCGCCGACGAACGCATGGCCCTCCATCTCCTCTGCGACGCACACCTGCGCCGGATCGTGTCGATCTTCGAGCCCGAATGGATCGTCGCGATCGGCAGCTTCGCCGAGCGGCGCGCGCGGGAGGCCCTGGATGGCGTCGGTCCCCGGATCGGGCGCATCCTGCATCCCAGTCCGGCCAGCCCACGCGCGAATCGCGATTGGGCGGGGATCGCGGCCGGCGAACTCAGGGCGCTGGGGCTCTGCCCCGAGCCCGTCTGCGCTCCGCGCCGGCGCGCGGCGCGCCGGTCCCGAGGCGGCTGAAAGATTGCTTCACCGGCGTTATCCTCGGCCGCCGCCGGCGCGTCCGGAACCCGACGGTCGACGACGATGCCCCGATCCTCTCGCCGAAGGCGAGACGCGCTCGAAGGAGCCAGGCCCAGCATGTCCCGACAAGCCCTCTCGCAAACGACTTCGCATCCGAGCCCGCACTCGAGCTCGCGATCCGCTCCCGCTCCCGCTCCGGCCACTCGTCGCCTCCACGCTCCGCGCCGCCGTCGGGTCGGCCTCTGGCTCGGTCTGGCGCTGGCGCTGGCGATCGGTTGCCAGGAGGACCGCGCGCGCGCCGAGGGCGAGGCCCCGAGCGATCCGGCGATCCGCGCGATCGACGAATTCATCGCAGAGCATCCGGTGGACAAGCAGAATCCGCGTTGGCGCACGCAGCTCGCGAAGCCGCCGCGGGTCGAGTTCGCCAAGGACCGCACGTACTACTGGCGGCTGCGGACCAACCTGGGCGACATGAAGTTCCGGCTCTTCGACGACGTGGCCCCGATGCACGTCAGCAGCACGATCTACCTGACACGGCTCGGCTTCTACGACTCGCTGAAGTTTCATCGCGTAATCGCCGGCTTCATGGCCCAGGGCGGCGATCCCCTCGGCAACGGTCGCGGCAATCCGGGCTTCCGCTACGCCGGGGAGTTCAGCCCGAAGGCCCGACACGACGGTCCCGGCATCCTGTCGATGGCCAATGCCGGCCCCGGTACCGATGGCAGCCAGTTCTTCATCACCTTCAAAGCCACGCCACACCTGAACGACAAGCACACCGTCTTCGGCAAGGTCGAGCCCGGCAAGAGCCTCGAGACGATCCGAAAGATGGAGGAACTCGCCCCGCCGCCCCCTTCCCGAAGCTCGACCCCGACGCGGCCGATCACGATCGAGCGGGCGACGATCGTGATCGAATAGGGCAGCAGCCGGACGCGATCGAGCGCGCCCGGGCACGCCCGCGAACGATCAGATCGATTCCAGCACACCGTGTCGGGCCAACGAGAAGCGGCCCGATCCGGCTGCCTCGTCTGCTGCCGACGCGGGAGCCGACGGTTCCGGGAACGAGCCGCCGTAGAGCGCCGCGCGCAGGACCGCTCGAACGTCATCCTCGCCGACCCGAGCGAGGAAGCATCCCCTGACCTGCAGAGCGGGATGGTAGGCATCGCCATCCTCGACGCCCGCCTCCGCCGGCGTCAGCGACCGCATCTCGACCTGGCCGAGCGATCGCAGTGCATCCACGATGATCCTCGTCTTCGCCAGCGACCCATCGCTGGACTGATCCGTCACGAAGAGGAAGCGGCATCCCTTCACCCCCGGTTCCGGGAACCGACCGGCACTGAAGGCCTCGCGCGTCGTCTCGAGCGCCCCCTGAAGCTCCCTGGCTGAGCGCGGAAGGGGCGGCGGCTCGTGCTCGGGATCGAGCCATTCGACATCCCCGCGCCAGAGCGAGGTGAAGAGCCGACCCTGGGTCGACACCTTCACCTCCGAGCGCCCCTCGTCGACGGCCACCCGTTCAATCACGACCTCCGCATTCCACGCCGCTCGCCGGCGATCCTCCTGGCTGCTGGCTTCGGGACCCGAACGTGTGCTGCTGCGCGCCGGCGACAGCACCTGGATCGCCTCCAGACCGGCCGGGATCGGATCGGCGAGCGGGCCATAGCCCAGCCGATCTCGATACAGGACGTCGCCCTGCTCGAAGCGCGGCGCCGCGAGAGCCGCGGCGAAGGCCCGAGGCATGGGCCAGGCGAAGGTCTCGAACCAACCCTGCTCGATCGCATTGGACTTGCAGTCATTCCCTGTCGTCATCCCCGCCCCCGCAGACCCACTCCCGGCGGGAACAACGATGTGCATCGACGATCAAGCTCCCCTCGGGTGCAAGCCAGGTCAGAACTCAAGTAGCTGTTTTCAATCGTCAATCAGTCTCCCCGGAGCGGGTCGATCCCCTCGATATTGACATTTGAGTCGACCTTTGACCCAATGAAGTGCCACGGAAAGATGCACCAGCCCGCACACGTCTCTACGCCTCTGCCATTCGCACCCGCCAAGGAGGAATCATCGTGGCCGCCGATCCCCTCTCCAGCACACTCGAGACCACCGCAACCGAGACCGAGTCCAGCTCTTCGGAGGTCCCGGCGGCAGCCCTGGCGTCGCTTCCCTCTCCCGCCCCCTCACCCCAGGACTCGGTCGACTTCATCCTGCATCCGATCGAGGTCGCCAAGGGACGCCGCGCCGCGGAAAACTACCTGAGCTCCTTCAAGAGTGACGACAACCGCCGCATGGCCGAGGAGGCGCTCGAGACCCTCGCTACGGTGATCAGTGGCGGAAAATGCGACAGCCTCGACTTCCCCTGGCAGCAGGTGCGTCCCTACCACGGTGCGGCCGCACTCACGATTCTCAAGGAGAAAGGGGCTCCCGCCCGCATCGAGGCCCTGCGCTGCCGCCGCGACTCGACCCGTAGCTACCGGATGGTTCCCGACAGCTTCGCCCCTCGCCAGGTCCAGAAGATCCGGAGCACTCTGAGCAAGGTGATCGAGGAGTGCTGCGAACTCGGATTCGTGAGCGACGACGCGACCGCTCCCGAGGCTCCGGGCCGGAGCCGTCGCGGCAAGGACGCAGTCGGAGGCCAGCGCGGTTCCCGTGCGACCACCAGCCGGACCCGGACGCGCAAGGAGTCGGGCAACCGGAGCACGGCGACGCGTCCCGCCAGCAAGTCCAGGCTGCTCGGGGACGGCGAACTGCGTGCGCTGGTGGCGGCCTGCGCCTCGGAGGAGACGGTCGAGGGATCGCGCGATGCGGTCCTCTTCTCGCTGGCCTATCGCGGTCTCAAGATCGCCGAGATCACCGCGCTGAAGATCGAGAGCGTGCGATTCAGCAACAAGACGGGCCGCTGTCAGATCACGGTTCGACCCGCCCGCAGCGGTGGCCGCGGCCGCCGTGTGACCCTGACGAACGACGAGTTGATCTGCCTCGAGGATTGGCTCGTGCACCGAGGCGACGACGAGGGTCCGCTTCTTTGCACGGTCGGACGGGGTGGACAGATCGAAGGTAAACGCCTGACGATCGGGGATTTGAAGAAGGTCTGCGAGCGCCGGGCGGAGCAGGCGGAGGTCCATCCCTTCTCTCCGAACGACCTGAGCCGCAGCGCCGAGGCTTTGACGGAGCACCGCAAATCCAGGGCCCGCAAGAGATCATCCCAGCGCGGCCTCGCGGAGACGAGTCCGATCGAGCAGCTGCTCTTCGAAGGGGATACCGAGGAGTCCAGTGCGACGGGAGAGAGCATCCGGTTCCCCTTCCTGGGCCTTGGCCACTGAGCGGCACGAGGGCGATCCACCCCAACTCCACCCCAGATCGGACGCGCTCCTCAAGACCCGCCATCCCGCGCCGATGCGGGGAGCAGGAGGAGCACTGCGATGGGCCAATGGCGACGAGCGGGACCGGGACCCGGACCGCAAAAGCATCCCCGGGTCACGGCTCGGGTGCCCGTACGGATCTCGACCGTCCACTCCGAGTCGGACCCGGATACCGGAGAGTCCTTCTACCGGATCGTCGAGGAGACGACGGCCGATCTGTCCCGCGGTGGCGCTTTCGTGGACTCCTGGGAGCCAATGGAATCAGGGCGCCGGGTGCTCGTCGAGATCGATCTGCCCGACGGAGCGCCGCTGCAGATCGTCGCCCGTGTGGCTTGGACGAGGCGCCAGCTCTGCGCGGACTCCCTCCGTCGAATCGGTGGGGACTCGTCGATCGGAAGTTCAAGACGGAAGGCCGATGAGCCGGACGGCACCTCGACCGGCCCGGGCCCCGGCTATGGGCTGGAGTTCATCGGTGGCTCGAGGGCGGATCTCGCGCGACTCGAGACCCACCTGAAAAGCATCCAGCCCCGTGTGGACCCGAGCCCGGACGCGGCCCGGTCGTCTGTTGCGCCTGCTACGTCTGCGTCGCCCTCGTCGCCCGATCACTCCCCTCCGTCGCCCAGCCCCACCCGAACGACATCGGCTCCCCGCCCCTGAGCGACTCTCGGGGGAGGACCGACCTCGGGAGTACGGATTCCGGGGGCCAAACGAAGAAAGCCCCGATCCGTCACAGACCGGGGCTCTCGATGCTTCCGGGCGATCTACCAGCGACCCCCTCCGCCGCCACCACCACCGCCGCCGCCGCCGCGGCGCTTGTCGAGCGCTTCGTTCACTCGCAGCGCGCGACCGCCGTAGTCCCGGCCGTCGAGCTCACCGATCGCCTTGTCGGCGTCGGCCGGAGCCATCTCGACGAAACCGAATCCACGAGAGCGTCCCGTCTCGCGGTCGTTCACGACCGCGGACGACTGCACCGGGCCGTAGGTAGCAAAGAGCTCACGCAGATCTTCATCCGTCGTGCTCCAGGGAAGGTTACCAACATAGATCTTCTTCACGAACAAAACTCCGTGCCCGAGGAGTGACCGAATTGCAGCTCTCCGGGCGCATGTTCGGTCACTCGAAATTCCTCGTCTCGGGGAGCTCTCGATGTCCTGCTCGGGTCGATTCCAATTCGACACGAGCGATCCGACCGATCGATTCTTCGTCGACCTCGGCCTGAGGGCGACTGCCTTTCCAGCTTTCCAGCTTTCCAACGGATGCTGGACCATGCTTTCAGGCCGTCGTAGGATAAATGATCTGATCTGGAAGCGCCAGTGTTCCGAGCATCAGCCGAGGGCGCGTCTCGATCCCGGGCCGAGGCCGCGCACCTCGCTCGGTCGGGATTGATGAGATGGCCTCTAGTCGCTCCGAGCCGCTTTCTTCTTGCGGCTCGCCGCCTTCTTGTTCGGGCGAGCCGATTTCGGCGACGCCTTCGACTTCCCCTCGCCCCGACTGCCGGCCTTGTTCTTCCGCTGGACGGGCTTCCGGGCCGCAGCCTTCTTCTTGGCCGGCTTGCGGGCCGAGCCCCTGGCCGACCCCGCCGAGCTCCGCGTGCGGGCGGGGCGGACAGGCGGGATCTCCTCCACCCATTTCCCGCCCTGGAACCCGCCCAGGAGGAGAGGCGCCTGCGCCGCCCGTCCCGACGCTCCACCCGCACGCCGC
>CAYWGW010000089.1:0-15261 GCA_964457385.1 uncultured Spirochaetaceae bacterium
TCGATCTCGAGCAGATCCTGATCGACTGGAACCTGCTCGTCGGCGATCGCACCCGGGGCGTCGTCACCGCGACCCTCGTCAAGCGCGACGACGTCGCTGGCTTCCTCGAGCAGCTCGAGCAGACCGGCTGCGACCCGCAGGTGCTGGAAGCCGAGGGTCTGGTGTTGGCCAATCTGGCCCCGGTCTTCGGACTCGAGGGCAGCCAGCTGATCATCGATCTCGGTCACGAGAAGACGACCTTCTGCGCGATTCTGAACGGCCGCCCCGCCCTGGCCCGCAGCATTCCGGTGGCCGGTCGGGCGATCACCGAGGCGATCGCCGCCGAGCGCGGAATCTCCCTCGCCGAGGCCGAGCAGGTCAAATGCGAGACCCGGCTGCTCGGCCATGCCGGCTCGCCGGCCTCGCCCGGAGCCCTGGCCGTGGTCGAACGGATCGCCCGGGAGGCGCTGCGCACGCTCGAGGCCGCCGAGGCCCGCCACGGCGAAGGTCCGATCACCCGTGAAGCGACGCTCACCCTGGTCGGGGGGAGCGCCCGCCTGGATCGGATCGACGAGCTGCTGGCCCGCCGCACGGGGCTGCCGGTCGAACGTCTGCGGATGCCCGCGGACTCGCCCCACGCCAGCCTCGTCGAGGGCATCGATCCGGTCCTCTTCGGTCCCGCCCTCGCCCTGGCCCTGCGGCTTTCGGGGGAGCCCGTCACCCGCATGAACTTCCGTCAGGGCCCCTTCGCCTTCCGACAGGACTACGGTCGCCTGTTCCAGCGCGAGCTGCGCCCGACCGCCTTCCTGGCCGGCGCCCTGCTGGCGCTGCTGATCGTCTCGACGACGGTCACGATCTTCCTGCAGCATCGCCGCGCGGACCGCTACCGGACGGCCACGGCGCAGCTCTACCTCGAAGCCTTCCCCGGCCAGACCAGCCCGCCCTCCAATCCCGTCGCAGCCCTGGGAGGCGAGCTGCGTGCGGCCCAGGAGCGTGCCGACTTCCTCGGGCTCTACGGCGGCAACCGCTCCGCCCTCGAGCTGCTCGCCGAGCTCTCGCGCACGATTCCCGGGGACCTCGACGTCCGCATCACCGAGGTCCAGATCGATCGCAACCTGATCCGGCTCGACGTCGAGGCGGGGGGCTACGAGTCGGTCGATCGGCTGACGGCGGTGCTCGCCGCCTCGCTGCCCTTCCAGAGCGCCAAGGTGGCGGGCTCGATCAAGACCGACCGACAGACAGGGGGAGTCCGCTTCGACGTCAGCATCCCGCTTCCGATCGCCGGCGGAGAAGAGGCATGAACGAGCTGCTCGGACGCGTTCGGGTGGTCTGGGACGGGCTGGCTCCACGCGAGCGGATGCTCGTCGGGACGGCGGGGGCGATCCTGGCGGCCGCCATCCTCGCGTTCGGAATCGTGATGCCCGTGCTCGGAGCGACGGAGCGCGCGATCGAGGAGGCCGATCAGGCGGAGCAGCAGCTGGCCATGATGCTGCGGATGCGACGCGAGTGGGACGCGCTCCACGCCCGGCTGGCGGGGGCCGAGCAGCGCATCCAGACCAGCGGTCCCGGCCAGAACATCCTGACGCTGTTGGAGTCCCTCGCGGTCCGCGCGGGCGTGAAGCCGAGCTCGATGCAGAAGCGGCAGTCGGGCGAGAGCGAGCGCTACCAGGAAACGAAGATCGAGGTCGACCTGAAGAGCGTCACCCTGCAGCAGGCGGTCCAGTACCTGGCGAGCATCGAGCGCTCCACGCAGCCGCTCTCGGTGAAGAGTCTGCGCATCAAGCGCCGGCCGGTCCGCAGCCGCGGCGCCAGCGGCGAGAAGACCGCCGAGCTGCTCGACGTGACCTTCTCGGTCTCGGCCTTCGAGCCGCTCTAGAGGCCATCTCATCAACCCCGACCGAGCGAGGTGCGTGGCTTCGGCCCGAGATCAAGGCGCGAAATCGCAGGCGTAGCCGTAGCTACTTCAAGATTTCGCAACGCTGAGATCGGGTCGAAGACGCGTGCATCGCGACCGAGGGGTTTATGAGATGGCCTCTAGCAACCGCCCCCTCCACCCCTGTAGAGTCCCGCGCGTGTCCGAAGAATCCAGCCCTGCTCCCGCCGCCCCCCTCGGCCGACGCACGATTGCAGGGGCTCTCGCGCTGGCCCTGCTGCTGACGCTCTTCTTCATCGCCCTGCTCTTTCCCTGGGAGAGCCTCGGGCGCCGCATCACCCACGAACTCGAGCAGGCCAGCGGGAGCCGGATCACGATCGCGGAGATCGGTCCGGCCTGGACGGCCCGGGGCCCGGTCCTGCGCGCCCGGGACGTCCGGATCGCGCATCCCGCCTTCACGCGCGTCGCCGTCGGGGCGCTCGAGATCGCCCCGCGGCTCTCCCGCTCGTGGCTCGCCGGAACACCGGCCCTGCGGATCTGGGCGGACAGCGAGCTCGGGCGGGTCGACGGCGTGGCCGAGCTCGGGCCCGACTCGGCCTTCGTCGGACGGGTTTCGGCGGTGCCGATCGAGAAGCTGCCCCTGCGACTGGACGCCAGCGGCATCGGTCTCTCGGGCGAGCTCTCCGCCGAGGCCGACGTCGGGCTCGATCCGAGCGGTGTGCTCCGCGGCCGCGTCGACTTCACGACCCGCGCGCTCGTGGTGCAATCCGACGCACTGCCGCTCGCGATCCCCTTCACCCGGGCCGCGGGCGGGATCGAGATCCTCGAGGACGGCTCGACCCGGATCGACGCCGTCACCCTCGAAGGCGAGCTGCTCGCGGGCGAGATCTCGGGCACGATCGGCCTCGCCCATCGCAGCGTCGCTCCGCCGGTCGAGCTGAGAGCCGACCTCCAGATCGTCGCACCGGCCCTGCGGCAGCTGGCGCCGGGAGCGGGACTCCGCCTCGACCGCAACGGCCGCGCCTCGGTGCGCGTCCACGGTCCCCTCGACCAGCCCGTCATCGAGCCGTTGGCGGGCGCTGCACGCCGATGACGACGGCGACACCCGACGCCTTGCAGAAGGTCTTCAAGACCCTGGCCGACCCCACCCGCGTCCGGATCCTGCGGCTGCTGGAGCAGGAGGAGCTGATCGTCGGCGAGCTGATGGCGATCCTCGGCATGGCTCAGTCCCGGGTCTCGCGGCATCTCGCAATCCTGCGGGAGGCGGGGCTGCTGACCGATCGACGGGCGGGCACCTTCGTGGCCTATCGCTCGAGCCTGCCCACGGACGGTCCCTGGCCCGAGGCCTGGGCCCTCGTACGACGCACGCTCGAAGGCGATCCGACGGCGGCGCGAGATGACACTCTGCTGCGTCGGACCCTGACCGAACGCCGGCCCCGTCCCGGCCGTCACTTCTTCGACGAGGTCGGCGGAGCCGAGTGGGACGCCCTGCGGCGGGTGCTCGGCGACGATCTCCTCCGGGCCCGAGCGAGCGCCCTGCTGGCGCCGCCGGGCCTTCGGGTGGTCGACGTCGGCACCGGCACCGGCATCCTGGCGATCGAGCTGGCCGAGCTCGGCCTCGACGTGATCGGCATCGATCGGTCGTCGACCATGCTCGCCGAAGCGCGCAGCAAGCGACCCGCCGGCCCGGGCGCCGGCACGCTGGAGCTCCAGCAGGGCGATGCCCACGCACTGCCGCTGGCGGACGCGTCGGTAGACGCCGCCTTTGCCCACATGGTCCTCCACTCGCTGGAGGATCCGGCCCGGGCGGTGCTCGAGATGGCGCGGATCGTGCGGCCCGGCGGCCAGGTGGTGTTGATCGATTTCCTGCTCCACGAGCATCTCTGGATGCAGCAGGAGCTGGGGCTGCTCTGGCTCGGCTTCGAGGAGACCGTCGTGCGCGACTGGCTGCTGGCGGCCGGGCTCGAGCTCCGGCGGATCCAGCGGCTGGCCCCCGAGGCCATGCGCGACCTGCCCGAGAGCTTCGTCGCCTCGGCCTGGAAGCCGCCCGGACCGACCCGTCCATGACCGTCCCGTCCACGAGAGATCCGTCCGTGAGCGTCCCGTCATGAGCGTGCGAGCGCTCTGCCTCGACGCCACCGGAACGCTGATCGAAACGGCGGAGCCCGTAGGCCTGGTCTACCGGCGGCACGCCCTCGAGCAGGGAGTCGACCTTCCCGCCTGGCGGATCGAGGATGCGTTCCGTCGCATCCTGGCCCAGGCGCCGCCGCGCGGCCTGGAGGGCGAGACACCGGCGGCTCGGCGCGAGGGCGAGATCGACTGGTGGCGGGAACGCATCCGTCAGACCTTCCAGGCCACCGACAGCACCGTCCGCTTCCCGGACTTCGGGGCCTTCGCCCGCTCGCTCTTCGACTTCTACCGGCAGGGGGAAGCCTGGCGTGTGCGGGCGGGAATCCGGGACATGCTCCGGATGCTTCGCAACCGCGAGCTCCCCATGGCGGTCGTGAGCAACTTCGATCATCGCTTGATTGAAGTTCTGCAAGCTAAAGGTTTGACGGAGTTTTTCAGGTTCGTGCTCGTTCCCTCCGATGCCGGACTGCGCAAGCCCGACCGGGGCCTCTTCGAGCAGGCGGGCGCGCGTCTCGGCGCGCCGCTCGAGCAGCTCGGCTACCTCGGAGACGATCCGCCCGAGGTGCTCGCCGCGATCACCCGACTGGGCGCGGTGGTCTACGACATCCGCGAGATCGGCGATCCCGCCCGGCTTCCGGATCTCGTCGTCCCGACCGCTACCCTCCCCCCTCGAGCCGACGCAGCCGACGCAGCCGATGCGGCCGAATGAGACAGCGAATCCAGAGGACACAGGGAGCCAACCCATGAGCCCGCGCAGCGAAGAACCCCGCGCCTCGGCGTCTGCCACGGAGGGCGCCCTCGCCTTCTTCCGGGAGCGCTTCGAGGTCGACGAGCGGAGTCTGTCCGCGGCACTCGAGACCGCCCTGGAGCGGCAGATCGATTCCGCCGACCTCTACCTGGAGTACACCACGACCGATTCGGTCTCCCTCGAGGAGGGCCTCGTGAAGGGCGGCGACCGCCACGTCGAGCAGGGCGTCGGGGTGCGCGCCATCCGCGGCGAGCGCCAGGGCTATGCCCACTCGGACGAGATCAGCCTGGAGAGCGCTCGGCTCGCCGCCGGCACCGCCCGGGCCATCGCCGACGAGCCGCGACCCCACGCACCGATCGCGATTGCCGCCCGGGTCCCCTCCCACGATCTCTATCCGATCCGGACACCCCCGACCGACGTCCCGGTCTCCTGGAAGGTCGACTGGCTCGGCGAGATCGACGCCTACGCCCGCGCCCGGGATCCCCGGGTCAAGCAGGTGATGGCGAGCATCGTCTGCCAACACAAACACGTGCTGATCGCCACCAGTGACGGCACGCGGGCGGCAGACGTGCTGCCGCTGGTGCGGCTGAACGTGCAGGTGATGACGGCGGACGGCACGCGGCGGGAGGTCGGGTACCAGGGTGCCGGGGGTCGCTACGACCTGGAGCAGCTGCACGAGCCGGGTCGCTGGCAGGGGCTGGTGGACGAGGCCGTGCGGGTGGCGCTGCTGAACCTCGAGGCCGAGCCCTGCCCGGCCGGCACGATGGACGTCGTGCTCGGCCCCGGCTGGCCCGGCATCCTGCTCCACGAAGCGATCGGCCACGGCCTCGAGGGCGACTTCAACCGCAAGAAGACCTCGGCCTTCTCCGATCGCCTGGGCCAGCGCGTGGCCGCGCCGGGGGTCACGGTGGTCGACGACGGTACGATTCCCGGCCGTCGCGGCTCGCTCAATGTCGACGACGAGGGCACCCCGACCCGCCGCAACGTGTTGATCGAGAACGGCGTGCTCGTGGGCTACATGCAGGATCGCCTGAACGCGCGGCTGATGGGGGTGGAGCCGACCGGCAACGGCCGGCGCGAGAGCTACGCCCATGCCCCCCTGCCCCGCATGACCAATACCTTCATGCTGGCGGGCGAGGACGATCCGGAGGAGATCCTGCGCTCGGTCGATCGCGGCCTCTACGCGGTCTCCTTCGGCGGCGGCCAGGTCGACATCACGAGCGGCAAGTTCGTCTTCAGCGCCAGCGAGGCCTATCGCATCGAGAACGGGCGCATCGGCCGCCCGGTGAAGGGCGCCACCCTGATCGGCAACGGCCCGGACGTGCTGACCCGGGTCAGCCGGATCGGCTACGACCTCGCCCTCGACGAGGGTGTGGGCACCTGCGGCAAGGACGGACAGGGCGTGCCGGTCGGCGTCGGACTGCCGACGATCCGCGTGGACGGGCTCACGGTGGGAGGCACGCAGGGATGAGCGCAGCCAGCCGGGGCGACACGTTGGAGCAGACGCTGCTGCGGGCGATCGAGCGGGCGCAGCGGGCCGGGGCAACCCAGGTCGACGCGCTGCTCGTCGAGGGCGACGACCGCGAGGTCCGCGTGCGCGGCGACGAGATCGAGATGGTGAAGCAGGCCCAGGAGCGCGGCCTCGGTATTCGCGCCCTGGTCCAGGGCAAGGAGGGATTCCGGACCGCCGTCGTCTCGACCAGCGACCTGGCGCCGGACGCCGTCGATCGGATGGCCGAGGAGGTCGTCGCACTGGCCCGGGCGACCGCCGCCGATCCCTCCGCAGGGCTGCCCGAGTCGGGCTTCGCCGAGCCCCCGCTTCCGGAGCTCGGACTCTTCGATCCGGCGGATCGGGGCGTACCGCTCGAGGCCCGCATCGAGGACGCGCGCCGGGCCGAGGCCGCCGCCCGGGGCGCGGATCCCCGGATCACGAACTCCGAGGGCAGCACCGCCAGCTCGGGCTTCGCCCGCGTCGTCTACGCCAACAGCCTGGGCTTCCTCGGCCAGTACGAGTCGGCCTCCCACGGCCTGTTCTCGGAGCCGATCGCGCGCGAGGGCGACGCCATGCAGCGCGACTACTGGATGACGGCAGGCCGCCGGCTGGCGGAGCTCGAGGATCCGGCGGCGGTCGGTCGCGAGGCCGCGAGTCGGGCGCTGCGTCGGCTGGGCGCGCGGCGGGTGGCGACCTGCGAGGTGCCGGTGCTCTTCGACGATCGGACGGCGCCGAGCCTGATCGGCCAGCTCGCCTCCTGTCTCTCGGGCTACGCCGTCTACCGCGAGTCGAGCTTCCTGTCCGAGCGCCTGGGCGACGGGATCGCGAGCGAGAAGGTCACGATCATCGACGACGGCCGGCGTCCGGGTGGCCTCGGCAGCAAGCCCTTCGACGGCGAGGGCCAGCCGACGCGACGCAACGTGTTGATCTCGGCCGGCCGGCTCGAGAGCTGGCTGCTCGACTGCTACTCGGCCCGCAAGCTCGGATTCCAGTCGACGGGCAGCGCCAGCCGCGGCACGGGCAGCGTGCCCCGCGTCGGCACGACGAACCTCTGGCTCGAGCCCGGCAAGGGCACGCTCGAGGAGCTGATCGGCGAGATCGATCGCGGCCTGCTCGTCACGGAGCTGATCGGCATGGGCTTCAATCCCACCACGGGCGACTACTCGCGCGGCGCCGCGGGCCTCTGGATCGAGGGCGGCGAGATCGCCTACCCGGTCGAGGAGATCACGATCGCCGGCAACCTCGGCGACATGCTGAATAACATCGACCGCATCGGCGGCGAGCTCGTCTGGCGCGGACGCACGGCCTCGCCGCCGCTGCGGGTGGCGCGCATGACCGTGGCCGGGGAGTAGGCGCGATGTGCGCCTCCGACGATGCCCCGAAGCCGCCGCTGCTCGTCGGAACCGAGTTGCCGGACGTCGCGCAGCTCTCCTCCCGGGTCGCCGTCGCCCTGGGCCAGAATCCGAGCGTCTTCACGGGGCCGGGCACGAATACCTATCTCGTCGGCCACGGCGAGAGCCGGCTGCTGCTCGATACGGGCTCGGGCCACGCCGAGTACATGCCGGTGCTCGAGGCAGCGCTGGCCCGCGTCGGATGCAAGCGCATCGAGGCCATCGTCCTCACCCATGCCCATCCCGACCATATCGGCGGCGTCGAGCAGGTCCGCGCCCACTTCGGCCCGATGCCCGTCTACAAGCTGCCCTGGCCGACGGATCGCGAGCTCGCGGGACCGGGCGGCGAGGTCAGCCCGATCGCGATCGCCAACCCCGATCGCCTGGCCGAGGGGCCTCTCGAGACCCTCGCCGAGGGCGACGTGGTGGAGACCGAGGGCGCCCGCCTGCGAGCGCTCTTCACACCCGGCCATGCCCCCGACCATCTCTGCTTCGTGCTCGAGGAGGAGCAGAGCCTGTTCAGCGGCGACAACGTGTTAGGCATCGGAACGACGGTGATCCCGGCGGAGAGCGGCGACCTCGGCGACTACATGCGTTCCCTCGAGCGCGCCCTGGCCGAGGCCCCGGGCGAGATCTACCCGGCCCACGGTCCGCGCATCCGGCAGGGCGTCGCGAAGATCCGCGAGTACCTGGAGCACCGCCGGGCCCGCGAGCGCCAGGTCCTCGAGGCCCTCGAGGCGGGCGAGCGGGAGGTGATGACGATGGTGCGCCGGATCTACGTCGGCTACCCGGAGTCGCTGCATCCGGCCGCCGCCCAGTCGCTCACATCCCATCTCAAGAAGCTCGAGCGCGAGGGGCGCGTCCGCTCGGAGCCGGGCCCGGACACCGGACGCCACTGGGTGCTCGTCTCCGCCTAGCATCCCAGATCGACACGCCTGCCGCTCCGGCATTCATCGCCGTGCCCGCCGGCCAACCCGCCGTGCACGTCGGCTCACGACCTCAGGATCCCTCCTCCTCGCCCCGCTCCACCGCCATCCGGATCATCGTCCGCAGGAGCGTGCTCCGCTCGGCGCCCCCGAGCAGGACCCGCAGATCGTCGAAGACGCTGGGATCATTCAGCAGCAGGCCCAACGTGCCCTCGCCCCGCTCGAGCTTCGCCAGGATCCGATTCAGGCGTGCCGAGACCTCGAGCACCTCATGGAGCGCGCTCTGCTCGGCGGCCGGCGCGTAGATCAACCCGTGCAGCAGGCCATCGCCCGTCTGCACTTCGGTCAGGATGTCCCGCGCGCTCGCGAGAGCGGCGTCGAGGGTCGCCAGCGACTGGGTCAGCGCCTCGGCGCCACCTCCCTCGTAGGGCTCGAAGATCAGCGAGTGGATCAGGCCCGAGCCCTCCCGGGTCTCGATCATGATCTCCGAGAACGCCTCGATCGCATCGACGGTCCGCTCGGCACCCTCGTTCTCGCTGAAGGTCTCGACCACCCCGACCAGACTGCTGGTCAGCTGGTTGATGCTGGCGAGCGCGTCCCGCCCCTCCGCCATCAGGACCGTCATGTTCACGGGATTCTCGGTGGCGATCTCCATTCCCTCGAGCAGCACTCCGGCGCCCTCGGTTCCGAAGCTGATCTCGACGTAGGAGTCCCCGAGCAGCCCGATCGTCCCGATCGTCGCCACCGAGTCGTCCCGGATCCGATCCTGGACATCCTCGTCGATCTGCATCACCACCAGCACCGGACGCGCCGCGCTCATCGGCTCGAAAGAGATGCGCTGCACCCGACCGACCTCCTTGCCTCCGAGCCACACCGGCGCACCGGGCAGCAGCCCGAGCACGTTCGAAAAATGCGCCGTCAGGCGGTACTGGCTCTGGAAGAGCCCCGTCTCCGCTCCGAGCGACAGGATCCCGGCCGCCAGGGCCACCATCGCCCCCAGCACGAAGACGCCCACGCTCAGACTGATCCGCGCATCACGCTCCATGGCATTCCTCCTGCTCGCCGGCCGCGGCCTCCGGCTCGTCGCCCCAGGGATCCTTCTCCGCATCGAGATCCCCGGCCAGAAATTCGCGCACCTCCGGCAGCTCCGAGGCCTGGATCTCCTCCGGCGTGCCGACCGCCAGCAGACGCCCGCGCCCGAGCAGCCCGACCCGATCGGAGATCGCGAAGCAGAGCTCGAGGTCGTGGGTCACGACGACGGAGGTCACGGCCAGCCGCCGCCGCAGCGCCGCGATCAGCTGCGCGATCCGCTTCGCGTTGGCCGGATCGAGACCCGTCGTCGGCTCGTCGTAGAGGATCGCCTCGGGCTCGAGGGCGATCGCCCGCGCGACCCCCACCCGCTTGCGCATGCCCCCGGAGAGCTCCGCCGGCATGCGGCGCTCGATGCCCTGCAGGCCGACCGAGTCCAGACACTCCGCCACCCGGCGCTCGAGCTCCGCCCGCGACAGCGAGAGATGCTCGCGCAGCCCGTAGGCCACGTTCTCGAGCACGTCGAGCGAATCGAAGAGCGCCGCCCCCTGGAAGACGTAGGCGATCCGCTTGCGCAGCTCGACCCACTCGCGCTCGCGCAGCCCGGAGACGTCGCGTCCCTCGATCCGGATGCGTCCGGCGTCGGGTCGCAGCAGTCCGACGATATGCTTGAGGAGCACGGATTTGCCCGTTCCGGATCCGCCGAGCAGCGTGAAGATCTCGCCCCGATGGACCTCGAGATCGATGCCCTCCAGCACTCGGTTCGAGCCAAAATGTTTCTCGACGCCCTCGAGCACGATGAACGGAGGTTCCGTTCTCTCTCCGATCCGCTCCTCGCTCATCGCATCCTTCCCATCCCGACCGCTCACAGGATCAGGATCAGCTTCGTGAGGAAGAAATCGGAGACGAGCACGGAGATCGAGCTGAGGACGACGGTCCGTGTCGTGGCATGGCCGACGCCGACGGTCCCGCCGGTCGTGTTCATGCCCTGGTAGCAGGCCACCATCGCGATGGTCCAGCCGAAGAAGAGCGTCTTCACGAGTCCGTTGATCAGATCCTCGAGGGTCACGACGTTCAGCACGCTCTGGTAGTAGAAGCTGGCGCCGATGCCCTCCTGGGTCGCGATGAAGAGTCCGCCCAGCACGCCGAGCCCGTTGGCGAAGAGCGTCAGCATCGGCAGTCCGATCGTGGTGGCCAGCATCCGGGGCAGCACCAGCTTCTGCACCGGATCCGCCCCGAGCGCCCGGATGGCGTCGATCTGCTCCGACACCGCCATCGAGCCGATCTCCGCCGTGATGCCCGCACCCACCCGTCCCGCCACGACCAGCGCCGTCAGCACCGGACCGAGCTCGAGCACGAAGGCCAGGGCGACGAAGCTGCCGGTGTAGGGCTTGGCGCCAAAGCGCCCGAGCGCCATCGCCGTCTGCAACGCCAGCACCATGCCCGTGAACAACGCCGTGATGAACACGATCGTCGAGGAGCGTACGCTGATGGCCTCGAACTGTCGTAGCACCTCGAGGAAGGGAAACCGCCGCCGCCCGACCACACGAAACGTCCGCAGCGCCAGCAGCGTGAAGTCGCCCAACGACTCCAGCAGCGCGCGCGTCGCGTCCCCCAGACCGATCAGAGGCCGCCAGTGGGTGGCGATCCGCGTCATTGCCCGCCCTCCTGAAGCTGGAGGTCCGCGTCGGCCCCGTCGCTGCCGTCGCCGGGGCCGCCGGGGCCGCCGGAGGCATCGGAGGCATCGGAGGCATCGGACGCCACGAGCTCCCCGGGGCCCGGTCGGAAGCTTCGCCACCAGGCATCGAAGCGCGGCTCGAGCGCCTCGAAGCGCTGGCGCGTCGGCGCCACCAGGACCCAGTCGTAGACGCATCGCGCGCCTCGCAATGTCACGGTCTTGATCGTCAGCGACATCCCGTCCGCGCGGGTCTCCAGGCGCTGAGCCCAGCCCTCCAGACCCGCCTGCTGCACCGGCCCCCCGTCGACCCGAACCCCGTCTCCGTCCCGGGCCGCCCTCGCCAGCTCCGCCGCCAACAGCGGGACCGGCATCGCCGTGCGCCGGCAGTGGGAAGCGAGGGTCCAGGTCGATCCGTCGCGATGTTCGAAGACGAGGTCACTGCCCTCGACGCTTCCCCTCGACCAGCCCGGCTCCCCGACGACGCTCGGAAAGTCGATCTCGTAGCCGAGCTCGCGATGCCGATGGCGTCCCGGCCCGCTCTCGCTCTCCAGCGCGACCAGCTTTCCGCTACAGCCGACCACTGCAGCCGCCAGCGTGAGGAGTGCCGTCTGCTGCAGGATTCCGATCCGACGGCGCCTCGCCGCACAGATTCCTCGCTGTTGCCGCCGTCGGGTCACGAGCCGCATCGGCGGCAGGCTACCCCAACCCCGAGCACGATGGGTCGATCGGTCGATGACTCGATGACTCGATGGGACGATGGAACGATGGAACGATGGACGCACGAGCTTGACTCGATCGCCTCGTCTCGGTAACTCGCGAGGGGTGACGCACCCGATCCGACCGGACCCGAATCGTCCCCGCCTACCCGACGAGCCCGCGGCACCCGCCGAGGCCGCCGCACCCGATCTCGTGCTGGCGAGCGCTTCGCCGCGCCGGCGCGAGATCCTGGCGGAGGCCGGATTGCGCTTCGAGATCCTGCCGGCGGAGATCGACGAGACGGCCGACCCCGGCGAGAGTCCGGCCGACCTGGTGGAGCGGCTCGCCCGGGAGAAGGCACTCGAGGTGGCGCGCCGGCTGCCGGCGCGACCCGGGCGTCTCGTGCTGGGATCGGACACGATCGTCGTCGCCCCGGACGGCGAGGTGCTCGGCAAGCCCCGGGACGCGGAGCACGCCGTCGAGCAGCTCTCACGCCTGGTGGGTCGATGGCATCACGTGATGACGGCGATCGCGATCGCCCACAGTGGCGGCGGGGACCTCCGCTCCCAGATCGTCCTGACCCGGGTTCGGATGAGGCCCGCCAATCGCGACGAGTTGGTCGCGTACGTGGCGGTGGGCGAGTCCTTCGACAAGGCGGGGGGCTATGCGATCCAGGGCGAGGGGCGTCGCTTCGTGGTCGGCATCGAAGGCAGTCGATCGAACGTGATCGGGCTGCCGCTCGAGGAGACCCTCGCCCTGCTCGCCACAGGCGGGATCGCCCGGCCAGCCGAGGCCAACCGGGCGGAGACGGGCGGACCGGGCGGGCCGTCACCGGACGCGGCCGGATCCGACTCGCGATGACCCGGATCGAGGCCGAGCCCCTGCCCCCCGCCCTGCTCGAGGAGGCGCGGCAACGCTACGCCGCGGTGACCGAACGCATCGCGCGGGCGGCGGCGCGGGCCGACCGCTCGGCCGACGAGGTGACGCTGGTGGGCGTGGCGAAACGTCAGCCCCGGGAGCGTCTGCAGGCAGCCCTGGCGGCGGGTCTGCGCGTGATCGGACAGAGCTACGTACAGGAGGCGCGCGTCGTGCGTCCCGAGATCGAGTCGATCCTGGCGACCGATGCCACGGCCCCGATCGCCCCGGCCGCGCTCGAGTGGCGGCTGGTCGGTCGTCTGCAGCGCAACAAGGCGGGCCTCGCGACTCGCCTCTTCGATGCCATCGAGAGCGTGGACCGTCCCGAGCTGGCCGAGAGCCTCTCGGGTCATGCCGAGCGGTCGGGCCGCTGCCTCGACGTGCTGATCCAGCTGAGTCTCTGCGGCGAGCCGCAGAAGGGGGGCTGCGAGCCGGCGGCACTGCGGCCCCTGGCGGAGCGGATCCTGGCGCTGCCCGGCCTGCGGCTACGCGGGCTGATGACCGTCCCCGCCGCCGATCCGGATCCGGAACAGGCGCGCCCGGTCTTCCGCCGGCTGCACGCCCTGCGCGACGAGCTGGCGTCCCTCGATCCGGCGCTCGCCCGATGCGAGCTCTCCATGGGCATGTCGGCGGATCTCGAAGTGGCGGTCGAAGAAGGCGCTACGTTGGTTCGGGTCGGCACGGCGCTCTTCGGCGACCGGCTGGAAGCATCCCACCGCGGAGCGTCTCGGGACGCGTCCCGGGACTGAGAAACGTCCCGGGGCGGAACGGCGGGAGCCTTCGAGAGGAGCGGAAGGACATGAAGACGGAGACCCATCTCGAGGACAGCCGAATCGGCTTCATCGGCTGCGGCGCGATGGCCCGGGCCCTGGCGGGGGGACTGGTGAAAGCGGGGGTCGGACCCGAGCGGCTGCGAGCCTCGGATCCGGACCCGAAGGCTCGGACCGCCCTGGAGCAGGCGACCGGCGCGAAGACCGGGACGGACAACGGCGAGGTGGTGGCGGAGAGCGACCTCGTCGTGATCGCCGTGAAGCCCGGCATGGTCACCGCGATCCTGGCCGGCCTGGACCGGGCGATCTCCGAGCGCCCCCTCTGGATCTCGATCGCCGCCGGCGTCCCGTTGGCCCAGCTGCGGAGCGCGCTGCCCGAGTCGGCGCGGGTCGTCCGTTCGATGCCGAATACGCCCGCGCTCGTCGGCGCCGGGGCAACCGCCTACTTCGCCGGACCGGGCCTGGACGAGCTCGACCTCGCCCGGGTCGAGGCGGTATTGGCGGCAGCGGGCTGGTGCTGGCGTGCGCCGAACGAAGGGCTGCTCGACGCGGTGACCGGGCTCTCGGGCAGCGGGCCGGCCTACGTCTTCCTGGTGCTCGAGGCGCTCGCCGATGCCGGGGTCCGACAGGGGCTGCCGCGGGACGTGGCCCAGCAGCTCGCCATCCGCACCGTGCTCGGCGCGGCGCAGCTCGCACTCGAGACCGGAACCCACCCCGCGGCGCTGAAGGATCAGGTGACCTCGCCCGGCGGCACGACCATCGCCGGTCTCGAGCAGCTCGAGGCCCACGGCGTACGCGCGGCGTTCTACGATGCCGTCGCCGCCGCCGCCGACCGCTCCCGCGCCCTGCGCGACGCCTGAGGCCGTCGGAGAGCCCGGCAACGCGACGCGATGCCCGTGGATCTCGCGCGGCCCGCGGCCCGAGCAGCAACGCGCGGCCCCCCTCAGCGGAATCACTGTCCGGGTTGGAGCCTTGATGAGCTCGATGAGGATCAGGCTGCTTCAAGGTAGGCAGCCGCATCAACCGTGAGACTTTCAGGATCCCGCTCGCCCTGCTTGCTTTTGGGCTTTCAATCCCCTCGCTCAATCCAGCGGCTGCCGCCGTCCACCCGGCCCACTCGACCGAAACCCGGATCGCTCCGAGCATAGGAACGGCGCTCGAGTAGCCGAAACGGGAACGCAGGGTCGCGGGTCTGAAGGGTCACCTCTTGCAGGCGCCGCGTGGTCGAACGCGTGGGCGACCGGGGAGTCGATCGGGAGGGTGACCGCTCAGGCGAACGCGTGGGCGACCGGGAGGGTGACCGGGGGCAGATCGAGAGGGAGCCCGGGAGAGCGACCGTTGGGGAGACCCTGACGGCGACAGTTCGGGCGGCATCGACGTTGGCGTCGGCGTCGCGATCGGGTGCCCGCGCGCCCGGTCTCGATTGGCCTCCGGACGTGCGAGCGGATCCAGGGGCCCTGCCAAGCCACCACAGATCCCAAATCCGGCCTCGCCCCAGCCGCGCGGCTTGGGCACTCGGCCCGACCTCAGCTGGAGCTGGCAGGGTTGACTTTCGTCTTTTATTCGCCTACTCTGTAGGCCTCATCCCGACCAACCCGAGTCCTTCACGATGCAGACGACCAGGGCGGCAACCA
>CAYWGW010000090.1:0-15054 GCA_964457385.1 uncultured Spirochaetaceae bacterium
CTTCGTCCGCGAGTTCTCGCCGCGCGTGGCGGCCACGATCACGCCCCAGCATCTGTTGCTGAACCGCAATGCCCTTTTCGAAGGCGGGCTGAGGCCGCATCACTACTGTCTGCCGGTCCTGAAGCGGGAGCGCGATCGGGAGGCGCTGGTCGAGGCCGCGATCAGCGGTGACCCGGCCTACTTCCTCGGAACCGATAGCGCGCCCCACGAACGGATTCACAAGGAGTCGGACTGCGGATGTGCCGGCATCTACAGCGCGCCGATCGCGCTCGAACTCTACGCCGAGGTCTTCGATCGGGCGGGTGCCATCGATCGCCTCGAGGGCTTTGCGAGTCATCACGGCCCGGACTTCTATGGATTGCCGCGAAACACGGGTCGGGTGCGACTCGAGCGGCGGAGCTGGATCGCGCCTGTTTCGGAGGGAGACTGCGAGACCGCGCTCCGGATTCTCTGGGGCGGCAGGACGCTGCGGTACCGGGTCTTGCCCGTAGAATCCGTCGAAGAGAGGACGGACTGACGCCGAGCTCCGGCGCTCGAAGGCGATGGCCGACGCGGCCCCGATGGCGACGGTCGCCGCAGCCGGGCACGTTGGTCTGAAGACTTCGCGATCCGAAGAGATCGCGGGGGAGGGGGGAACATGACTGATTCGAACGTTCGAAGACACGCCTGGGGACTCGTGATCGCGCTCGGGACGACGCTGATGCTGCTTTCGGGATGCGCATTCTTCCAGAGCTCGGAGAGCTCCTCGGATTCGAGCGGAAGTGTCTCCGACTCGGTCGGGTCCTCCTCGGACTCGTCTCGAAGCTCGAGTGGCGGAGATGGCGACAGTGCCTACCACGCGGATCTACGGACCTACACCGTGGCGCACGTGCGTGCCGACGGTCGACCGGACTCTCTTCGCCTCGGGCTGGCGGAGGTGGCTCTCGAACGGGGCGTGAGCAACTGGGAGGCCGTGCCCGGTAGCTTCGTGGCGATCGGTGAGGGACTGGCTGCAGGAGGCGTCGAAGAGCGGGAGCTCGAGCCTTTCCGGCATGCCTTCGGCGGCCCCGGGAGCGCCGCCGTCGAGGCTCTCGAACGGGGCTACGCGAGCGCCCGACGCTGAGCCGCGGCAGCCGAGGAATGCTCGCCGCGAGCCGCGCGACGAGCCCGTCGAGAGCAATCGAGCCGCGAGCTTGCGTGCGCCGACGACGGTCGCAGTCGGCGCTCTGCGTGCTGATTCTTTTCTGGGTCGGGCTGACGTCGGTAGCCGGGGGTGCGGACGGCCTGGATGCGGGGAAGGAGGCTCGAGAGGGCGCCGGACTCGCCGGACCGATCGAGTTCTGGACGATCGAGCCGAACGAGGGCCAGTCCGCGGGAGGTCATTCGGCCATTCGGGTCGGCGATCTCGTCCATCATCTCGAGCATCGCGAGGACGGCCTCATCCTCGATCGTCGGGATCCACGCGCGGCTTTCGAGCGCGCCTATCGCTTCGAGGGCAACCGTTCGATCGAGGCGCTTCGTCTCGACCTGCCGCCCGAGGTCGCGCGCGATCTGGTGGCCCGGCTCGAGCTTCGTCGATACGAGCGGCGGATCCGGATCGATCGGCTGGCGGGCCTCGAGTCAGAGGTGGCGTGGCTGGACGGGGTCATCCGGTCCGGTCGGGCCGCGGTGACGGTCCCGGGTTCCGGGCTGCTGGCTTCCGGAGCCGCAGGCTGCCTCGCGGAGGATGCGGCGCCGATCGCCTCCCTTCGCGAGGGGATCCGCGCGCGGATCGGGAGTGATTCGCTGGAGCGTCGCCTCACGACCGCCCGCCACGAGCTGGCCCGATCCCGCGACCGTCTGATGGAGGCTCGGCCGTCGTCGCCCAGACTTCGGTCGCCTGCAGCAGCGGAAGGATACGGTCGGGATCCGGGCGGCCCCGTGCGTCGATTGGTCGAAGCGGTGCAGACCGTCCTTGGACTCGAGGCGATTCTCTACTGCCGCGGCCCGGCGGCCTCGCGCCTCCGATTCCTTCCGGCCCGCCCTGCTTCGACTTCGATCGACGACGTCGTTCGAGAGGCGAAGGCACGCCTGCTCGGAGATCTCGCGCAGCTGATTCGCAGCGATCGCCCCGATCCGGGTCTGGCCCTGCTCCTCGGTTGGGCCCGTCTGGTCGCGCTCGAGTTCTCCCTTGCCGAGGGTCGGTTGGCCGTGCTGGATCCCTTCGCGGAAGGGGGCTCCGTGACTTCCTTGCAGGCGCAGAGCGTCTCCGAGGTCCGGCTCCAGGAACGGGCCCGTGTGGCGCAGGCGGTCGTCGACGCGCGCTGGATCGAGCTTGCGGAGTCGGCGCTTCCGCTCGAGCTTCGGCTCGAGCGGATGGAGTCGGCGGTGCACGATCTCGCCCACGCCCGTCGCGGGGAACGGCATCGTGCGCCCGGACGACCCCCGGACGGAACGAGTTCGCTGGCCGCGCGTTATGCGAGTACGAGGGTCGACCTGGCCTGGTCCGACGGGGTCACGATCTCTGGCCTCGCGGTGCGTCGGGAGGCTGCACGGGAGCAGGCCGATGCTCTCCGCCGGTCGATCCGGCGGGATCTCGACTACGAACTCTTCTCTCGCAACTGCTCGACCGAGCTGCTCGAGGTGCTTGAGGAGGCGCTGGCCAACGATCCGACCACGGCTGGTTTTGGCCCCGCGCGGAGGCGCGATCCCGAGGCTGTGACCAGCTTCATTCCCGTAGTGGCGGGGCGCGTGGTCGCGCGGCACGCGCCCGTCGCGAGCCGGACGCGTCTGCCGGATGCCCGGGGACTGGCCATCGAGCGCGCTGGGCGTGAAGGCACTGCCGGCTGGGTCGCGTTACGGGAATCGAATACCTTTACCTCGCGCATCTATCGACCGAATCCGAAGGACTCCTTCTTCGTTTTCTTCTCCGGGTCGCCGATCTGGATCCGTCCGCTCGCAGGCCTCGGCAACCTCGTCGCCGGCCTGGGCGGGACGGGCATGGGGCTGCTGATCGCGCCCTGGGACGGGGGAGAGCTCGCGATGCGCGGGCTTCGAGGGATCGCGATGAGCGTCCCGGAGCTCTTCTTCTTCAGCGTTCGCAAGGGCTCCTTCGTGGTCGCGCCCGAGTGGCCTCCGGCCGGGGTCGAGTAGCGACCGTTCGGGTCGTTCCGATGGCCGCCGGACGTGATAGCGTCGTGGCCGGGAGACGAGCGCGTCGAGCGACTCCTCGGGTCGAGTGGGGCCATGATTCGGGCAGGGGCATGAAGGACACGAGCGCAGAAGCACCGGAGGGCCGGCGAGCGCCCGAACGTCGGGGGCAGATGAGCCGACGCGGACGCCGATCCTGGCTGATGGCGGGTGGTGTCGCGATGGCGCTTCTCGTCGCAGGCGTTTTGTCGATGCGTGTGCTCGTGCCGGTCCGGGTGGATCCTCCGGTTCGGATCGCCGACGTCTCCTCCGAACGTCTGCTGACGTCGGGAAGCGTCGTCGGATTCGCAGCGGACGGCGAGACACACGCCTGGCTGGGGATTCCGTATGCGCGCCCGCCCGTGGCCGGGCTGCGATGGCGCGCGCCGGTCCAGCCCGAGGCCTGGACCGATACCCGGGACGCGCTCCACTTCGGCCCCCCCTGTGTCCAGCTGGCGTCGCCGTTCGGAGGCGTTCCCGCCGAGGACGAGGAGGGCTTTGCCGGCAGCGAGGACTGCCTTCATTTGAACGTATGGGCGCCGCGGGCCGAGCCCGATGCCGTCGGTGGGACGCAGGATCGTCATCCGGTGATGGTCTGGATCCACGGAGGTGGCAATCGGGTCGGGCAGGGGGGCGGCTCGATGTACGACGGAGCTCGTCTGGCCGGAAGCCAGAACGTCGTCGTCGTGAGCTTCAACTATCGTCTGGGTCCCTTCGGCTGGTTCTCCCATCCCGCGTTGCGATCGGATGCGCAGGATCCTCTCGAAGCCTCGGGTAATTTCGGAACCCTCGATCAGATCCGCGCCCTCGAGTGGGTCCGGACCAACATCGACGAGTTCGGCGGGGATCCCGACAACGTGACCGTCTTCGGAGAGTCGGCCGGGGGCACGAACGTGCTGGCGCTGCTCCTCGCGCCTCCGGCGGCCGGTCTCTTCCACCGGGCCATCGCCCAGAGCGGCTCGACCCTCTCCTTCAGCCGGGCCGAGGCGGAGCGGCCCAGGCGCGGTGATCCGCCCGGGCATCGGCATAGCTCGGCCGAGCTGGTCGTCTCGATGGTCGTCGGCTCGGGGCTGGTACCCGATCGGGATGCGGCGCGACGTTATGTCCGGGGGCTTCCGCCGCAGGACATCGCGCAGCTGCTTCGGGGGCTGTCGGCCAGGGAGGTCCTCGACGCCGCGCGCGATCCCGACGATCCCGGGAGGATCGATCTGCCCCGTGTGATTCGGGATGGGGCCTTGTTGCCCGAAGGCGATTGGCTGGAAGCCTATCGTGCGGGCCGCTTCCACCCGGTTCCCGTGCTCCTCGGAAGCAACCGGGACGAGATGAAGCTCTTTCTGTCTCAACGTCCTGAGCACGTGAGCAAGTACTTCGGCGTGTTCTACCACATCAGGGACGGCGAGGAGTACGAGCGCCTGGCGCGGGCCGAGAGCGATCTGTGGAAGCGGCGAGCCGTCGACGACCCAGCGGCCGCGCTGGTCGATTCCGGACGGACGCGCGTCTACACCTATCGCTTCGACTGGGACGACGAGCCGAGTCTGCTCGGGACCGATCTCGGCTTCCTGCTGGGGGCCGCCCACGGATTCGAGCTGCCCTTTCTCTTCGGGACCTTCGATGTCGGGAATCCGCGATTGAATCGCACCCTGTTTCCGGAGCAGACGCGGGCGAGTCGGGAGCGGCTGGCGGAGCAGATCCAGGCCTACTGGACCGAGTTTGCACGGACGGGCCGTCCGGGAAGGGGGGGGCGCGAGGATCTGCCCGAGTGGCCGCCCTGGGAACCCGTGGAGGCCGGCTCCGACCCGATGCCGGTCGCGAATCCGATCCCGATCTCGAATCCCGCCTCGAACCGCATCTCGAATCCGATGATGCTGCTGGACACCGAGGCGGATGGAGGGCTGCGGGTCGTGGCGTCGCCGCTGCCGCGGGGCGCGCGATCCGGGAATACGCTCTCCGCGGAGCGGGCGTCGAGGGTCGTCGAACTCGATCCGATGGGGCGGGTCCTGGAAGAGGGCGGCGGGTGAGATCATGAACGCGGAGCTCGACGCGACGATCCTGGATCGCCTGTTCGAAGTCGTGACGCGGCGCAGAGAGGAGCGGCCCGCAGGCAGCTATGTCGTGTCCTTGCTCGACGGTGGATGGCCCGCAATGGCTGCGAAGGTGCGCGAGGAGGCCGAGGAGGTCGTTGGGGCTGCCCGCGCCGAGGCAGACGAGGCGCTGACCCACGAGGTGGCGGATCTGCTCTTTCACGTCTGGGTGCTCCTGGCTGCTCGTCGGGTGGAGCCGCGTACGGTCTATGCCGAGCTGGATCGGCGATTCGGGATCGGTGGGCTCGAGGAGAAGGCGGCGCGAGGTCGCGGCGCGGGGTCGCAGGCCCCGGGATCGACCGCGCCGATCGAGGACTGAGTCGATGTTGCCGGATGAAAGACTTCGAATCGCGATCCCTTCCAAGGGCAGACTGCGCGAGTCCGCGCTCGCGCTACTCGAGCGCGCCGGACTGCATTTCCGCGTCTCCGGACGGCGTCTGTTCTCGGTCTGCAGCGAGACGGGCATCCGCATCATCTTCACGAACACCGCCGACATTCCCGTTCTGGTGGCCGAAGGCGTCGTCGATCTGGGGATCACGGGCAGCGATCAGGTGCTGGAGAAAGGGGTGTCGGTCATCGAGCATCGACGCCTCGGCTTCGGTCGCTGCCGGCTTTCGGTCGCGGTCCACAAGGACGCGGCCTTCCGGACCGCCCGGGATCTCGCCGGGCGCGTGGTCGGCGCCAAGTTCGTTCACCTCGCCCGAGAGCATTTCGAGACGCAAGGAGTCCCGGACGTCCACGTGATCGAGATTCAGGGTGCCGTGGAGGTGATGGTCCTGCTCGGTCTCGTCGACGGCATCGTGGAGATCGTCGAGACGGGCAACAGCCTGGTCGAGAACGATCTCATCGAGCTCGAGCGCGTGCTCGAGGCGGAGGCGGTGCTGATCGGGAGTGCGAGCTGTCGGGACGTCGGATTGCGCGACGCGCTGCTGCGGCGGATCGACGGCGTGCTGGCCGCGGCACGCTACTCGCTGCTCGAGTACAACTGTCCTTCCACGCGGATCGACGAGGCGGTGAAGATCACGCCGGGCTTCTCCTCGCCGACGGTGGTTCCGCTGCAGGATCCAGCCTGGCTCGCGGTCAAGGTGCTCGTGGAGAAGACGAGAACCCAGCGGGTCGTCGATGCGCTCGAGGCGCTCGGATGCGAGGCCATCCTGGAGACGGAGCTCCGCCACGCGCGGCTCTGATGGGCTGCGGAAGACCGATGTGTTCCCGTGGATCTCGGCTGAATCCCCGACTCGGAAAGATCTCCGGGGGAATCGCTCCTGGGAATATTGGCCGAGTGGGTGATAGGCTACGTCTATCCAGTTTAATCCTGGTCAAGAATCGGTTAAACACCCCAATCAATCAGGTCGATCTGCGATGAGAATGCAGATTGGCATCATGGATCTGCGTAAGGGGCCGATACGCTCGTGGTTCCGAGGGTAATCACCCTCTCGTGGAGAATCTGTAGATGATCCGAGCCCTGATCGTGGATGATTGCTCTGCTGCACGTCGACTGCTGAGCCGCCGTCTGGTGCGGGCGGGGTTCGAGGTGCTCGAGGCGCGGGACGGTCTGGCTGGACTCCAGCGGGCCGTCGAGGATCGGCCCGACATGATCTTCGTGCGGGCTGAGCTCGGGGGCCTCGACGGCTTCGATCTCTGCGCCCGGATTCACGCCGAGCGGGAGATCCGCGGGATCCCTGTGCTCGTCTGCTCGGTGGGCGCGGCCAACGCCCGAGACAATGCCGCTCGGGCGCGGGGCTGCGGTGCGGCGGGACATCTCGTGCTCTCCTACTCCGAGGCGGCCGACCGGTTGCACGTCGCGGGCCCCGATGAGGGCTCCGCCCTCTGGCGTCCTACCTTCGAGCCTCGCGAGTCGGCGCCGATGGGACCGTCTGCGCTGGGTTAGACTGACGGGATGATGGGAATGCGATCGAGGACCGGGAGTCGATGAAGAGGCTCTCGCCCGCCATCCGGATCCTGCGGGACCTCGTGGCGATTCCTTCGGTGAATCCGATGGGTCGGGAGGATCTGCCGCCCGACATCGTCGGCGAGCGGGCCCTCGCGGAGCATGTTTCGGCGACGCTCGCACGCCTGGGTCTGGATACGGTGTTGCTGGGGCAGGGCGGCCGGACGAGCGTCGTGGCCGAGGCCGTCGCGGGTCCCGAGGCGGAGACGATGCTCGTCGCGAGCCATCTCGATACGGTACCCGTCGATCACATGGAGATCGATCCCTTCGATCCCGTAGTCGAGGGGGATCGGCTGCTGGGGAGGGGCTCCTGCGACACGAAGGCGGGCATGGCGGCCCTGCTGGCGGCCCTGTCCCGGGTACTCGAGCGCGGCAGCCTGCGGCGGAACGTCCTGATCGTCGGCGAGGCGGACGAGGAGCTAGCGAGTGTCGGGGTGAGCGACGTTCTCGAGCATCTCGCCGGGCGTCGCCCCGACTGGGTGCTGGCGACGGAGCCCACCGATCTACGGCTGGTGCATGCGCATAAGGGTGTCGTCCACGCACGAGTCGCGGCCTTCGGACGAGCCTGCCATAGCTCGGATCCCGAGGCGGGGCGCAACGCCATCGTCACGCTGGCACGGGCCATCGTCGCCATCGAGGAAGACGCTCGCGGTCTGAGCCGGCGGGAGGATCCTGATCTCGGCTGCGCCACGCTCTCGATCGGGGTCGTGCGGGGTGGACAGGCGCCCAACATCGTGCCCGATCGGGCGGAAATCTGGATCGATCGCCGTACGCTGCCGGGCGAGACGCCGGACGCGATCCGACGGGGCCTCGACGACGTCCTCGCCGCTGCGGGGCTCGCTGACGAGGTGCGCGTCGAGCATTGTGGGGAGGAGAAGCCGCCGCTCTCGACCGCGCCCGATTCCGTCGCGGTCCGGAGCGTCGCCGAGGCGCTCGAGCGCGCGGGATGTCTTGCGGGCGCCGAGGTCGTGGCCTTCGGCACCGATGCCGGTGTCTTCGGGCGGGCGGGAATCCCGGGCGTCGTGCTGGGCCCCGGCTCGATCGCGGTGGCGCATACGGCCCGGGAGTTCGTGCCGATCGACGAGGTCGAGACGATGGTGCGGATCTTCGAGCGGCTGCTGGAGTCGCCCGGCGCCCCCCGGTCCGAGCGTTCGACTCTCAGCGCACGGTGACCCGAACCGGGATCCAGCGATCCAGGATCGGCTCGATGCGACCCTCGCGTTTCCATTGCAGGACGAGCGCATCGAGTCGTCGCTGCAGCTCCGGGTCGTCTGGCGACACCGCCCAGGCCAGACGCTCCTCGGTCAGCGGTTGGTACAGGCCCATCAGGTCGCGGTAGCGCGGATCTCCCGCCAGCATCCAGACCGTCGGCGCGTCGTGCAGGAAGTAGTCGATGCGCCCGGCGCGCAGGCTGCGCAGGCCCTCCTCCACGCCGTCGAAGGCGAAGCTCCTCGCACGGGTCAGCACCTCGGCCACGAAGCGCTCGCCCGTCGTGTCCCGCTCGTAGCCGACCCGCGCCCCGCTCCGTCGAAGACCCTCGATCCGCCCGAATCGCGCGACGTCGGCGGCTCGGATCATCGCGAGCTGACCGACCTCCACGTAGGGCTCCGTGAAGCGCACCTGCTCGGCCCGCTCGGCCGTGATCGAGAGTCCGCTCATCACGACGTCGATCTCGTCCCGAGCGAGGGCTTCGAGGAGTTCGCCGAAGGGGATCCGCTCGAAGACGATGCGTCGATCGAGGGCGCCGCCGACGAGCCGCGCCAGATCCGCTTCGATTCCGACGATCTCTCCGTCCTGCTCGAATACGACCGGGGGGTAGTCTGGGGAGACCCCGACCCGCAGCACGGGCCCACCGGCTCCCCGCCATACGGCGCAGCCCGTCCCCAGCGCGCCCAGGGTCAGAGCCGTTGCGAGCACGGAAGCCAGACGGATCCAATGCCGACCGCGATGGCTCCGACGCGGCGTCATCGGGTCGTCTCCGTCGGTGTCCGCGGCATTCCCAGCCGCTCCTCCCGCTCGATGCGCTCGTCGATCAGGCCCTGCATCACGCCTTCGCGCAGGGAGATGAAGATCGCCTCGGCCTCCGCGCACAGGACGGCGTCGGCCTCGAGCCGGGCTCGAGTGAAGATCTTGCGTCCCTCGACGCGCACGAGCTCGGCCTCGAAGAGCAGGGGAGTATGCAGCGGCGTGGGCCGGCGATAGCGGACGGTCAGGGTGCCCGTCATGCCCGGCTGACCCGAGAGCGATTGGACGTAGCCCAGTACCTCGTCGAAGGCGGCCGCCACGAAGCCGCCGTGGACGGAGCCCGGAGGTCCTTCATAGGCCGAGCCGAAGACGACCCGGGCATGGGCGGTCCGATCGTCCTTGCGGCCGATGGTGATGGGCGGGGCCAGCGGATTGGCCAGGCCGATCATCGGGCTCTGGTCGAAGAAGGCGCCGACGTCGCCGGCGTTCGCGGACTCGCCGAAGAGACGCGCGTCGCGCAGACGCGGATGGCCTCGCAGCGCCTCGGCGTAGAGCTCGAGGCCGTCGGCGGCCGCCCGCAGCTCGTCGGCGGGCGCGTTGCTCGGGACGAGCCGCTCGATCACGAGGCGCATGGCATCGGCGAGCCGCCGCTTCTGCGCCCACATCTCGGTCTGGCTGCGTTTGGTGGCATCCCAATGGGGTGTGATCTGGGGCTCACCGGTCGTCCCGCCCGCCCGCCGGTCGGGGGTCGCCGTGTCGTCGTGCGCCTCCGACTTCCGGGCGGCGTCCGGAGCGCGAAATCCCGACGTCTCCGTCGGCTGCTCCGTCGGTTTCTGGAGGGGCGGCTTCTTCGGGCTCTTCGGCTTCGTCACGCGGCTCTCCCCGGGCGCGACGCAAGCTACTGCCTTGCCCTCCCATCTGCCAATTTCTACTGTGCGCCCGGAATCCCAACGCAAAGGCCATCATGAGCGAAATCAAGCCGAAGACCGTCCTGCGAAGCGACTACCGCGTCCCCGACTACCTGATCGAGGCGGTGGATCTGCACTTCGATCTCAGGGAGGAGGAGACCCGGGTCGACGCGCGACTCGAGGTCCGGCGCCGGGCGGACGCGCCGGAGAACGAGGTGCCCCTCGTCCTCGATGGCGAGGAGCTCGAGCTGCGCTCGATCTCGATCGACGGCCGGGCGCTCGACGGCTCCGAGTACCGGGTCGACGAGGACGGCCTCACGATCGATCGCCCGCCGCGGCGATTCGTGCTCGAGACGAGCGTCGTGATCCATCCCGAGACGAATACGAAGCTCTCCGGCCTCTACAAGAGCAGCGGAAACTTCTGCACCCAATGTGAGGCGATGGGCTTCCGTCGGATCACCTGGTTCCTGGATCGGCCCGACGTCATGAGTCGTTATGCGGTCACGATCGACGCCGATCGGGAGCGCTATCCGGTCCTGCTCTCCAACGGCAACCGGGTCGCGTCCGAGACGCTCGCGAACGGTCGACATCGGGTCCGCTGGGAGGATCCCTTCCCGAAGCCCAGCTACCTCTTCGCCCTGGTGGCCGGGGATCTGCGCTGCCATTCGGGGAGCTTTCGGACGATGTCGGGTCGCGAAGTGCGGCTCGAGATCTGGGTCGAGTCCCAGAACATCGATCGCTGCGAGCATGCGCTGCGCTCGCTCCAGAAGGCGATGCGCTGGGACGAGGAGCGCTTCGGTCGCGAATACGATCTCGACGTCTACATGATCGTCGCCGTCAACGACTTCAACATGGGGGCGATGGAGAACAAGGGGCTCAACGTCTTCAACTCGAAGTACGTGCTGGCGCTGCCGGAGACGGCCACCGACGACGACTTCGAGGGCATCGAGTCGGTGATCGCCCACGAGTACTTCCACAACTGGACCGGCAACCGCGTGACCTGCCGCGACTGGTTCCAGCTGACGTTGAAGGAGGGGCTCACGGTCTTTCGGGACCAGCGCTTCAGCGAGGAGATCGGCTCCGAGGCCGTCCATCGGATTGCCAGCGTGAAGTCGCTGCGGACGCGTCAGTTTCCCGAGGACGAGGGCCCGATGGCCCATCCGATTCGTCCCGAGTCCTACATCTCGATGGACAACTTCTACACGGCGACGGTCTACGAGAAGGGCGCCGAGGTCGTGCGGATGTACGAGACGCTGCTCGGCGAGGCCGGCTTCCGCCGGGGTATGGATCTCTACTTCGATCGTCACGACGGTCAGGCCGTCACCTGTGACGATTTCCGGGCGGCCATGGCGGATGCCAACGGCAGGGATCTGAGCCAGTTCGAGCGTTGGTATCGGCAGGCGGGTACCCCGAGGCTCCGGGTCGAGGGCGCCTACGATGCCGAAAGCGGGTGTTATGTGCTCACCCTTCATCAGGACTACCCCGAGACCGCCTTCGAGATCGTCGGGGCGGCGGAGCGCGAGCCGCTTCAGCTGCCGGTGCGGGTCGGATTGCTCGGCGCCGACGGTCGGGCCTTGCCGCTTCGCATGGAGGGAGAGAGCGAGACGGCGGCCGAGGCGGGGTCGACGAGTCGGGTGCTCGAGCTTCGAGAGGCGGAGCAGCGATTCGTCTTCGTCGGGCTGCCGGTGGGGCTGCCGGACGAGCCCGTGCCCTCGATCCTGCGCGGCTTCTCGGCGCCGGTGAAGCTCGAGCTCGCTCGCAGTCGCGAGGCGCTGGCCTTCCAGATGGCCCACGACGACGATCCCTTCAATCGCTGGGACGCGGGGGAGCAGCTGGCGACGGAGCTGCTCGTGGAGCTCGCCGAGGCCTTCGGGCGCGGCGGGACGCCCGAGGTGGAAGCGGATGGGCCCTTCATCGCCGCCTGGGGACGGGTGCTCGACGACGATTCCCTCGACGGCTCGCTACGGGCGCTGGCGCTCGGGCTACCGACGGAGCGGGTCGTCGCTCAGGCGATGTCCCCGATCGATCCCGACGCGATCCACGCCGCCCGCGAGCAGCTCGGCGGCACCCTGGCTACCACGCACGGGACGCGTCTGGCGGGCCTGTACCGCGAGCTGGCACCGAATGGCGCCTATCGGCTCGAGCAGTCGGAGATCGACCGCCGCCGGTTGCGCAACGTCGTGCTGCGATTCCTGGCCTGGCGCGGAGGTGAGGAAGCGATCGAGACCGCCTGGAATCAATTCGAGACCGCGGACAACATGACCGACGTGCAGGCGGCGTTCATCGTGCTCGCGGATCAGATCCACGGGCGCCGGGATCAGGCGATCGAGTCCTTCCACGCGCGCTGGCGCCACGATCCGCTGGTGCTCGACAAATGGTTCTCGATCCAGGCGGGCTCGAGCCGGCCCGACACGCTGGCGCGGGTCCAGGCGTTGGCGGAGCATCCCGACTTCACGCTCGCCAATCCCAATCGCGTCCGCTCGCTGGTGGGTGCCTTCTGCGCCGGAAATCAGGTACGCTTTCACCATCCGAAGGGGGAGGGGTACGTCTTCCTGGCCGACTTCGTGCTCGCGCTCGACGGGGCCAACCCGCAGCTGGCGTCGCGCATGGTCTCGGTCTTCAACGACTGGCGTCGTTACGACGAGGCCCGACAGGGCCTGATGCAGGCCCAACTCGATCGCATCGCCTCCAGCCCGAGCCTGTCGAAGGACGTCTACGAGATCGTCCATCGGGCACTCTCGCGCTGAGCGCCTTCCCTATTTCGAGAGTCAGGACACGCACGCAAGCAAGAGGGAGGAAAGATGGCGACGCTATTCGATTTCGAGGTCCGGGACATCCAGGGGCAGGAGCGCAAGCTCGGCGAGCTCGCGGGGCAGGTCTGCCTGATCGTGAACGTCGCCTCGAAATGCGGATTGACGCCCCAGTACGACGGCCTCCAACGCCTCTACGAACGCTACCGGGATCGGGGGTTCGAGATCCTCACCTTTCCCTGCAATCAGTTCGCGGGCCAGGAGCCCGGCGACGAGGCCGCGATCCAGGCGTTCTGTACGACGGAGTTCGATGTCCGCTTCCCGCTCTTCGCCAAGATCGAGGTGAACGGTCCGGATCGGGCGCCCCTCTACGAATGGCTGACGGCCGCCGATGCGGGGCCGGAGGGGCCAGGCGACATCCCATGGAACTTCGCGAAGTTCCTGGTCGGGAAGGACGGGCAGGTGCTCGCCCGCTTCGCGCCGCCGGTGGAGCCCTGCGCCGCCGAGATCACCACACGGATCGAGGACGCTCTCGCGGAATGAAGGGGCTCAATCCGGGACAGCCGATCGTGATGGCCAAGGATCTCGGTCGTCGCTTCGGGGATCGCAAGATCCTCGCCGGGGCTTCTTTCAGCCTGCTGCCGGGCGATCGGGTCGGTGTGCTCGGCGTGAACGGCGCTGGCAAGTCGACCCTGATGCGGATCCTCGCCGGCCGGGATCGGGAGTACGAGGGGCAGCTCCACGTCGCCCGGGGCGCCGTCGTCGGGTATGTCTCCCAGGAGCCCGAGCTCGACTTCGACAAGACGGTCCGCGAGAACGTCGAGCTCGCGGTGGCGGAGACCCGCGCCCTGCTGGCGCGCTACGAGGAGATCCTGAAGGCCTGGGAGGATTCCGAGACGATCGCCGACGAGGAGAAGATGAACGCCCTGCTGGCCGAGCAGGGCGACGTCCAGGAGGCCCTCGAGGTCCGGGACGCGATGGATCCAGCCGCCCTCGACAACCGCATCGAGGCTGCGATGGAGGCGCTGCGGCTGCCGCCCGGCGGCCAGGACGTGCGTTCCCTCTCCGGCGGCGAGCGGCGACGGGTGTCGCTCTGCAAGGAGCTGCTGGCCCATCCCGACGTCCTGATCCTCGACGAGCCGACGAATCACCTCGATGCGGATACCGTCGCCTGGCTCGAGAACTTCCTGGCGGGCTACTCCGGCACGTACATCCTGGTCACCCACGATCGCTACTTCCTGGATCGGGTCGCCAACCGGATGCTCGAGGTCTACCACGGGGCCGTGCGCTCCTACGAGGGAAACTACTCGGACTTCCTCGAGGCCAAGGAGAAGCAGCAGGAGATCCAGGATCGGACGGACGCGAACCTGCTGAAGGCGGTCGCGCGGGAGCTCGAGTGGATCCGCTCGACGCCCCAGGCGCGGCGGACCAAGTCCAAGGCCCGCATCTCGGCCTACGAGGACCTGGTCGAGCAGGCCAGCCGGATCCAGCCCGCCGACGAGCTCGATCTCCGCATCCCCTTCGGTCCGCGCCTCGGAAGCAAGGTGCTGAGCCTGCGCGGGATCACGAAGCGTTACGGCGACAGGACGCTCTTCGAGGGCTTCGACTTCGACATGCCTCCGGGGGCGATCGTGGGCGTGACGGGCGCCAACGGTCTGGGCAAGACGACGCTGGTCGACATCATCACCGGCCGCGAGCAGCCCGACGAAGGTGTGGTCGAGGTCGGGGAGAATACGCGCTTCTGCTATGTCGACCAGACGCGTCAGACGTTGCGTGACGAGTTCACGGTCTACGACGAGGTCGCCGACGGCTCCGACGTGATCGAGTACGGCGACAAGACGCTCTCGGTACGCCACTACCTGGCCCGCTTCCTGTTCAGCGGCTCGATCCAGCAGACGCCGGTGGGATCGCTCTCGGGCGGCGAGCGCAATCGGCTCCAGCTCGCCAAGTTCCTGCGCCATCCGTCCAACTTCATCATCCTGGACGAGCCGACCAACGACCTCGACCTGATGACGCTGCGGGTGCTCGAGGAGTCGCTGCTGGCGTATCCGGGCTGCGCCCTCGTGATCACCCACGACCGCTACTTCCTCGATCGCGTGGCCACCCACGTGCTCGGCTTCGAGGGCGACGCCGAGCTCGACTTCTGCGTCGGCGGCTGGCAGAGCTACGTCGAGCAGCGCGAGAAGCGCTGGGCGGATTCCGGCAGTCCGAAGTCCCAGAAGTTCAAGCATCGGAAGATCGGCCGACACTGA
>CAYWGW010000091.1:0-1757 GCA_964457385.1 uncultured Spirochaetaceae bacterium
GTCGAAGCACGCCGTCTTGGAACGCGGGTCGCCGGGATCCTATCCTGGAGATCGAAGATGGCGCCAGCCGATCCGCCACTCGTCCGCCGAAGGGCCACTCCATCGAATGGCCGATCGGCGCAAAGGAGCAGGAATGCACGCGCGCGCGATCCGGACTGCAAAGAAGCCGGGGGGAGAGTCGGGCCAGAGGCTTCGCCCGCGCCCCGGAAGGGCCCTGCTGCTCGCGGCGGGAGCCTTCTTCGGCTGCCAGGCGCTCGGCTGTCAGGCCCCAGGCCCGCAAGCACCGCCCCTCGAGGTGGTCGAGAGCCTCGAGCTAGAGCGCTATCTCGGCACGTGGTACGAGATCGCGAGCTACCCGCAGTACTTCCAGCGGGGCTGTGTGGCGACCCGCGCAAACTACTCGATGCGCGACGACGGGCGGATCCGCGTCCTGAACCGCTGCCGGGATGGCGATTTCGAGGGTCCGCTGCGGGAAGCCGAGGGCGTGGCCTGGGTCGCGGATCCGGAGAGCTCGAACGCCCGGCTCTTCGTCTCCTTCTTCTGGCCCTTCAAAGCCCACTACTGGGTCATCGACCTCGGAGACGACTACGAGTACGCAGTCGTGGGACATCCCGACCGGAAGTACCTCTGGATCCTCTCCCGGACACCGACCCTGCCCGCGGACGTCTACGCCGGGATCCTCGAGCGCCTCGAGGCGCAGGGCTACGACCTCGCCCCCCTCACGCGCACGCCGCAACCGGCCTCGTGAGACCCTCCTCGTGAGGCGTTTCGGGCAAGGCGCGCGAATGCGGATCGCGAATGCGGATGCAGGCGGGACGGGCGCGGGGATTCGTGTGCCCGAAAGCCTCCCTGGATCCCCGGCTTCGCGGTACCCTCGCCTGCGTACACCGGAATGGCGAGGATCCCCATGAGCCAGTTCGATCAGCAAGCCGACAAGATGCGCAGCCAGGACGGATTCATCGCCGCCCTCGACCAGAGTGGCGGCAGCACGCCCAAGGCCCTCCGGCTCTACGGCATTCCCGAAGACGCCTGGTCGGGCGAGGACGAGATGTACGACCTCGTCCATCAGATGCGGACGCGGATCATCACGAGCCCCGCCTTCGACGGCAACCGGATCCTGGCCGCGATCCTCTTCGAGAACACCATGGACCGCGAGATCGAGGGACGGCCCACCGCCGAGTATCTCTGGGAGGTGAAGCGCGTCGTTCCCATCCTCAAGGTCGACAAGGGCCTGGCGGAGGAGGCGGAGGGCGTCCAGCTCATGAAGCCGATTCCGGGGCTCGATGCGCTGCTCGCTCGCGCTCGCGAGGAGAAGGGCATCTTCGGGACGAAGATGCGCTCGGTCATCAAGCAGGCGAATCCGAGCGGGATCGAGGCCGTAGTCGCGCAGCAGTTCGAGATCGGGCGTCAGATCGTCGCGGCGGGCCTCGTCCCGATCATCGAGCCCGAGGTCGACATCCACTGCCCGAAGAAGGCCGAGGCCGAGGCGCTGCTGAAGACGGCGATCCTCGAGCAGCTGGGCCATCTCGGTTCCGATCAGCTCGTGATGCTGAAGCTCACGCTGCCCGAGGTCGACGATCTCTACATGGAGTGCATCGAGCATGACCGCACGCTGCGCGTGGTGGCGCTCTCGGGCGGCTACAGCCGCGACGAGGCCAACGCGCGGCTGGCGCGGCAACACAAGATGGTCGCCAGCTTCTCCCGGGCGCTGACGGAGGGCCTCTCCGCCCAGCAGTCCCAGGCGGAGTTCGACGCCA
>CAYWGW010000091.1:1857-5707 GCA_964457385.1 uncultured Spirochaetaceae bacterium
GATCAGCCGAAGGCGCCCTCTTCGCGCAGCCGGGCAATCGCCGCCGCGTCCTTGCCGAGCACCTCCGCCATGACCTCGTCGGTGTTCTGTCCGACCGTCGGCGCCATCGTCGGGACGGGCAGCTTCTCGCCGTTCACGAAGACCGGCAGCGGCAGCTGCTCGCAGCCCACCGCCTCGATCGGCAGGAAGCCCATGCGCGCCTGGAACTGCGGGTCCTCTGCGATCGAGGCCTGGGTGTTGATCGGAGCGAGGGTCGTGTTGTGCTCGCTGCCGAAGTCGACCCACTCCTTCACGGTCTTCGTCTTGAAGATTTTCTGCAGCTCGGCCTGCAGCGCCTTGTTGCCCCGGGCGTGGTCGGCGTACTTCGAGCCCGGCCATTTCTCGAAGAGGTCCATGCGGCCGACCCCTTCACAGAAGTTCTTCCAGAAGGCCTGCTCCGAGGCCATGAAAAGCACGTGGCCGTCGGCGGCCTCGTAGGCCTGGTAGCGCACGCCCTCCCACATGCCCGCCAGACCGGGCGGTCGCCGCTCGTAGTCGTCCGAGGCATTCCCGGTCACCTCGTCCTCCGGGCGAAGATAGGCGCGCTCGGTCTCGATCCGATACCAGTCCATGTAGGCCGAGGCATCGGCCTGTGCCATCTCGAGCTCGCAGCCCTCGCCCGTCTCCCGCGCTTTGATCACGCCCGCCAGGATCGCCACCGCACCCAGCATGGGACCGACGTTGATACCGACGTTCGGCATGTTCGGCGGGATGCGCGTGAAGCCCTCGTCGTCGCGAATCGGCTGCACGATCCCCGACCAGGTGTCGTAGGCGATCCCGTGGCTCGGAAGATCGCGGTAGGGACCCGTCGCGCCGTAGCCCGAGAGGGTCGCGAACACGATCTTCGGATTCACCTTCTTCAGGTCCTCATAGCCGAGCCCCAGCTTCGCGAGAGAACCCGGGCGCATCGCCTCGACGACGACGTCCGCCGTCGCCACCAGCTCCTTGTAGAGCTTCACGCCCTCCTCGCTCTTCAAGTTCAGCGTGATGCTCTTCTTGCCCCGATGCGTATGCAGATGGAGCAGCGAGACGCCCTCAACGATGGGCCAGGTCATCTGGCGGATGTAGTCGCCGGCGGGGGGCTCGACCTTGATCACGTCGGCGCCCATGTCGGCAAAGAAGGTCGCGACGAAGCCGGGACCGAGCAGGCTCGACTCGATCACGCGGACACCGGAAAGCAGGCTGGAGGCGCGGCTCATGAAAATCTTCTTCTCTTTCTCTTCGCATCCGTCCCCATCACCGATTCTTCGATGCTTCGACGGATTCCGATCGGGGTGGATGACGCGGCCTCGCGTCGCGCGGCCGGCCATGCATGCTAACGACTGGATCCGGACCCGGCACCATCTTCTCGAATGCCTCCCTCGGAAGCGCTCGGTCCGGGATCGGTCCGGACTGCGGCCGGGAAGGGGCTCCCGGCGAGCGCGGGATCCGATGGCTAGACTGGCCGTTCCGGCGCCGATCCCCGCGTCGATGGAGGGCTTCGAATTCGATGGTGAGCGAGCGAGCAGGCGCAGAGAATGACGGAGCCGACGGCCGCAAAGGGGTCGGGATCGCGGCGAGGCCGCGGCCTCTGGAATCGATCGACGCCTGGGCGGGCGACTTCGACGTCGTGATCGTCGGTCTCGGCATCGCAGGCGGCGCGGCGGCGATCGAGGCGCTTCGTGCCGGCGCCCGCACGCTCGTGCTCGAACGCGCCACCCGCGGCGGGGGCACGACGGCGCTCTCGGAGTGCACGATCTACCTGGGCGGCGGGACCCGGGTCCAGAAGGCGAACGGCTTCGACGACACGGTCGATCTGATGGAGGCTCATCTTCGTGCCGCCGCCGGGCCGACGGCGGATCCCGAGAAGGTCCACCTCTACTGCGAGGGCAGCCTCGAGCATTTCGACTGGCTCGAAGGCATCGGGGTCGAGTTCAAGGACACGTATCACGACGACAAGGTGATCTTCCCGCCCGGCGACGACTGTCTGATCTTCTCGGGCAACGAGCAGGCCTGGCCCTTCTCCGCCGAGTCGACGCCGATGCCGCGGGGCCACAAGCCGAAATGGGACGGCCCCGCCGGCGGATACGTGATGGAGAAGGTGATCCGGGCGATCGAGGAGCTCGGCGGCACGATCCAGAACGAGTCGCGCGTCGAGCAGCTCGTCGTCGACGCCGAGGGCCGGGTCGGCGGCGTCGTCGCGCGCGTGACAGGCGGGTCGGGCGGGGCGAGCGAGCCGGCCTGCATCCGCGCCCGCCGGGGTGTGATCCTCACGGCCGGCGGCTTCGTCATGAACCGCGAGATGTGTCGCCAGTACGCGCCCCATCTGACGCGCCTGAAGCTGCCGACCGCTTCCGAGGGCGACGACGGCAGCGGCATCCTCCTCGGCCTCTCGGCCGGCGGCGCCGCCGTCAACATGGACGAGGGCCTCGTCATGACGCCCTACTTCCCGCCCAACAGCCATCTGAAGGGCATTCTCGTGAGCGCCCAGGGACAGCGATTCATCAACGAAGACTGCTATCACGGCCGGGTCAGCGACGCGATCCTGCGCAAGGCCGACGGCCGGGCCTTTCTGATCGTCGACGACGAGATCTACGGAAAGACGATGGTGCCGTATCGGATGGCGGCCATCGCGGAGAGCTTCGAAGAGCTCGAGCGGGAGCTCGGCCTGCCCGAAGGCAACCTCGTCCACACCCTCGACTACTACAACCGCCACGCCGAGAAGGGCGAGGATCCCCTATTCCACAAGGCGGCGAAGTATCTGAAGCCACTCACCGCCGCGCCCTTCGCCGCCCTCGACCTCGGCCTCGACACCTCGCCCTGGGCCGGCTTCACCCTCGGCGGCCTCGACACCCGACCGACGGGCGAGGTCCGGACCGCCAGCGGCGAGATCGTCCCGGGCCTCTACGCCGCCGGCCGCACCTCGGCGGGGCTCACCCGCTCGGGCCGCTTCTACGCCAGCGGGATGTCCGTCGGCGGCGGCAGCTTCTTCGGACGCCTCGCCGGCCGCCAGGCGGCGACCCGACCGCAGTCCTGAACGCGAAACGCGATCGCTTCCATCAGACTTTCCACCGTCCGCAAGAAGAGGCTCCCAATGACCCGATCACGTCCGCGCATCCCGACGGCCCGGGAGATCATGCAGTCCCGGATCGACACGATCCCGATCGACATGCCCGTCCAGGATGCCGTTCAGATGCTCCTCGAGAAGGGCCATTCCGGCGCGCCCGTCGTCGATCACGATGGAAGGCTGCGCGGCATCCTGTCCGAACACGACTGCGTGCGCGTGCTGGCCGAGGCCGTCGCCGAAGGATGGCCGGAAGGACGGGTCGAGCATCGGATGAGCTCCGAGGTGGAATCAGTCCCGCCTTCCGAGGACCTCCTGTCCCTCGCCAGTCGATTCAGCCAGGGCCGCCATCGACGCCTGGTCGTCGTCGAGGACGAGCGTGCAATCGGATTGATCACGCGCAGGGATCTGCTCGCAGCGCTGGTCGACCTGGAGCGGGCCCTCGGAGACGGTCGGAGCCGAACCACCTACGAGCTCATCGAAGAGCGCCGCCGCAAGCTCGACTGAGCGCCGTACCCGAGCCGAGACCTCCTCTCGACGCGCCTCGGCCTAGCCTCGACCGACCAGAACCCAGACGCCGATCGCGATGAAGCCGAGCCCCGCGACCCACTCGAGCGTCGAAGCCGCTACATGGCGGCTCAAGAGTCCCCCACCGAGTACGCCGATCGCCGAGGCGAGGACGAGGGCCGCGGAGGCAGCGACGAAGACGCCCGCCCGGGAGCGATCCGGATCGGCGGCGTAGAGCAGCGTCGCCAGCTGGGTCTTGTC
>CAYWGW010000091.1:5717-14937 GCA_964457385.1 uncultured Spirochaetaceae bacterium
TTTCCAATAGAGGTTTGCGAAATGGTGTTTGTCGAACAACGTCTCCGGCGTGTTTCTTGTCGCCGAGCTCGGCCACGAAGACGGTGAAGAAGACCGTCGCGAACGATTGCCAGTCCAATCTCATTCCCTTCCCGTCGATCCGGCCACGGAAGCGGAGGCCTCCAGCCCGAGCCGGAGGAACTCCTCCTGATCCAGGGTCTCCCGCTCGAGGAGCGCCGTCGCCACCCGCTCGAGCCTCTCCCGATGCTGCTCCAGGATCTTGCGAGCCTCCGCGTAGAGCTGCTGCAGCAGCTGCTCGGACTCCTCGTCGATCGCGGCCGCGGTCTGCTCACTGCAGCCGCGCGCCCCCGAGAAGCCCTCGGCGCCGAGCTCGGTGAGCGCGGCGAGATCGTTCGGCGCGCAGTGGAGCAGCCGCTCGGAGTCGCCCATCCCGAAGCGGGCGACGACGCTGCGGGCGAGACGGGTGGCCTGCTCGAGATCGTTCTCTGCCCCCGTGCTCACCTCACCGAATACGACCTCCTCGGCGGCCCGCCCTCCGAGCGATGCCCGGATGCGATCGAGGAGCGCGCTGCGGGTCAGCAGATGCTGATCTCCGGTCGGCAGCTGCAGCGTATAGCCGAGCGCCGCCCGTCCGCGGGGCACGATGCTGATCTTGTGGACCGGATCGCAGGCCGGAGAGTAGGTCGCAACGAGCGCGTGGCCCGCCTCGTGATAGGCGACTCGGCGCTTCTCCTCCGGCTCGAGCCGTCGGCTCTTGCGCTCGGGTCCGGCCACGACCTTCTCGACCGCCTCCTCGAGGACGGCCTGGCTGATCTCGCGCAGCCCGAGTCGCGCCGTCGCGATCGCCGCCTCATTCATCGCGTTGGCCAGGTCGGCGCCCGAGAATCCGGGAGTCGAGCGGGCGATCGTCCCGAGATCGACGTCGGGGGCCAGCGGCTTGCCCCGGGCATGCACCTCGAGGATCGCCTTCCGGGCACCGACGTCGGGCGAGTCGAGCACGACCTGGCGATCGAAGCGACCGGGTCGGAGTAGCGCCGCGTCGAGCACGTCGGGCCGGTTCGTCGCCGACAGCAGGATCACGCCGGCATTCGCCGCAAAGCCGTCCATCTCCACCAGCAGCTGGTTCAAGGTATGCTCGCGCTCGTCGTTCACGTTGCCGACACGCACGCCCCGCGCCCGGCCGATGGCGTCGAGCTCGTCGATGAATACGATGCAGGGCGCGTTCTGGCTGGCCTGCTGAAACAGATCGCGGACCCGTGCCGCGCCGACGCCCACGAACATCTCCACGAAATCGCTGCCGCTCAGCGAGTAGAAGGGCACGCCCGCCTCTCCCGCCACCGCTCGCGCCAGCAGCGTCTTTCCGGTTCCCGGTGGCCCGACCAGCAGCACGCCTTTCGGGATCTTCGCGCCGAGCCCCGTGAATCGCTGCGGCTGCTTCAGGAACTCCACGACCTCGGCGAGCTCGGCCTTCGCCTCGTCGCATCCCGCCACGTCCCGGAAGCTGACCTTCACGTCGTTCTCGGCGACGAGCCGTGCCCGGCTCTTGCCGAAGCCCATCGCCGTCTGGCCGACGCCGCCCATTCCGCCGGCGGCGCGACGCAGGACGTAGATCCAGAAGAAGGCGATCAACACGAAGGGCAGCAGCCAGCCCAGCATCTGCGGCCAGACGCTCGGCTGGACGCCCTCGATCTCCACGCCCCGGGCGCGCAGGTCCGCCAACAGCTCCGGATCCTCGACGCGCACCGTCCGGAAGTGAACCAGCTCGGAGGCCGGGCCGGCCTCGGCAGACGCCTCCGACGGCCTCGCGGCCGGACGCAGCGTGCCCAGGATCTCCTGCGGTCCGATGCGACAGGAGACGACGCGCCCCTCGTCGAGCGCGTCGCGAAAGACTGAATACGACACGGTCTCGCGGGGTGGATCGATCCAACGGGTCCCCAGGACCCAGAGCGCTCCAAAGAAGAGCACCCAGGCCAGCAGCCCGAGATTCCACGGCGTGGACGGGAACGCGCCTCCATCCTTCAAAGGACCGGAGTCTCGGCGTCCCTCGTCGGCCATGGCTCACTCTCCATTTCAACCTGCTCCGATCCGCGCCATCATGGCGCATGGACGGCGTGGCCGCGACCGTGGGGGTGGGCGCCATCGCCATCGCCACCGCCACCGCCACCGCCACCGCGGGCTGGAGCATCGAAAGGCTTCCGACATCGTGTCGCAATCGCTCGAGCTCCACGCCTTCGAAGACTCCGCAGCACTGGCCGCGCGGCTGGCCGAGCAGCTCGGCATCGGCTGGCAGCCCGTCGAGGTCCATCGCTTTCCCGACGAGGAATCCCTCGTGCGAGTCCGGAGCGAAGGCGCGCCCGAGGCGATCGTGCTGCGCGCCCTCGACCGGCCGAACCCGAAGCTGCCCGAACTTCTCTTCGCCGCGGATGCGCTGCGCCGCCGCGGCGTCGGACGGATCGTGCTGGTCGCGCCCTATCTGGGCTACATGCGTCAGGATCGGGTCTTTCGGGAGGGCGAGGCGGTCTCGCAGCGGGTCGTCGCGAGACTGCTCGGCGACGCCTTCGACGCGGTCGTCACCGTCGAGGCACATCTGCACCGGATCCACGCTCTGGCCGAGATCTTCTCCTGCCCCGCCCGCTCGCTCTCTGCCGCGCCAGCGATTGCGCGCTGGTGCCGCGAGACCGGTCGCGAAGCCCTGCTCGTCGGTCCGGACGCCGAGTCGGAGCTCTGGGTCCGGGCGCTGGCCGAAGCGACCGGGCTTCCCTGGATCGTCGGCGAGAAGACGCGCCTCGGCGATCGCGAGGTAACGATCGAGCTCCCCGATCGCCTGCCGAGCGGCGGCGGCGGGACGAACCACGAGTTCGCGCTGCTGGTCGACGACATCGCGAGCTCCGGAGCCACACTCGCCGCGGCAGCAGCGTCCCTACGGGCTCGAGGAATCCAGCGGATCGAGGCGGTCGTCGTCCACGCCCTCTTCGCGCCCGACACCGAGGAGATCCTGCGAGCCGCCGGACTCGCACGAATCGTCTCGACCGATACGCTCACGCATCCCTGCAACGAGATCGGCGTCGCCGGATCGATCGCAGCGCATCTATCGGACGAGCTCGGCCTCGGGAGCCATACCTGATGTTCCAGCTGCGACGAATGGGCATCGACACCCAGAGCGAGCACGTCGTCTTCATCGACGAACGGGCCGTGCACGAGGGCGCGCTCGGCTTGAACCCCCTGGACCGGGTCCGGGTGATCGGCCGCCGGGAAGGCGAGACCCGGGAGATCCAGGGGATCCTGAACTTCTGCCACGACTCGCTGCTCGAGAAGAGTCAGGTCGGGCTGTCGGAGGTCGCCTTCCTCGACCTCGGCCTGGCCCCGGGCGCCGACGTCGAGATCTGCCTCGCCCGACCGCCCCAGAGCGTAGACCGCGTTCGCGAGAAGCTCCGCGGCCATCGACTCGCGCGCCAGGACTTCGACGCAATCCTCGAGGACGTGGTGGCTCGGCGTTATTCGAAGCCGGAGCTCTCGATGTTCGTGCTGGCCTGCGCGCTGCAGAATCTCGACGAGGAGGAGCTGATCGCCTTCACCCGGGCGATGGTCGCCTGCGGCTCCAGCCTCGAGTTCGAGGCGCCGATCGTCGCCGACAAGCATTGCATCGGCGGTATCCCCGGCAACCGCACGACGATGATCATCGTACCGATCCTCGCCTCCCTCGGCGTGCTGATCCCGAAGACCTCTTCGCGGGCGATCACGAGTCCGTCGGGCACCGCGGATACGATGGCCGTACTCGCCGACGTGGAGCTCGGCGCGCGGGAGATCCATCGCATCGTGGGCGAGCTCGGTGGCTGCATCTGCTGGGGCGGCGCGCTCGACCTCGCACCCGCGGACGACGTGCTGATCACCGTCGAGCGGCCGATGCAGATCGATACCGAGGCCCAGATGGTGGCGTCGATCCTGGCCAAGAAGAAGACGGCGGGGGCGACCCACGCCCTGATCGACATTCCGATCGGCCCGACTGCGAAGGTCCGTAGCGAGATGGAGGCCGACGCGCTGACCCATCTCTTCCGGCGGGTCGCAGGCGCCCTCGATCTGCATGTCGACGTCGTCGTGACCGACGCCCGGGCACCGATTGGACGCGGGGTCGGGCCGCGGCTCGAGGCCCTCGACGTGCTCGCGGTGCTCCGCCGCGACGCCGACGCGCCTCGGGACCTGCGCGAGAAATCGCTCTACCTGGCCGCCCGGCTGCTGGAGCGGACGGGCACGGCGCCCGATGCCTCGGGCTATCGGATGGCTCAGGAGGCTCTCGATTCGGGGCGCGCCGAGAAGACCTTCGAGCGAATCGTCGCGGCCCAGGGCGAGCGGCCGCTTCCCCCGCCCGCGCGCTTCCGATACGTCTTCGAGGCGCGCCACGACGGTCGCATCCGATCGATCGACTGCCTCGAGATCGCGCGCCTCGCCAAGCTCGCCGGCTCGCCCGCCAACGTCTCGGCCGGCCTTCGGCTGGTCCGCGGCATCGGGGACATCGTGACCCGCGGCGAGCCCCTCTTCGAGATCCACGCCCAGAGCGAAGAGCAGCTCGGCTTCGCACGGGACTACGCCGAGGCGCAGCCCGGCATCCACTCCTACGGGTATTGATTACGGGTATTGGTGTGAAGATCAGCTTTCTCGGCGCAACCGGAACGGTCACCGGATCCAAGTACCTGATCGAGGCGGGCGACGCCGGCGGCCGGAAGGGCGCCCGACTGCTCGTCGACTGCGGGCTCTACCAGGGCGTGAAGCAGCTCCGCCTTCGCAACTGGAGTCCGCCGCCCATGGCGCTCGCGGAGCTCGATGCGATCGTGCTCACGCACGCGCACATCGACCACACCGGCTACCTGCCGGCGATCGTCCGCGACGGCTACGAGGGACCGATCTACTGCACGCCGCCGACGCTGGCGCTGTGCCGCATCCTGCTGCCCGACTCCGCCCGCATCCACGAAGAGGACGCCGCCTACGCGAATCGCAAGGGCTTCTCGAAGCACGCCCCGGCCCTGCCCCTCTACACGGAGAAGGACGCGGAGCGGGCGCTCGCACGGCTCGTCCCCCTCGACTTCGGGAAGACCCATTCGCTGGGCGCGCTCTCCTTCACGATCAGACCGGCGGGTCATATCCTCGGTGCCGGTAGCATCGCCGTTCACGGATCGGAGGGAACGATTCTCTTCTCCGGAGACCTGGGTCGCGACGACGATCTGCTGATGCGTCCACCCCAGGCGCCCGGCTCGCCGGAGTGGCTCGTCGTGGAGTCGACCTACGGCGACCGTCGCCATCCGGAGATCGATCCGATCGAGGAGATCGCGCGCATCCTGAACCGGACCCTCGAGCGGGACGGGACCCTTCTCGTCCCGACCTTCGCCGTCGCCCGGGCCCAGAGCCTCGCCTACTGTCTGCACGAGATCTTTCGCCGCGATCTCGCCCCCACGGTCCCCGTCTTTCTCAACAGCCCGATGGCCATGCGGGTCACGGAGCTCTATCAACGCTACGACGCCTACCATCGACTCTCATCCGAGCAGAGCGCAGCGGTCTGCGGACTGCCGCATTTCGTGCGGACCGTGGAGGATTCGAAGGAGCTGACCGCACGCGGGCGATTTCGGGGCATCATCCTCTCGGCCTCGGGCATGGCGACCGGCGGTCGGGTGCTCCACCACCTGAAGAGCCTGGCTCCCGATGCCCGCAACACGATCCTGCTGCCCGGCTTCCAGGCGCCCGGAACCCGGGGCGAAGCGATCGCGAGCGGCAGGGAGGCGGTCAAGATCCACGGCGAGTACGTGCCGATCCGCGCCGAGGTCGTCCAACTCGACTTCCTCTCGGCCCACGCCGATCAGGAGGGCCTGCTCAGCTGGGTCGGCGCCTGCGAGCGCCCCCCGCGACGGGTGTTCGTCACCCACGGCGAGTCGCTCCCCTCCGACCTCCTGAGACACGAAATCCAGGAACGCTTCGGATTCCCGGCCGAGGTGCCCGCCTATCGAGACGAGGTCGTGCTCGACTGAGCGAGGGCCGAAGGCGGGCTACCGTCCGGCGCGGGCGCGGGACGCGACGAGAACATGAGGCCAACGTCATGAGCAGCTGGCGGGACACCTATCGATCCAAGCGGACGAGCCTCGAGCAGGCGGTCGGAGCGGTCGGCCCCGGCGAGACGATCTACCTGGGCGGCAACGCCGCCACACCCCGCAGCCTCGGACTCGCCCTGGCGCGCCGGGGAGAGGCGATCCGCGGGAGCCGCATCGCCCATGTCCTGCTGATCGGCGAAGATCCCTTCGCCGCGGCCGCGGCCGCTGGCCACGTCCGCCATCTCTCCTGGTTCGTCGGACCGGCCGACCGCAACGCGATCGCAGCGGGCCATGCGGACTACGTGCCCTGCCATCTCTCCGAGATCCCGCGCCTGATGCGCACGGAGAGACCGCGCATCGACACGGCGCTGCTGATGACGGCGCCACCGGACCGCCACGGTCTGCTCTCCCTGGGCGTCGAGGTGCTCGCCTCCCAGGCGGCATCCCAATCTGCCGGCCGCGTGATCGTGCAGGTGAACGACCGGATGCCTCGCGTGCTCGGAAACTCCTTCATTCACGTCGACGACGTCGACGCCATCGTCGAGGCCGACGAGCCACTGGCGGAACTCGCGCCCTCGGAGCCGACCGCCGTCGAGCGACGCATCGCGGAGCAGATCGTGGCGCTGCTGCCGGAGGGCGCGACCCTTCAGCTCGGCATCGGCGGCATCCCCCAGGCGTTGATCTCGATGATTCGGGAGCGCAACGATCTCGGCATCCATTCCGAGATGATCTCCGACGGGGTGATGGAGGCCTACGAGGCGGGCGTGCTATCGGGTCGCCGCAAGACACGTCATCGCGGCAAGATCGTCACGACCTTCGCCCTCGGCACACGCGCCTTCTACGACTGGCTCCACGAGAACAACGCCGTCGAGGCCCATCCCTGCGACCACACCAACGACCCCTATCAGGCCTCCCAGAACGACCGCCTGATCGCGATCAACTCGGCGATCTCCGTCGATCTGACGGGACAGGTGAACGCCGACTCGATCGGGTCCCGTATCTACTCGGGCGTGGGAGGACAGGTCGACTTCATCCGCGCCGCCAATCTCTCGCTGGGAGGGCGGTCGATCATCGCAATGCCCTCGACGGCTCGCGACGGAACGGTCTCCCGACTCGTCCCGCGACTCGCGGAGGGCGCGGGGGTCGTCACCTCCCGCGCCGACGTCGACACGATCGTCACGGAGCACGGCATGGCCGAGCTTCACGGCAAGAGCATTCGGGAGCGGATCGACGCCCTGATCGCGATCGCCGACCCGCGCTTCCGGGACGAACTCGACGAGGCCGCGAAGGTCGATCTCTTCCACGCACGTCGTTGAGCAGCCGCGGATCCTGACCCGAGGAGACGACGAGACGACGAGGCCGCCTCGCCCGCCCGCCCGCCTCAGCGGCCGTCGCGACTCACGATGGCGGCCGAGCTGGCCAACTCCTCCACGAGCGCCAGGGCTCCCCGACCCGTCATCGTGTAGGGGTCGAGCACGGACTTCTCCGAGTAGCGCAGGATCGTCGAGAGGTTGACCTTGTTCAGGTCGATGCTGCCCATTCGCCAGCCCGCGAAACGGCGCTCCTCGATCTCCGAGTAGTCGAGCAGAAGGACGTCCCGATGGCGCCGATCCCGCACGATGTTCCCGTAGAGCTCGTTCACCGAGGCGCGGGCACCCTCGATCACCTGCATGAAGATGCCGTTCCTCGGATAGGCGCAGAGGATGCCCGTGATGCCATGCTCGACGTTGTTCTCGCGGGACTGGTCGACGATCGCCTCGATCAGCTTCTCGTCCAGGGTCTCCACCGCCCGACTCGCATAGAGAAGCCTCACCAGCATCGATCCGCCTCCCGCTGCCGCCGGTTCCCGTCCATGCTAGCGCTCCCGTCCGTTCAGCAAGGCGAGAAACTCCCGCCGCAGGTTCGGATTCTTCAGGAATGAGCCGCGCATGATGCTGTTGGTCATCTTCGAGTCCATGTCCCGCACGCCACGCCACTGCATGCAGTAGTGATCGGCCTCCATCACGATCGCGAGGCCGTCGGGCTGCATCTTGTCCTGCAGCAGCTCCGCGAGTTGGGCGATCGCCTCCTCCTGGATCTGGGGTCGGGTCATCACCCACTCGACCAGGCGCGCGTACTTCGAGAGCCCGATCAGGGCGGAATGTTCGTTCGGCATCACCCCGACCCAGATCCGCCCCACGATCGGACAGAGATGGTGGGAGCAGGCGCTGCGCACGGTGACCGGACCGATGATCATCAGCTCGTTCAGGCGAGCGACGTTCGGGAACTCGGTCACGGGCGGCTGGGCGACGTAGCGACCGCCGAAGACCTCGCGCACGTACATCTTCGCCACCCGGCGCGCCGTGTCCTGGGTATTGTGGTCGCTCTCGATGTCGATGACCAGCGCCTCGAGGACCTCCTTCATCTTCTCGGCGACCTCGGCCTGCAGGAGATCCAGCTCGCCCTCCTCGATGAAGGCCTCGATGTTGTCGTTGGCGTGGAAGCGCTTGCCCGCGCGCTGGATCCGCTCGCGGATCCGCCGGGCGACGGGCGCTCCGCCGCCGAGGGCCTCGCCCCCGGTCCCTTCGTCTGCGCCGGCTGCTGCGCCGGCTCCTGCGGCTCCCGCTCTGGCCGGCCGATCGCCGGGTGCCGGTAGGCTCTCGATCGCCATGTGCTTCCTCTTGCCTCTCTTGCTTCCGTTCCCCGCCCGAAGGACACTAGGCTACCACCGGACCCGCGCCACTGGAACGACACCGGAGAGAGACCCATGCCCCGGAAGACCTGGCTGCCGCTGATCGCGATCGCGACGAGCCTGATCGTCGCCGCCGCCGTCGCCTGGGCGGGCAGCCAGGACGGCGTCATCGCCCTGGGCGTTCCGGTCTTCGCGCTCTGCGGGGGCGTCTCTTTTCTCGTGAACTGGATCGCCTTCGTCCCGGCCTATCTGCGGCAGACGGAGCATTTCTACGACCTGACGGGCAGTCTGACCCATCTCAGTCTCGTCGGAATCGCCTTCGCGCTGGGTGGGGGCGCCGCCGATCCGCGAGCCTGGCTCCTCGTCGGCCTCGTCGCGATCTGGGCGATCCGACTCGGCTCCTTCCTCTTCCTGCGCATCCGCAAGGACGGCTCCGACGATCGCTTCGAGCGCATCAAGCCGAGCTTCCTGCGCT
>CAYWGW010000092.1:0-14829 GCA_964457385.1 uncultured Spirochaetaceae bacterium
ACCGTCGCGATGGGCGCGCTCGCGTTTGCGCTCGCCGCCGTGGCTCGGGTCGAAGGTCGCACCTCCCGCACCGAGATCGGCCCCGGCACAGAAGCCCCGCCCGGCGCCGGTCACGATCAGCGCACGCACCGCGTCGTCGCCGTCGGCATCGTCGAGCACCGTGAACCAATCCTGCATCATCTGCAGGTTGAACGCGTTCAGACGCTCCGGCCGGTTCAGGGTCACCGTCATCACGCCGTCCTGCTTCTCGACCTGCATCGTCTCGAGATCCATGCTCCGCCTCCTCCCATATGGTCTGGCTCCACGCGGCTCGCGCGGAGAGTGACACAATGCCCGCCCCCGGCAACGTGTCCGCGGCGACGTGTTAGGATCGGGCCATGAGCTGGAAGCCCGAGGTCGACGAGATCGAGGCCCGACGCGAGGCCGCCCGCGCGATGGGCGGTCCCGAGGCCGTCCGGCGCCAACACGAGCGCGGCCGACTCACGATTCGCGAGCGTCTCGACCGGCTCGTGGATCCCGGAAGCCTCGAGGAGCAGGGGCCGCTCGCCGGCGAGGCGGAGCGAGACGACGAGGGGCGATTGCTCGAGCTCCATCCCGCCAACTATCTGCTGGCGCTCGCCCGGATCGAGGGACGACCGGTGGTCGTCGGGGGCGAGGATTTCACGCAGCGCGGCGGCTCGCCATCGCCGGCGGGGCTGCGACGCAGCGTCTACGCCGAGAGCCTCGCGATCGGGCTTCGCTGGCCCCTGGTGCGCTTCCTCGAAGGCGGGGGCGGCAGCGTCGCGGGCTCCTCCGGCCGAAAGAGCCGCACTCCCCGGCTCGAGGGCGATCCGGTCTACGCGCCCTCGCGTTTCCTGTCGATCGCCCGTCTGCTCGGTATCGCCCCCGTCGTCTCCGCGGCGGTCGGTGCGGTGGCCGGATTTCCAGCGGCCCGGCTGGCCGCCTCGCATTTCTCGGTCATGACGCGCGAGACCGCGCAGGTCCTGATCGGCGGTCCGGCGCTGGTCGAGCGCGCCCTCGGCGAGAAGCTCAGCAAGGAGGAGCTCGGAGGCTCGCGGGTCCATTCGCGTTCGGGCGTCGTCGACAACGTGGCGAAGGACGAGCACGACGCCATCGAGCAGATGAAACGCTTCCTCGCCTATCTTCCGACGAACCGGCTCGCGCTGCCGCCCGTGGAGACCCGACCCGAGGATGATCCGGAGCGCCGGGAGGAATCCCTGCTCGAGGCGGTTCCGCGCAATCGACGTCAGGTCTACGCCATGCGAAAGGTCCTCGCGGCGATCTTCGACCGGGGCAGCCTCTTCGAGCTGACCCGCGGCTACGGACGCAGCCAGATCACCGCCCTCGCCCGCCTCGCCGGCCGACCGGTGGGCGTGCTCGCCAACGACCCCCATTTCTACGCCGGCTCGATGGATGCCGAGGGCGCGCTCAAGCTGCGCCGCTTCGTCGATCTCTGCGACACCTTCCATCTGCCGATCGTGAGCCTCGTCGACGAGCCGGGCTTCCTGATCGGCTCGGCCTCCGAGCGCGCCGGCACCATCCGCTTCGGGGTCGAGGCGATCACGCGGGTCGTGACGAGCCGCGTGCCGTGGTGCTCGGTGATCGTGCGCAAGGCCTACGGGGTGGCGGCCGCGGCCCATTTCGGGCCGCAGGGCCATGTGCTCGCCTGGCCATCGGCCGAGAGCGGGGCGCTTCCCATCGAGGGAGGCGTCGCCGTCGCCTTCCGTCGCGAGATCGAGGCCGCCGAGGATCCCGAGGCCCGGCGGCGGGAGCTCGAGGAGCGATTCGCCGCCGGCCGCAGCCCCTTTCCCCGGGCCGAATCCTTCTCGGTCCACGACCTGATCGATCCGCGCGAGACCCGCCCCCGGCTCTGCCGCTGGGTCGAGCGGGTCTGGCCTCGACTGACCGAGCAGCTCCCGTCAAGCCTCCCCGATTGAATCGATCGCGGCGCCCCCTCGGCCGCGGATCCGACCGATGCGCTCGCCCAGACGGACCGGATGGCCCGACGCCCGAAACTCCGGCTCGATTGCGCCCGGCGGCGTCAGCAGCACGACAGTCGAGCCGAAGCGGAAATGCCCCCACTCCTCGCCGCGGGCGAAGCGCACACCCTCGCGGCCCAGCTCGCGGCGCTGCAGTCGCGCCCCGGGCACGTTCGTCCGGAGCGGATCGAAGGACAGCCGCACGCTGCCCACCATCATGGCCCCGACGGCGACCATCGCCAGTATCGGCGATGGCGTGTCCTCTGGCGGCAGGGCGAGCTCGAGATAGGCGCAAAGGCGCTCGTTGCGCGCGAAGAGACGATCGACGCCCTGCAGTCCGATCGCATTCACCGGCCACAGGGAGCCGGGGCAATGATCGATCCGCCGGATCGCTCCGGCTGCGGGCGTGTGGAAACGATGATAGTCGCGGGGCGACAGGTAGAAGGTCGCATAGTGCCCCCCTTCGTAGTGAGCCGCGATCTCCTCATCGCAGAGCAGATCCGCCACCCGATAGGCGCGACCCTTGATCTGGAGCAGCGTCCCGCCCTCGATGCATCCCGACTGACCCCAGGCGCCGTCGCAGGGCGAGACGAGCGCATCCTCCGCGGCCGCAAGCGGCCGGACGCCGGCGCGCAGCCTTCGCGTGAAGAAGTCGTTCAGCGTCGGATAGGCCTCGATCGGCTCCGCGGCCTCGCGGAGGTCCACGCCCGCAAGCCGGGCGAAGAGCCTGATCTCGGCGCGCTGGATCGGGCCGGGCAACGGGATCGAGGCCAGCCGCCCGGCCCCGCGCGAGAGCGCGTTGCGCGGCAGGATCGCCAGAAGGATCCGGAGAGCGCCCCAATGCGCGGTCATTGGCCCACTACCGGGGGCGCGTGCCCGGACTCGTCGGATTCGCATGGGGAATAGCATCGAAAACCAGCTGAAAGTGCCCGCGCGGTGATTCTGGTCACGGAATATCGTCTGCGTCCCGCCAATATTATCAGAGCATCGGCCGCGCAGGTCCGCCGCACGGAGCGGGCAGCCCAGAACCTCCGGATCGATCCACGAGGCACGCTCATTTGGACGAAATCAGCATCGTCATCGCCTTCGCGCTACTCGGGCTGACGTGGCTCACGCTGCGGGGCATGGACGGGCGCGAGCATCGCCGATCCCGCCGCTGAACGTCGCCCACCCCGCGACCTTCCACACCGCATACGAGCTCATGCTCGGATCGGGGATCGATCTCCGACCCCGACGCCGTATGGATCCAGAAACCCAGGGCCAGACCAGCGGCCAGGAGTCCCTCGCGCCAGCGTCGGCGAGCGGCCTTGAGCACGCGGCTCCCCAGCCAGGGCTCGTGGCGTTTGCGCGCGGTGCGACGCAGGAACCGATCCAGACGCTGGCGCAGCACGACGGCGTCGGGCATCCGTTCGAGGCGTCCGCGCGACGCGAGCGAGACCTCTCCCCGCTCCTCCGAGACGATGATGCAGAGCGCGTCGCTGCGCTCCGCCAGACCGAGCCCCGCTGCATGCCGGGTGCCGCCGCCGCCGATCTCCGCCCACTCGGTCGAGAGCGGCAGATGGACGCCGAAGCGGGAGACGCGACCCGCCCGGATCACGATCGCCCCGTCGTGTCCCGGCGTTCCGGGATCGAGGAGGCTCCAGAGCAGCGGCTCGCTCACCCGCCCGTCGAGGTAGTGTCCTCCGTCGAGCAGCCGGTCGATCGACTCGCGTCCCGGCAGGACGAAGAGCGCCCCGGTACGCCGCGTCGCGAGCGCGAAGCAGAGGGCCCCCAGCTCGTCCAGCACATCGTCCGACGGACGCGGGGTCGCGCTGCCGAGCGCCCAGAGCGTGATGCCTTCGAGGAAGCGGCGGAGATCGTCCTGGAAGACGACCACGAGCACGAGCGCCGCCAACGCGATGAAGCCCTGGAGGAAGCTCGTCGTGAGGCTGAGGTCGAGCCATCGCGCGAGCCCGAAAAGCAGCGCGATCGAGGCCATCCCGCCCAGGGCGATGCGCGCCCGGGCCTCGCGCATCCAGGCGATGGCGATCCAGCAGAGCGCCGTCACGATCAGGATGTCGAGGACATCGACCCAACGCAGATCGGCGAGCGTCTCGCTCAACGGCCCCCCTCGCGCGTCTCCGAAGCGCGCGCGCCCGCCACGCGCTCGGCTCGCGCTCGTTCGCCGGGCGCTCCGCGGCGCATGCGCGGTACTGGCGGGGGGTGGCGTCCGGATCCTGCTCGCATCCGACCGAGATCCTTGTCTAGCGTATCGTCGGAGGCGTCGCGAGCGGCGGGACCGGGACCGCGACCGTTACTCCGCCAGCCGCTTGTCCGCGTCTCCCGGTCGAATACCCTATCTGGGCAGCCGAGTCCGAGAAAGCGCCGGACATCCGAACGAGGAGAGCTCGAACCATGCGCTATCTGCACACGATGGTCCGCGTCCGCGACCTCGATGAATCGATCGACTTCTACTGCCACAAGCTCGGCCTCGAGGAGCTCCGGCGCCAGGAGGTGGCGGCCGGCCGATTCACGCTCGTTTTCCTCGCAGCGCCGGGCGACGAGGACGCGCAGGTCGAGCTTACCTACAACTGGGATCCCGAGGAGTACGGCGAGGGGCGCAACTTCGGCCATCTCGCATACGCGGTCGAGGACATCTACGCGCTCTGCCAACGCCTGATGGACGCGGGCGTGACGATCAACCGCCCGCCCCGGGACGGACACATGGCCTTCATCCGCTCCCCCGACGGCATCTCCATCGAGCTTCTTCAGCAGGGCCGGGCGCTGCCGCCCAAGGAGCCCTGGGCATCGATGGAGAATACGGGCCACTGGTAGAAAGGGACAAGGGACCAACCTCTCGCCGGGCGGGCGGCGGGACAGCAGTCCGCGATCGACGGGCATCCCAAATCGACTCGCTCCGGCCCGACCCGGCCCAGCCCGGCCCGGCTCGGCCCCGCGTCTTCATGAGCCGGCGCTTCGGTGGCATCGCGATGGCAACTCCACTCAAGCTGCAGCCGTTGCCATCCGATTGCATGCGCCATGCTGCGTCATGAGAGAAACGCCCCCATCTGGCTTTTTTCCTTCGTGGATCTCGCCTTCCTGTTGCTGATCGCCTTCACGCAGATCGGCCCGGTTCCCGTGGCGGGCCCGGTGCTCTCCGCAATCGGCGAGATCGAGGTCCCACGGCTCGAGACCCCCGCCCGCTCGACGACCGGCGCCCAGGGCGCGACCGGATGGCAGCTTCGGGTCCATCCGACGGAGGCCTCGCCCGACGTGTTCGAACTCGTCGAGGCTGGTCGTCCGGGGACGCGGATTGCTGCCGCGGACCTGGCGAGCCGCCTCGAGCTGCTTCACGCAAGGAGCGCGGAGAAGCCGATTCTCGTGCCCCATCGCGACTCCCGGAGCGAAGACCTGCTGGTCGCCATAGGGTTCCTCGAAACCGTCTGGCAGGGTGAGCGCACCGTTGCGGTGCGGCCGGGCGCGGCGGTGGGATCCGGTCCGCTCGAGACCCGGGCAGCAGCAGCGCGATGACCGTCGATCCCTTCCTTCGACGCCATGGCCACGGGGTTGCGCGTCTCGCGATCGGATCGATCGACGGAGGCCTCTCGCGCGATCGGCCCGCCGGACGGCCCGTCGTCCTCGAGGGTCTCATCACCGGGCTGCCCGGAATCGCCTGCGCGCTCGCGGCCCTGCTGATGGGCTGGAGTCTCTCGTCGATCCACCGGGTCGATTCCGATCCCGTCCCCGTCGCGAAACGCAGCGACGACGAGAGTCCCCTGACCATCCGGGTCTGGCACGAGATCCGACCGTCCAGCGTCGTCGCAACCCAGCGCCCTTCGATCGCGGACGCCGCACCGAAAACCGCGCCGGGCTCGGCCGACGTCCCCGCCACGCCTGTCGCCCCAGCGAAACCAACGCCGGTGGCGACTTCTTCTCCCCCGTCACGGCCCTCGTCACACACCCCATCACGCGAATTCGACCCCCGCAGCCTGGCCCTTCAGCCCTCCCGCGCAGCGACGCTGCCCGGGATGTCCGACCCGCTCCCGCCGACCGACCGGGCGAGCAAGAACGTCTCGGAGCGTCCCATCGCCGCCCAGGCAGTCCGCGAGCCGAGCGACCTGCGACAGGGCTTTCTCGCTTCGATCGCGAGCCCCGAGAGTCTCCCCTCGCCCCCCGACCCCGAGGCGCCTGCAAAGACGCCCCGTCCGCCCGTCTCGGCGCCGGCCCACGACGCGGGCCTGGCGGACTCGATCCACAGCGGGCTCGAACGCTGGGACGAGGTCCCGCTCGACGATCTGCCCGACTGCACCCCCAGCGGTCGCCAGGACGCCTTGAAGCAGCGGATCCTGCGAATCGTGCCTTCCTTCAACAGGGAGTGCTCGCATCCCGAAGGCCGGTACCGCTTCGTCCAAACGCGGAACCTGAATGCCTTCCTGATGTGGTCGCGCCCGAACCCGGATGCGCCCGCCCTTCTGACGAGGGACCGGAACGCGTGCGACGTACTCGAACGCGCCCTGCGCTGTCTGGGCGACGCACCCAACGAGGAGCTCTCCCTACGATGACCTGGAAGATGATCCACCGCCGCCTCGATCGATGGCCCCGCCCGGGACGATGCCTTTTTCTGGCCCTCTGGCTGGGGCTCGCCTTCGCGAGCTCGACGCTGCCCGGCCACTCGAACGCCTCTGAACCCGGGTGGAACGACTATCTCGATCATGCCTACGTCTTCGCCGCTGCGGACGACGAGGATCTTCGCCGCCTGCTGGCGCGGACCACCCGGAACGTGGGTCGGAGCCTCGAGGACTACCATGCGGAGACCTTTCGACCGCTCAGCGCGCGCCCGGCGCCGCTCCCGGAGCTCCAGCTGCGACGCAAGGCGATCGCCGAGTTGCTCCTCTACCGGGCCGGATCCGATCCCGAAGGCCTGGCCAAGGCGCTGCAGACGATCGAAGGGGTCCGCGAGCGCCTCGATCGGCACGAGAACCGCTACTGGTACCACACCGTCCACGCTCATCAGGCCCTGGCCGTCGGCGACGCCGCGGACTTCGTCGACCAGCTGCTCACGCTCTGGCTCGAGGTCGTGACCCCACTCGAGGTCCCCTTCGAGACCTACGCGACGCTGGCACTCAACGAGAATGGCCATACGGGCTTCGTCCGGACACTGCCCCATCTCTACGAAAGCATCGCGCGCCTGATCCTGGTCCACTCCCAGACCGCGGCCCTCGACGGGGACATCGACTCCCTGGGCGCTCTGATTCGGGTACTCGGGGACCAGCGCGTGGGAGCCGACCCGGGCGCGGTCCCGCCCGAGGCCAGCTCGAAGGCCTTCCTGGATCACGTCGTGGCCCGCCTCGACGGGCCGGAGAGCGACGGCGGAAGCCTGAGCTTCACGCTGGCCCTGGTGGCGGCGGAGCGCGCCCATCAGATCGCACGGCGCCGTCTGGCGGAAGACGGCTTCTCCGACGAGGCCGAGGCCGCCGTGCGCGAATCGGTCTCCGCCTATCAGAGGGCACTCCGAAACGCCAACACCCTTCAGGGTCAGGTCGCCGTATACACCCGCGCACTGCGCCAGCTCGGCGAGGTCTTCGCCACGGGCGAGCGTCTCGACGTCGACGTCAAGGTCGACGTGCCCTTCAGCCTGGAGCGCGCCTACGCCCTCCACGAGACACTTCACGCCCACAAGGACTCCGGCTGGGAGCGGGACGGCTACGTCGACGTCGGTCGCGAGGCCTTCATCGTCGCGATGCAGGGACTCTGGTCGGAGATCCAGGAGGCCAGCGCGAACGCGGCCAGCTACTACATGACGCGCCGCGGTCCCTCCGGCGAGCGCAACGACGAGGCGATCGTCCACTCCATCAACCATCACTCCCGCCATCTGCATGCCTTCGAGCGTTTCGCGGGAGATCCGACGGGCGAGTCGCTGCCCAGCGCGGCCTACTTCGGCGCCTACCAGGCGGCACGCGGCATCGGGGACGGCGTGCTCTTCTTCGCGCGTGGGGACGCCTCCGTCGATCAGCTCGAGGAGGCAATCTCACAGTACACCCGCGCGCTGGGCTACTTCCCCTTCGACCGGGAGCTGTGGGCCACGCTGGCGGTGGCGCTCCAGCGCTCGGGGCGGGAGAGCGAGTTCCTCGCCGTCGCGAAGCCGATCGCCGATCGGGTCGTCCGGTCCCGTCATCTCGATCGTTGGATCGCCCATGCCGCGACCCGCGCCGAGACTCTCGCCCGCTTCCGCCGGGCGTTCTCGAACGACCGCAGCCTGGTCTACTTCGGATTCGCCGACGAGAGCCGGATCGATGCTCTCGAGGCGGAGTTCGCGCGGCTCCAGCAGGAGCGGGAGCGCGTGGCCGAATCGATCGCCGCAACCCATGCCGAACGGGATCAGCTGAATCGGCGGCGGGCCGAGGCCCATCGCCTGGCTCGCGAGCTCTCCGGAGAAGCCGACGTGCCGGCGCCCCCCGGCGTCGCCGCCGCGCCGCGCTCTCGAGAGAGCGAGATCATCTCGCAGCTCAACGTGGACCTCGAGCGGCTCGGATCGAGCAGCGAGCGCCTCGCCGGCCGCATCGACGCGATCGCCCAGTCCCTGCCGATCTTCAAGGCGACCCTGGGACAGCAGGATCTCGTCTGGGAGCTCGCAGCCCAACGGGATCATCCCGTGCACGAGCTTCTGCGGCGCTTCGCCGAGGAGCTCGATGCACCGACCGGTCCGGCGGCCCCGGAAACCGATACCGAGACGGGAGTCTGGAAGCGTCTCGAATCCTGGATGGGAGGAATCAGGCAATGAGAAGCAAACTCCTGACGAAGGGGAGCCACGAGCCGGATGGCCGCGTTGCGATCGTGCGACGGCCGGGCTGGACGGCCATGCGGGCGGGCCTTCTGGCGAGCGCGTGGCTGGTCTTGGGATGCACTCTCGGGGGAGGCGGGCCGGAGCCCTTCTTCGCGCGGATCTCGGGCGCGGCGGCCGTGGAGGCACCGCTCTCCGGAGAGGCGCTGGCCCAGCGCAAAGCCTCCATGCGAAGGATCCGACGGGACCTTTCGAGCTTCCGCAAGACACTCGAGCAGCTTCAGCGCCACGGCAAGACCCAGGGCATCCGACGCTTCGAAGGATTCGCCCGCCCCTTCATCGAGATCCGGGTCGATCCGCTGATCTCGCCCTCGGATCCGACCACGCATCCGGAGCTGAGGCCCTTCCGCGCCGAGCTGCTCCTCTCGAAGGCCGTACTGCTGGATCAGATGGGCGACGGGCGCAGCGTCCGCGCCACGATCGAGAGACTGCAATCGGAGTTCGTGGCGATGGGAAGCATGTTGATTCTCTACCCGACGGGCGAGGCAGTCACGCTGGAGCAGAGCATCGAGCTCTTGCGGACGCAGACAGGAGCGATCTGATGGATCCGATGGATTGGACGAGCTGGAATCTCACTTTGTCGATCTGCGCGCTCTCCCTGGTGGCCGTGTGGTGGCCGCTCAGCCGGGGAGCGCTTCTCTGCTGGCGAGCGCGTGCAGCGACCCGGACTGGAGCGACGGCTGGAATGAAGGGCTCGGACGGCGGATCGGTCTCGTCCATGGTACGTGAGGTCTTCGAGGCGACGACCCGGGAGCTCGAGACGACTCAGCCCCGCGCCTTCATGCGGGATGCCGCGCGCCAGCTCGTCGTCGAGGACTACGAGACCCACTTCGTCCAACCGATCTCGATGTACGCCAACATCCTGCCTCCAATCGGATTCATCGGAACGACCTGTGGGCTCGCGATCCTGCTGCTCTCGATGCGGGTTTCCGAGGCGACCCTCCAGATGGGCGCGTTGGCACTTGCCCTGAGCTCGACGATCTTCGCGTTGATCGGATACGCGATCCTCGAAGGATTCAAGATCAATCTCTACGGTCGACTCGCACGCTCGATCGAGGCGGGACTCGAAGTCGGCGGCGGTGAGGCGACCTGAGTGTCGGGCTCGAGGCGCCGAGAACCGTTCACGTCCGATCTTCCAGCTCCATACAGATTCGTTCGGCCAGTCGCTCGCCTGCCAGTCGATGGCCCAGGGCATTCCAATGGCCCTGACAGAGCCATGGCTCCTGGAATCCGTGGACGCATGTCTCGTTTCGCTCGGCCCATTCCCGCAGCTCCGGTGCGAGCACGAGTGCTTCGATGCCCGCCCCCTCCGCAAAGGCGCGGAGCCGACGGTCCGGATAGAAGAGATCCGTCGCGCCGATCCGGCGGCGATGACGTTCCCGTAGCTCCGGATCCGGATGGACCTGGATCGCGTTGCTCAGCGTCACGAGCAGGAATCGGGCTCCGTTTTCCCGCACCTCCTCGTGCATCTTGCGAATCACGCCTTCCGTCACGCGCCAGGCGGACCTCCAGGCTGCATCCTCGGGCTCCCGGTAGATCCCGTCGTCCAGCCCGGGCTCGAAGCCCTCGCCTTCGGACTCCCGCCCCGCCGAGTCGATCACATTCTCGACGCGTCCAGCGAGATGCCGCAGCAGCTGCACGAGGCGGGAGCGATCCAGCAGGCCGTACCAGAGATCGGCTCTCCAGCCCGTCCGTCGCCTAAAATCCGCCGACTCCATGTAGGACTCGTCGAGGACGAGTGCCCCCTGCGCGTCGTACACGTGATAGGGTCGATCCGAGTCTCTCAGGGCGCGGGAGTTGTTCCGGAAATCGTTGCCCGTCAGGAAGGCCAGCACGACCCAGTCCGGATCGTAGGCGAAGCCGAAGCGGCGTAGTGCCAGCAGCTCCTCGGTCGTCCCGTAGCCGCGGAGACCCAGATTGATGATCTCCACCGAGCGACCCGCAAGCGCGGGACACCCTCCGAGGAGCCGCTCCGCCACCGCCCAGAAGGCCTGTTCCCTCGCGACCTCGAAGGCGTCGGCGTAGGAGTCACCGACGACGACGATGCGCAGCGTGTCTGCCGGCTTCGCGATGGCATGGTCGACGTCGCGCGCACCCTGCGCGTTGAGCTTCACCCAGGTCCGGGTCTCGCCCACGAACCAGCCTTCGGCGTTGGGGATGCCCCATTGCCGCAGGCCAGGCATCGGTCGATCGAATGCCGGGTAGGACACCTGCGCGAGACGCAGGAGCCCTTCGACCAGCAGCAGCCCGAGCAGCAACGCCAACGAGGGCGCCGCGACCCTCCAAGATCCCGAACTCACGCTCGAGCGGATCGCAAGCGCCTTCGTCCGAGTCCCGCCAACAGCAACGAACCGGCCGTCAGCATCGCGACGGAGCCCGGCTCGGGAACCAGGCTCGGCTCGCAGGCATCCCCGACCCCGTCGCTGTCCGTATCCTCCTGGGCCATCGAGCAGAAGCCTTCGGTGCCGCATTGAGCCGCCGCCGTGCAGGCGCTCCCGAGCAGCGTCTGCTCGCCCGCCGTGCAGGTCCCCGACCCGGCGGCGTTCGGCGCAGCGGGACAGTTGTCGAGTCCGTCGAGCTGAGTGTCCTCGTCCCGATCGATGCCCATCCGGACGCCCGAGCCCGGCGGCACGGCGGTGTAGGTGAGAGGCCCTTCGGAGAGCGCCAGGCCCCGCAAATCGGCATCCGCGATCACGCTGTTCTCGTCGTCGAGGAAGGAGCCGGTGCCCGCCTGCTGGACCCAGCCTCTGGGGCTGCTGCCGACGCTGCCCTTCACGATCAGGTCACATTCCCGAACCGCTCCGCCCAGCACCTGCGAGACGAAGGGGGTATTGCAGCGCTGGATCAGCAGGTCGATGCGAGGATCGACGCCGGCGGCGGTCGCCGCCGACCGTGTCACCTGCTGGCCTACGATCGGGGCGAGATCGCTGTCGAAGGCCAGCATGAGCTGTTCGAGCTGACGTTCCTCGGCATCGCTCGTCGAGAAGACCCCGCTCTCGAAGAAGGTCTTCAGGGTATCGACGCTGCCGTCGTGCAGGAAGCCGAAGCCGCGGACCTGATCTCCCGGCGAGAAGAACATCCCGACCTTCTGGACCATGTTGCGAAGATGCGGGACCTTGAAGTTCTGGGGCTCGCCTTCGAAGCTCTGCTCGCCGCCACTCCCGAATAAGCCCTGGGCCGGATCGAGCGTGTGACAGCCGTTGCAATTGGCGACGGTGTCGGTCGTGCGGCCGAAATAGAGGTTGGAGCCGGCCTGCTGGGAGGCCGTCAGCGAGCGATCCAGCGCCCGGACCGGGTTTGGCGGCAGACGGACGTCGAGGATGAAGTCCGTGAACTTCTGCATGTCGCTCTCGGACGGAATGCCATCGCGTCCGACGAGCCCTTCGAAGGCCACGATGAAGTTGTTGAAGGAGAGCTCCTCGTTGCAGGGAGCCCCGGTCGGCTCGTTGCAGGGATCCAACCCGAAGAAGCCGTCGACCCGATCACCACGCCAATGCAGTCCACCATGAGTGGCCATGCCGCGCAGGGTCTGGGTCGTCATCGGCCCCTTCATGGGATGGAAGGTCGTCGCGGTCGGAAGGAAGGGAATCGCCGACGGCTGGGTGTTCACCGAACTCGGCGCATCGGGATCCCCGAGGTTCCAGGCCAGGCTGTCCAGGTCGCCGAAGATATGGCAGCTCGAGCAGGACGCCTCGCCGTTTCCCGAGGTCTCGAAGGCATCGTAGAGGAAGCGTCGTCCCTCGACGATATGCGGAGGCTCCGGATCGGGAAGCGAGTGGGTCGCCAGGGTGGTCTTTGCGTCCGGATCGATCACGACGACCTGGTTGTCGAAGCGGGTCAAGGCGTAGAGACGCGGCGATTCGGGATCCGACTCGTCGAGCACCAGACCGGCGGGACCACCGGGCGTCGTGATGTACCGGGCGCTCTCCACGGTCGGGTCGAAGCTCGTCTCGAAGTCGGCCGCCTCGATGGCGGCGGTATCGAACACGCCGATCCGACCCGAGCCGAAGGCCGCGACATAGAGCGTGCTGCCATCGCCAGAAACGATCGGTTGGAGCGGCGTCGCGAGGCTGTGGTTCTTGAGGGTGGGATCGACCAGATCCGGCACGTCGGTGTGGAGCTTGCCGTAGTCGATGTGCTGATTCAGATGCTGGCTGTCGACCGAGGGCCCGGAGGGATCGAGCACACTGATCCGGGACTCGGAGAGGTGGCCCTGGACGGTGCTGCCTCCGTGCTCTCCGGGGCCCTCGAAGCGGATGTGGTTCGGGAGCTCCGTATTCGTGACGTAGACCTTCCCGTTCACGGGGTTGGTCACCATGTTGAAGAGGATCGTCCCGACGTGGTCGAAGACCGTGCCCGGGGCCAGGGTGTTCGCATCGAAGGCGAAGACGTCGTGATCCGGCAGGTCGAAGGGCACCAGGGCATCCCAGCTTCGCCCGACCGCGTCCCTCCAGCTCGATCCATCGAACTTGACGATCACCCCCGTCTCCGGAGCGGGGTCGCCGAAGACGTTCGCCGAGGGCCCGGGCACGCCACCCGGTGCACCGTTGCCCGCAGGTCCGGCGGCATCGAAGCCGTCGGGAACGAGGGTATCGTTGATCGCGGTCGTCTGGTTGCCTGAGTGGAACGCAGCAACGTAGACGGTACCGCCGTCCGGACTGACGGCGAGCGCGCGGGGGGTATCGGCGAAGAAGCTCATGATGGCGACCGGGGTGCCGCCGATCGTCGTTCCGAGACTCCCCGCGTCGAAGACCCAGACGTCCGCACGGGGCACGCCAGGTGTCGTCAGCTGCGGATCACCCGCCCCCGGCACGGCGGCGATCGAGGCATGGGTCCGCTGTTGGCCGCGATGCGCGGTCGCGATGAAGGCTCGACTGCCCCCCGTACCGGCAAATACGATGTCCCGGGGCTCGTCGCCGACCAGCAGCGTTCGGGTGACCACGGGCGGGCTCACGCCGAAGTCCACGATGCTCACGCTGTCGGAGAGGTGGTTCACGACCCAGACCTCGGAGCTCGTGCGCGCAGCGACGGCCACGGGCTCCAGCCCGACGGGAACGGAGTGGGCATGGACGAGCTGCCCCCCGCTCACGTCGAAGACCTCGAGCGTCCCGGCGGGAGTATTCGTCGCGAAGAGCCGGCTGCCGTCGGGCGAGAGGGCCAACGGCCGGACGGGGCCACTCTCGAAGGCCTGGAATGAGTCCTGGGCCCTCGCGTCGACCGCGGCGATGCTCGCGACTCCCAGCAGCAGGAGGAGCAGCACCCCCGGGCGGACCACCGCCCCGAATCGACGCCATTCCAAGCCGAGAAAACGATCCATCGACGACCTCCTGTCTACGCGCGGGCGTGGGCCATTGTCTCCTCTGCGGATGTGCCCGGTCAAGTACCAATGAGGCCCCGTCTTCGATGACGCCCCGCGAACTGCGCGGCCCGAACGCAAAACGGCGCTCGAAGTTCCTTCCGCAGAAGGGCTTCGAGCGCCGTCTCAAAAAAATCCCACCGTCGCGCTACTCTCCCACCCAAGAAATGGGCAGTACCATCGCCGAAGCGGGGCTTAACTTCCGTGTTCGGAATGGGAACGGGTGTGGCCCCCGCTCTATGGACGGTGGGAAAACCGTCTGGCCGGCTCCGTTCCCAAGCGCCGGCCCTCGCCACTGTCCTTGCCTCGTTTTCCTGGTGCAGCGGCGAGCATTTCGTCATCGCGGATCCGCGATCTTCGATCTCTGAATATCTTTCCGAGCTGGAGCGTCCAGCATGCAACCGATCTGGTCAAGCCTCACGGGCGATTAGTATCGGTCAGCTCCACGCATTACTGCGCTTCCACCTCCGACCTATCAAACTCCTCGTCTTGGAGTGCCCTTCAGGAGCCGAAGCTCGGGGAGATCTCGTCTTGAGGCCGGCTTCCCACTTAGATGCTTTCAGCGGTTATCCGATCCGAACTTAGCTACCCGGCTATGCGGCTGGCGCCACAACCGGTCCACCATTGGTTCGTCCATCCCGGTCCTCTCGTACTAGGGACAGATCCTCTCAAAT
>CAYWGW010000093.1:0-14763 GCA_964457385.1 uncultured Spirochaetaceae bacterium
TCGTCGACGGCGCGGCGCATCGGGAGGGTCTGGCGCCCGCCTACAGCCAGTACAGCCCGGTGACCCACGATCCGCTCCACCGGCCCGAGGACGAGGACCGGCTGATGCTGCTGCGAGGGCTGTTCCTGACCTCCTTCCTGGCCGACGATTTCCTGGCGGAGAACGACTACCGAGGCGCCGAGTCGGTGCTGATCTCGAGCGCTTCGAGCAAGACCGCGATCGCCTTCGGACACCAGGCGAAGCAGGCAGGCCGGATCCGCAGCGTCGGACTCACCTCGCCCCGCAATCTCGAGTTCGTGCGCGGACTCGGATGCTACGACGAGGTGCTGCTCTACGACGACATTTCCTCCCTCGACCCGAAGCGGCCCGCGGTCTACGTCGACATGGCGGGGAGCGCGGATCTGCTGCGCGCCGTCCACGGTCATTACAAGGACGCGCTGCGACATTCATGCTCGATCGGCGCGACCCACTGGGAGTCCGAGCGCGGAGCCGGGGACCTGCCCGGTCCGCAGCCGGAGTTCTTCTTCGCACCGGCCCAGATCCAGAAGCGCGTGCAGGAGTGGGGCGCCGCAGGCTTCCAGCAGCGCCTCGCGGCGGCCTGGTCCGGCTTCCGCGACTTCAGCCAACGCTGGCTCGAGGTGAAGCGCGGAGCCGGTCGCGCGGCGGTCGAACGCGTCTACCGGGAGACCCTCGAAGGGCGCGCACGACCGGCTGAGGGCCAGATCCTTTCGCTCTGGTCGGACGAAGACTGAGACACCGAGGAGATGACGATGAAGGTGACGAACGAGGTCATGCCGAGCGATCCGACGCGCATCGCAGCGATGCAGGAAGCGGGGCCGGAGGGACCGATCGTGATGGTGAACCTGCTGAAGTTCCGTGAGAGGGCGCAGTATCCGGACGGGCGGGATGCCCATCTCTCAGGACGTGAGGCCTACGCGCGCTATGGCGAGGCCGTCTTCGCGTTGCTTCCCGAGTTCGGGGGTCGCGGCATCTTCGCCGGCGACGTCTCCTTCCTGGCGCTCGGTCAGGTGGAGGATCTCTGGGACGAGATCGCGATGGCCGAGTACCCGAATCGCGCGGCGCTCTGGGCGATGTCGACCTCCGAGAAGTGGCAGGCGATCGCGGTGCATCGAGCGGCTGGGCTGGCGGGACAGCTGAACATCGAAACGACCTACGCCGCGGGCTTCGGGCCGGCGGCGTTTCGAGGACCCGGGATCGACTGAGTCCAGCGACCGAGCCCCCGCTCGGGTCCCCGGTCCGTCGGCTCCTCCCGCGCCTCCGGCGACGCGACGCCGCGCACACGGCACCTGTCTGCTCGCGCGTGAAGCTCGCCTCCCGCTCGACACGGCCCATCCAGCGCAGGCCGAGCTCCGAGTGGAGGATGGTCGTCGGTCGTCTCTGTATCCGGCCGCCCCCCACAGCTCGTCGGTCTTCGCCAGATCGTGAGCAATTCGGGTGCCTTAGCCCTCGTTTGCCCCGCATTTCCCCCACCTGATCCCCACCAGAAATCCCGCCCCACCGCCGTCGCGCATCGCCCCCGCCTGACCGGGTACCCCGCCTGACCGAGCGCTCCGCCCGCCCAGGTGCCCCCACACCCGGTCGATCGATTCGATGAGCGGCCTTTATTTGCGCTTTGTCTGCGATTTCCAGCTTCACCGAACCACTTCACTCCAGGCCGGTCTCCTCGGCCCTCGATCGTTCGTCGCGAACGATGGGCGGTCGTCGCCGGCGCGCACGAGCGCGGGGAGCGCGGCGAGCCGCGAGCGACGTGAGACGTGGGGCGAGCCAGGGACGAGAACAGGACGGAGGCGACCCGTGGGAATCGACATGAAGCGGGATTTGCAGTCAAGAAGAAAAAGCACGCGGAGGCGTACGGCGATGACTTCGAGCATGAAGATGAGATGGACACGACGATTCCAGCTGGGCCTGCTGCTCCCGACGCTGTTGCTGGGCGCGGCCCTGCTGGCGAGCTCGAGCGCCCGGGCCCTCACGAGCTTCGACTTCGTATCGAGCGGCGGTCGGTTCTCGATCGCCAGCAACACCCTTTCCTTCGGAAACGGGCTCACGATCTCCGCCGCGACCACCGGCGGCAGTTCAGATCCGATCCTGGCGGGCGCCACGATCCTGATCGATTCGATCGAGCTGACGGGCACGATCGAGAGTCTCGGCGCCGGCATCGCCCGCGTCGGCATCGCCCCGGGCCAGACGCTCTCGCTGGAGATCTTCCAGAGCCCCGGCGACGGCGGAGGGCTGCTCGCCACCGCCAACTACGACCCGGGCGACTTCATCGTGATCGGAGCCTCGGGCATCCTCTCAGGCCCGGTCGCCCCGGGTCTGACGGATCTCGTGCTGACACCGCTCGGTGAGATCTCCTCCACGGTTCTCAGCGCCCTGCTCGCGAGCGGCCTGCCGATCGACTTCAATGCCACGCTCTCCGCGGCGGGCCAGGACATCGCGCAGCGCATCGCCAGCAATCGCCTCGTCACCGGCTCCGTCGCCGGTTCGATCGCCGTCATTCCCGAGCCTTCGACGGCGCTGCTGATGGGCCTCGGACTGGGTGGACTCGGAATCGGCGCACGACGCGTCGCACGGACGACGATCGGACGATGACCGACCGCCGCCAGAGCCCGTAGGCCGCGGGCCAGGAGCGATGCGCTTCCGGGCTTCCGATGGAGCGACGGGAGAGGTCTCACCTCTCGACGGAATCGACGGAATCGATGGGAACGTCGGCCCGACCGCGCCGACCGTGTTCCGGTGAGTGGGCTACCCGCCCACCCACCGATGTTCCGGCGAGGCGCTGAGCCACGAACGAGGAATCGATGACAGCCCTCTCGATCGACGTCTTCTGGTCCTTCCGCAGCCCCTGGTCCTATCTGGCGACCCCGCGGCTGCGGGAATGGAACGAGCGCTACGCGCTCGAGGTGCGGTTCCGGCCGGTCCACCCCATCGCCATTCGCAACCCGGAATTCTTCGACCGGGTCCATCCGCTCTGGACCCGGTACTTCATGATCGACGTTTTTCGCGTGGCCGAGTATCTGGGCCTTCCGCTCGAGTGGCCTCGTCCCGATCCGATCGTGACCGAGTTCCGGGACGACCGGCAGATCTTCGCGGACGACCAGCCCCATATCCATCGGCTCACGCGGATCGGTGTGCTGGCCGAGGAGGCCGGCCATGGGATAGAGCTCGCAGACGAGGTCTCGCGGCTGATCTGGGGTGGCCAGCGCGACTGGAACGAGGGCGAACATCTGGCCCGCGCCGTCGGCCGAGCCGGCCTCGACCTGGAAAAGCTCGACGTCCGGGCGCAGGACGAAGCCGAGCGCCTTGCCACGGTGATCGAGCAGAATCAGCAGGACCATGAGGCTGCGGGGCATTGGGGCGTCCCGACGGTGGTCTTCCGGGGTGAACCCTTCTTCGGCCAGGATCGCCTCGACCTGCTCTTCTGGCGACTCGAGCAGGCGGGCCTGCGCGAACGCTAGTCGATGGCCCTGCGTTCCACTCTCTCCGGGAGCGCCGCGGACGAGGCGTCCACGTCCCAGCCGACATCGGTGGTCGTCCGCCGCGCGCCGTGAACGCGCGCTGGATCGACCACCAGCGAGACGGGATCGCCGGGGGCCAGTCGTCGTGCGAGGCCACGCCCCGCCAGCAGGTGGGTCGTGAAGAGGTATCCGCCCGCGCGCAGGACGGCGACGGCGGCCAGCCCGTCGCTCACGACCGACTCGACGCGTGCCTGCCCGATCCCGAGCCCCGGCCCGCGCCCGACGTCGACTTTCAGATGCTCCGGGCGGATCCCCAGCCAGACCGCCGCATCGACCTCGAACTCGGCCCTCGTCGGCAGCGAGAGCCCCGGCGCCACGTCCACCCAGGCCAGCTCTCCCTCCCGGCGCGCCACCCGACCCGTCACGAGATTCGTCATCCCCACCGTGCGCGCAATCGCCGGGCTACCGGGATGCAGCAGCACCTCGTCCCGCTGCCCCACCTGCGCCAGCCGGCCGCGTTCGAGGACCGCGACGCGGTCGGCCAGCAGCAGCGCCCGCCGCAGATCGTGGGTCACGAGGGCCAGCGCCACGTCCGTCTCGGCGATGACGCGCTGGAGGTCGAGGGAGAGCATCCGCTGCCCCTCGGCATCGAGATCGTCGAAGGGCTCATCCAGCAACAGCACCTGCGGCTCGAGCACGAAGGCCCGGGCGAGGGCCAGTCGGCGCAGCTCGCCACCCGAGAGCGTCCGCGCATCGTGCTCGGCGAGCGTCGCGATGCCGAAGCGTTCCAGTGCCCCCCGCACCCGATCGATCCGATCCCGTCGCGAAAGGCCGCGTCCCAGTAACGCGACCTGAACGTTATGTGCGACCGAGCCCGCGAAGGCCGCCGGCCGCTGGAACACCAGCGTCACCGCCCCGGAGCCCGAGCCCGAGCCCGAGCCCGAACTCGGACGAACGAGCATGTCGGGCTCGATCGCCGGGTCGAGTCCGGCGAGCGCCCGCAGCAGGCTGCTCTTGCCCGAGCCGTTGGGCCCCAGAATCACGAGCGCCTCACCGGCGTGGAGTGCCAGCGTTGCGACCTGCAGCTCGAAGGCGTCGCGCCCGCTGCCGCGCCGACTCCGCAGCCCGCGCGCCTCCAGCACGACGCGACGCGACCCTGTCCCGGCCCCCGCTCCGGCTCCTGCGTGCGTCTCCGTCCCCGCGCCGCTTTCCACCTTCATCGCCGACCACCCTGCTGCACCGCGGTCAGTAGCCCCGCCAGCAACAACGTGAGCCCCACCAACACCACCGCGAGCCCAATGGCGACCTCGAACTCGCCCATGCTCGTATGCATCATGATCGAGGTCGTGAGCAGCCGCGTCTCGCCCGCGAGATTGCCCCCCACCATCTGGACCGCGCCTACCTCGGAGAGGATGCCGCCGAGGGCGGCGATCACCGCCGCCAGCAATCCCATCCGGATCTCGCGCAGCAGCAGCCACAGACGCCAGCGGCGCGGGATGCCGAGCGTCCGGACCTGCAGATCCCACTCCTCGTCGAGCGAGCCCACCGCCGCCAGCGTGATCCCCACGACCAGGGGCAGCGCGATCAGGAACTGGGCCAGCACCATCGCCGAGTGACTGTACATCCAACCCAGGCCCCCGAGCGGGCCGCCGCGCCACAGCAGCAGCGCGACGACGAGCCCGACCACCACAGGCGGTGCGCCCATGCCAGCATTCACCGCCGAGACGGCGAAGGCCCTGCCCCGAAACCGCCGGCCGCCGAGGAAGATCCCGACCGGGATCCCGACGACGAGTGCCAGCGCCAACGCGGCACCGCAGACCCAGAGCGTGCGCAGGGTGATCTCGAGGATCAGGAGAGGATCGGGCACCGTCACGTCAGGTCGCCCGCAGCCTAACGAGGCTCGGCGGGTGGCGACCCGGCGGCGATCGGCGCGAAGAGCGGGCGCCCGAATCGCGCCTGACCGAAGCCGGCGATCGTCGCCTGGACCGAGGGTTCGAGGAGATACCGCTCGAAAGCCTCCGCCTGCTCCTGCGCGAGGGGATGCGAGAAGCGGGCGCCCTCGAGCAGAAGGATCGAGTAGACGTTGCGCAGGGCCTCGGCAGGACGCGAGAGGTCGACCAGCCCGATCCGATCCCGGAAGGCGAGGAAGGTCCCGATATCCGAGAGGATGTAGGCACGGCGCTCCCCGGCCACCTGCAACGACGCGCCCATCCCGCTGCCCGTACGGACGAAGCCGGACCAGTCCGCGTCGGGACCGAGCCCGGCCGCCTCGAAGAGCGCGGCCTCGCGCCGATGGGTGCCCGACTCGTCGCTGCGACTGACCCAGGGCGCCGGGTGGCGCGCGATGCGCTGCACGGCCTGCTCGGGCGAGTCGGCCTCGGCCACCCCGGCCGGATCCTCGGGCGGCCCCGCAATCACGAAGTAGTTCTGCATGAAGGGCGTGCGACGCCGCAGCACCCTCGCGTCGAGTAGCGCCTGCTCCGCGACGGGCGCATGGGTCAGCAGCACGTCCGCATTGCCCTCCCGCCCCATCCGCAGCGCCGCCCCTGTGCCCACCGCGACGACCCGAACCCGGATCCCGGTCTGCGCCTCGAAGCCCGGCAGCAACGCATCGAGCAGCCCCGAATCCCGCACGCTCGTCGTGGTCGCCAGCAACGGGGATCGGGGCGCTGCGCCTCCGGGCTCGTGCCCGCGCCCGACCTCCACCACCCTCTCGGAGCCGGAGCAGCCCGCGGCGAGCGCGAGAGCCAGCGCCGCCGGGATCCCAACGAGACGGGCCCGGAGCGTCCCTCGATTCGGAAGCCCGCTCGTCCTATGACTGGGAGTCCTCATCCGCCTCGACATCGTGTCCCCGATCTCGAAATTGGAGCCGGATCGGAATCCGATCCGGGGTGCTGCCCGCCGCGGTCCACGGGCCGCGGGGACGCGAGGGCTCGCCCGGCGGCTGCCCTTCCACGGGCAATGGGCACAGACGACGGGACACCGACGAACGACAGCCGACGACCCACCCCGCATCCGATCCGCATCCGCTCCGGGCGCTATATCCTACCGGGAATTTCGAGCGTCGGCAGGGGAGAAGCCTGCATCCGTGCTACCCCTCAAGTGACCGTGGACGCGCGCTCGATGAGGATCGCCCGGTGAGGATGGAATGACCGATTTCGACGTCGTGATCGTGGGCGCCGGGCTCTCCGGTATCGGCGCCGCCGTACATCTCCAGAAGCTCTGCCCGCAGAAGACCTACGCCTTGCTCGAGAGCCGAGGCGCCCTCGGCGGCACCTGGGATCTCTACCGCTACCCGGGCATCCGCTCCGACAGCGACATGCATACCCTCGGCTACGACTTCAAGCCGTGGCGGGCCCGGAAGGCGATCGCCGATGGCCCCTCGATCCTCGACTACGTCGCCGAGACCGCCCGGGAGCACGACGTCGAGCGGCATATCCGCTTCCATCGCCGACTGGTCGCTGCCGATTGGTCGAGCGAGCAGGCCCGCTGGACGCTCGAGGTCGCCTCGACCGACGGCGGGCCCGCGGAGCAGATCCGCTGCAATTTCCTCTCGCTCTGCAGCGGCTACTACAGCTACGACGCACCCCATCGCCCGCATTTCGAGGGCGAGGAGGACTTCGAGGGGCCTTTCTTCCATCCGCAGCTCTGGCCCGAGGATCTCGACTACCGCGGCAAGCGCGTGGTCGTGATCGGCAGCGGCGCGACTGCCATGACCCTGGTGCCTGCGATGGCCGACGAGGCCGCCCACGTCACGATGCTCCAGCGCTCCCCGACCTATGTCGTCTCGCGACCCGAGGAGGATCGGCTCGCAAACTGGCTGCGGCGGCTCGTCGGCGAGAAGCTCGCCTATCGTCTCGTTCGGGCGAAGAACGTCTTCCTGCAGCGACGCGTCTACGAGAAGACCCGGACGGATCCGGAGAAGGTGAAGGACTTCCTACTCGACCGGGTGCGCCGGGAGCTCGGGGACGAGATGGTCAAAGAGCACTTCACACCGAGCTACGACCCCTGGGATCAGCGGCTCTGTCTGATCCCGAACGGCGATCTCTTCGAGTCGATCCGCGGCGGGAAGGTCTCGGTGGTGACGGCGACGATCGACCGCATCACCAAGCGGGGCGTGCGCCTGCATTCGGGCGAGGAACTCGAGGCCGACATCCTGATCGCGGCCACGGGTCTCGAGCTCGAGCTGCTCGGGGGCATCGCGCTCCAGGTCGACGGCGAGCCCGTGGATCTCTCCCGGACCTGGACCTACAAGGGTCTGATGTTCTCGGACGTCCCGAACCTGGTCCAGACCTTCGGCTACATCAACGCGTCCTGGACGTTGCGCGCCGATCTCGTGGCGGAATACGTCTGTCGACTGCTGAACCGGATGGACGAACTCGGCGTCGAGCAGTGCACGCCCCGGCTGCGCGACGAGGATCGCGACATGCCCGCGCGACCGTGGATCGACGGCTTCACGGCGGGCTACATGCAGCGCTCGATGCACCTCTTCCCCAGGCAGGGAGATCGGATGCCCTGGCTGAACACCCAGAGCTATGCCGCCGACAAGAAGATGATCCGCCACGATCCGATCGAGGACGGCGTCCTGCAGTTCAGCCACCCGAAGACCTGATCGCCGGAGGCGGCGGGCTCCCGGCGATCGACCCGGCGGGACCGACTCGAAACGACCGACGCGGAGCGACGGACGCTGCTACGGACGAGGAAAGAGCGCCTCGCAGACGCGGCGCGACTCGGCGAAAGCGTTGCCCGCCCGGATCGAGCGCTCCATGCAGTCGGCCAGGCTCCGCTGCGATTCCTCGGACGACGCGATCGACGACGGCGCCGACTCCGATCCACGCAACCCCTCCGCATCCGGATCGACGCGGGCGTCCTGCGCCCCGGCCGTCCCGACCGTCACGCGCTCACCGTCCCGAGGCATGCTGACCCAGACCTCGTCCGCAGCCGCACTTTCGCTCGCTCCGTCCCCGCGAATGAGAGCATTCGCCCCGCCTTCGTGCGCGGCGCCCACGGCGTCCGACCCGATCGCCTGTCGCCGCTCGATCGCCCGCTTGCGTTCACTCTCACGCTGCAGCCGAACCGCGCGCTCGGCAGCGTCGCGCTCGAGCAACGCCTCCCGCGTCGACCCGAGATCGGCGTTCGTGAGGACGAGCGGCATCGCATCCCTGGACGCCTCCGCCTCAGGCGTCGCGCCTGCGACGAACTCGGCCGCGTCCGCAGCGGATGTTGCACCCTTCGAGGGACGGGAATCGACCCGACAAACCGATCGCCCGTCCGGGCAGTCCGAGGTCAGGAGGGTCTGCGCCGCCGCTCCCTCCACCCCGATCGAGATCGAGGTCAGAAGCGAGGCGACGAGGACGACGAGGCCGAGACCGATCGACGAACCGATCGTCACTCCGATCCCCGATAAACGAGCCGGTCGCGCCAGCGAACGCGCGGACGTGGCAGAAAAAGTCGTGTGCAGAGCAAGCAGCAACAAGAGCGCGGGGGGATCGTTTCGCATGGAGGGCCTCCGAGTTCAGCACGTGTTTGCACGTGTTCGGAGGAAAGCTCTCCGGTCCGGGCCCTGCCACCGGGCGGGATTCCCGCGGGCCCACAGCCGCGCGGGCCGGCCTTCAGTCGCAAGGCCCGAGTAGGGGTCGACTCGAGTCGCCGCGACGCGATTTACCCCGCCGGCCCCTCGGAGCCTGTCGAGGGGTCGCCCGACGGAGCGCCCGAGGGCTCTGTCGGGGCGAGCGGCACATAGCGCAGCAGGATCCGCTCACCGCTCTCGAATCCCGAGCGCATGCGCGACTCCCAGTCCCCGAACTCAGCGGCATAACGCTCAGCATAATGCTGCATCAGGCGGTCGAGCAGGCTCGGATCCCGATCGACCTCCGCCCGCGCCTCGAAGCTCGGCGCGCTCCGGAACCGCTCGTTGTTCCAGACCCAGCCTTTCCAGCGGCCGTGGTCGCCGACCCAGATCCGCGCGTTCTCGAGTCCCTTCTCCACGACGGCCCGGGCCTTCCAGGAGCTACGCGAGGTGATGATCACGACCGTCTCGTCCAGCCAGCCGTACCAGACTTCGCCGTGGCAGCGACTCTCGGAGCCGTCGCTGCGCAGCGGGGAGATGTAGACGAACTCGCTGGACTCGAGCAGAGCGCGGATCCCGGGCGGCAGCGCGGCGGAAGCGCGGACCGCCTGCACGGGCGCGCCGGCCTGCGGCCGGCGCCCGGGCGATGCGGCGCCGGAGGGCTGCGGCGATCCGTCCGCGAGAGGCGATGCATGGGCACGCGACCGCTCCAGAACGGGAAACAGGGCCAGCCCCCCGACGCAGACCAGCCCCGACTGCAGCAACGCGCGGCGGGTCCACTCGATACGCGGCCAGGCGGGGCGCGGCCAGGCAGGCGTGCGCCGCGCTCGCATATCGGAATGAGGATGCGGAACGCGCTCGGGATCGGGCTCCATGGATTCCTCCCTCGAGCGTCCGGACCCACTCGAGTCCTCCGCTCCCTGATGTCTGCGACTCATCCCAGGGCACGCATGTAGGTGCCGAGGTCGAAATAGTCCCGCCAGACGGCGATCTTTCCCTCCCGCATCTCGAAGACGCCGGTGCACGGCAGATCGACGCTGCGATCGCCCGCCCAGGTCCGATCCACCCGCTCCGCGATCACGACGTCACCCTGGGCCAGGAGATGCAGGATCTCCCAGCGCGTCTCCGTCCAGGGGGAGATGAAGCCCGCGATCATCTTCTCGACGTTCGACCGGCCCTGCACCGGCGCTGCCGGCATGTTGTGGTAGGTCCCGTCCTCGCAGAAATAGCTCGCGATCTCCGCGGGATCCAGCCGCGACCAGGCCGCGATGAACTCCCGGATCGTCGCCTCGTTGCCCCGTTGCGTCATCCGGCCTCCCTCCATCGTCCATGCGCACCCCATGGACGCGCTCGCGCCCATCCCGCCTTCGGTCAGGAGCCGAAGAGTCCGGGCTGTCGAGCGACGAAGCCCCGCTTCGCGGCCGCGGGCAGATCCCCGGGCAGCGAGGCGATCTCCTTCGCCAGCGCCTTCGCCGCGGGCAGCAGCGCCTCCGGCGCCAGCACCTGATTCACGAGCCCCATCCGATGGGCCTCCTCCGCCGGGTAGATCCGACCCGTGAGGCAGATCTCCCGGGCCACCCCCGTGCCGACGAGCGTCTGCATCAGATCGTAGAGCGCCGCCGCCCCGAAGCGGACCTGAGGCTGCCCGAAGCTCGCCTTCGTCGAGGCCAGCCGCAGATCGCACATCGCCGCGAGATCGAGGCCCCCGCCCAGGGCCGGTCCCTGCACGGCAGCAATCAGGGGCTTCGGGAACTCATACACACGAAGGTGGTACTCCGTCGCCTGCTCGAAGACTTCCTCCATGCCGCTGCCGCCGGCGAACTCCGAGCGATCGAAGCCGGCACAGAAGACCGGCCCCGCCCCCGTCAGCACCACCGCCCGGACCACCTCGCGCCCGGCCAGATCCTCGAGCCGCGCCACGATCTCGTCTCGCAATGCGCGGGAGAGGGCGTTGCGCTTCGCCGCGCGATCGAGGGTCAGCACGGCGACGCCCTCTTCCTCCTGCAGGATCGTCATGGCATCGGGCATCGGAGCATCTCCTCGATTCGATCGGCGGCCGGGCCAGACCGGATCCCGCTAGCGGAACACGACCCGAGCACGCCCCTACTGCGCGCCCTCTCCCTCCCCTCAGCGCGCGGTGAGGCGACCGTAGACCGCCGTCAGGGACTCCACAAGCTGGTCGGGCTTCGCCAGGATGTCGAAGCCACCCTGGCCGAAGAGCGCCGGGAGATAGTCGCGCGCGACGGCGTCGACGGCGAGGCCATGGGTGTGGATCTCCCGGGCGTGCGCCTCGCGGATCGCGGTGCGGATGTCGGCGATGCCGTAACGGCCCTCGTAGCGGTCGTAGTCCGTCGGCTTGCCGTCGCTGATCAGAAGCAGCAGACGCCGCTCGGCGGGCGTCTCCGCGAGCAGGGCGGTGGCGTGGCGCAGCGCGGGGCCGATGCGCGTGTAGCCGCGCGGCTCCAGCCCGGCGAGTCGGCGCTTGCCCAGGGCCCAGGCTTCGCCTTCGGAGAATACCTTCCAGACCTGACAGCGATTACGGGTCTCCGAGGCGAAGGCGAGGATCTGGACGCGGTCACCGAGCTGATCCGCCACCTCGCCGAGCACGAGCGCGGCCTCCCGCGCGACGTCGAGCACCCGCCGACCCTGCACCCAGGAGTCCGTGGACATCGAGACGTCGAGCAGGACCAGCGTCGCGAAGTCCCGCCGCCGCTTCTTCGATCGCACGTAGAGACGAAGGTCGCCGCCCTGCCCCGCCCGACGCTCGACGTGGTCGGCGAGGGCCGCGTCGAGATCGATCTCCTCACCGTCGGTCTGGCGAGGGGTGCGCTGCAAGCCCAGCCGATGGATTTCGAGACGCAGACGGAGTCGACGGACGACGTCCCGATGGATCTGCAGCGCCTGCTCCGCCCAGGCCGACTCTCCGCTCGGCGCGAGTGAGGGATAGACCGTGCACCAGCCTCGTCGATAGCGACGTCGACTCGCATCCCATTCGTCGTAGGCGATCCCGGCCTCGCCCTGCCCGTCCGCCTCGGCGTCGCCGACCTCGACGCCGAGTTCGAGATCGGCTTTCAGGAAGGAGTGGGAGGGCTGATTCGTGCGAATCAGATCGCCGAGATCGGCCTCCTCCAGGGCCTCCAGATGGGCGTCGAGTTCGTCGGCTCCGTCGAGGTCGCGATTTCCGCCACGGTAGCGATCGAGGGTCTCGACCCGCTCGAAGGGAGCGATCGGCGGGGCGGAGTCCTCCTCACGAGAATCCAGATCCACGCGTCGCAGCGCGCCGACCGCGGGCGCCTCCCGCTCCGTCGGATTCCCGTCCTCCTCCTCGTTCTCGTCCGCAGCTGCGGCCGCGCGGGCGGCCGCGGCTCCGATCGACGCCAGACGGCCGGCGTCCTCTGGCGTCTCGATCCACTCGCTCCAGATCGGCAGGACGGGACTGCGTCTACGAGTCCGAGCCGTGCGTGGACCGACCAGCCGCTCGGCCACAGTCCGCTCCTCCCACGGACGCTCGCCCCGCAGCGCGGCCCGACGGGCGTTCTCGAGCTCGGCCTCGCGTTCGTCGAGCCGCGAGATGTCCACGTCGCGTTCCCGATCGGCCAGCACGCAGGCCATCACGCGCTCGTGCAGCTCCGCGAATCGCGGAAGCTCCGCCGCCATCCGATCGACCGCCTCGCGCGTCCTCCGCAGAACATCGAGCGCTCCCTCGAAGTTGCTGGCGGACGGTGGCCGTTCCGCCCGAAAGAGCTTCCGCATGCCCGCCAGCACGACGACCTGGACGCAGTAGGCGGCGCGATCGAGATCGAGCTCCGTCTCGGCAACCGGCACGTGGTCCGACTCGGGAATCCAGGCGCGAACGGGGGCCGGAACGGGCGCGGGCGGGCGCATCGGCTCCGACGCGATCGAGAGCGTCGTCGGCAGCAGCAGATCGGCGCCGCGGAGCCCGCCGACGCCGGGCGCCGGACGCAGTCGGACCGCCTCGCCCGTCAGCAGCTGCGCGAGCACCGAGAGTGTGGCCACCTCCGACTCGAGAACCACAGGGGCTCGGACGCCGGATCGGACGCCATCCCGACCCGCCTCACCGGAGCGCCCTCCACGAAGGCGACGACTGGCCGCCCACAGCAGCCGGAACACGCCCTCTTCTACGTCGAGAAGGTCGCGCCAGGCCATCTTTCACACCCCTTCCCAGACGAGTCGCTTCAGAAGACCAGCGCCACGAGATCGCGTAGTCCGCCCGCGATCTCCGGATCGTCGGTCAGTGCCTCGACGATCGCATGGTTGCAAGCGGCCCGGGGCGGCAGGCCAGCCTCGAGCAGCAGGCCGGCGTTCACCAGCAGCCGTGTCGAGGGGCGTTCCGCCAGGCCCAGCACCTCGGCCTCCCGCAGCTTCCCGGCCAGCGCCACGAGCTTTTTCGCCTGCAACCCGTCCACTCCGGACTCACCCACCACGATCTCGCATTCGATCTCCGGCGAGGGATAGTCGAAGGCGAGCGCCAGGAATCGCTGACGCGTCGACGGCTTCAGCTCCTTCAGGCCGCGCTGGTAGCCCGGGTTGAAGCTGACGACGAGCATGAACTCGTCGGGAGCCACGATCGTCTCGTCGAGCCGATCGACGTGCAGCGCGCGGCGATGGTCGGCGAGTGGGTGGACCACGACGACGACGTCGCTGCGCGCCTCGGCGAACTCGTCCAGGTAGAGGATCGCGCCGCTGCGCACCGCCCGCGTCATCGGACCATCGTGCCAGACGGTTTCGCCACCCTCGAGCAGATGACGACCGACCAGATCGACGGCCGACGTCTCATCGTGACAGGCGACCGTCACGAGCGGGCGCCCGAGGCGCGCCGCCATGTGCTCGACCAGACGGGATTTACCGCAGCCCGTGGGCCCCTTCAGCAACAGCGGCGTCCGCAGCGACCAGGCCTGCTCGAAGACGTCGCACTCGTCGCCGATCGCACGGTACCAGGGCAGCTCGGCGGGGTTCGGGTCACGCGCGTTCATCTCCGATCAGCTCCTCTCGATCGCCTCGTCGTTGGGAATCCCGTACTGGACGAAGTTCCAGATGAAGAGCCCGACTCCAAGCGTCAACAGGCAGGCCGCCAGCGCGACGCCTCCGAAGTGAACCTCGACCGCCTCCTGGACCTCGAGGAAGTCCATTCCGATCTTTCGTTCCATGTAGACCTGCGCCACCCCGGCCACCGCGAAGGCACCGGTCATGCCGATCATGCCCACGTTCGAGGACCAGAAGGCCCACTCGGGCAGCGGCCCCGTGAAGCGTTTGCGCCCGGTCAGATTCGGCATCGCGTAGGAGATCATCGCCAGGACCAGCATCGAATAGGCCCCCCAGAAGGCCATGTGGCCGTGCATGGCCGTGATGATCGTGCCGTGGGTCCAGAGATTCACCGCCGGCAGGGTATGGGCGAATCCGAGGAAGCCGGCGCCGACGAAGGCCATCACACCACAGCCGACCGTCCAGAAGAGCGCGATCCGATTCGGATGCCTCATCCCCCCGCGTCGGGCCATCGTGACCGCGTACATCGCCATCCCGAGAAAGGCCAGCGGCTCGAGCGCCGAGAAGACGGCCCCGATCGGCAGCCAGTACTCTGGCGCTCCGATGTAGTAGTAGTGATGCCCCGTCCCGAGGATGCCGGAGAGGAACGTGAAGCCGATGATCACGTAGAGCCATTTCTCGATCAGCTCGCGATCGACGCCCGTCAGCTTGATC
>CAYWGW010000094.1:0-14739 GCA_964457385.1 uncultured Spirochaetaceae bacterium
TCGCGAGCTCGGTGCGACGATCGTCGAGGTCGAGCTGCCGTCGCGCGAGGAGCTGCTCGGGGCCTGGCTCTCGCTGGTTGCGGCGGAGGCGGCGGAAGCCCATGCGGCGACATTTCCCGAGCGGGCCGCGGACTACGGCCCCGAGCTGCGCGGCATCCTGGAGCTGGGACAGCGGGTCGACGGCCGCAGCGTCGCTCGCGCTGCGAAGGCGCGCATCGCCTTCAGCCGGCGGCTGGCGGCCTGCTTCGAGGAAATGGACGCCCTGATCGCGCCGGTGATCGCGGACCTGCGTCCGGCCGACACCAATCTGAGTGATGTCGAGCGGACGCCCGGGGCCGCCGGTGCGATCCGCTTCACGGCGCCCTTCAATCTCTCGGGACTGCCCGCCCTGAGCCTGCCCGGCGGCTTCGACCGCGACGGCGCGCCGATCGGATTCCAGCTGGTCGCACCGGCCTGCGAGGAGGAACGCCTGCTCGCCCTGGGTGCGGCCTTCCAGAGCGCGACCGACTGGCACTCGATGCGCCCCGCGCTCTGACGGATCTCTCGTGGATCGCGCAAAGTCCGCTTCAGACGCTTTCGCCTGTGCTCTCACCGTCACCCTGCACGAAGTCCGCGAGCGCCCGCCGCGCGTCCTCGTCTCGCATCTGGCGCGGCGGATGCTTCATCGTGACGGCCGAGACGGCCTCGAGCGGACCGCCGAGGCCCCGGTCCAGGGCGAGCTTGGCGCAGCGGATGGCGTCGATCGCGACGCCGGCGCTGTTCGGGGAGTCCTCGACCGACAGGCGCAGCTCGAGGTTCATCGGCGTGTCGCCGAAGCCCGCCCACTCCATCCGGATGAAGGCCACCTTGTTGTCGTTCTGCCAGGCCACGTAGTCGGACGGTCCGACGTGGATCCGATCGTCGGGCAGCCGCGTGTCGAGCTGGGATTGGACGGACTCGGTCTTGGAGATCTTCTTGGAGGCGAGCCGGGCACGCTCGAGCATGTTGTAGAAGTCGGTGTTGCCGCCGGTATTCAGCTGATAGGTCTGGGCCAGTCGGGCGCCCCTGTCGCCGAGCAGTCGTGTCAACGTGCGGTGGACGATGGTCGCACCGACCTGGCTCTTGATGTCGTCGCCGACGATCGGAAGGCCGCGCTGGCGGAATCGCTCGGCCCACACGGGATCCGAGGCGATGAAGACGGGCAGGCAGTTGACGAAGGCGACGCCGGCCTCGAGGGCGGCCTCGGCGTAGGCCTCCACGGCCCGATGGGAGCCGACGGGCAGGTAGCAGACGAGCACCTCGCTGCCGGTCTCCCGCAGCCGCCGTGCGACGTCGACGGGCGCCGCCTCCGCCGGTCGGAAGGTCCGCTCCGCCGGTCCCTCAGCCATATGCCCAGCCACGCCGTCGAGCACCGGGCCCATCTCGACCTCGACGCCCCAGCTCGGAAGCTTCTCCTGGAAGACCCGCGTGCAGTTGGGTGCGGCGAAGACGGCGTGCTCGAGCGGCAGGCCGACCTTGCGCGCGTCCACGTCGAAGGCTGCGACGGGTCGCAGGTCCTCGATCCGATAGCCGCCGATCTCCGGATGCAGGACGCCGGCGCTGCGTTCCGGATCGTGGTCGCGGTAGTACTCGATGCCCTGGAGCAGCGCGCTCGCGCAGTTTCCCACGCCGACGATGGCGATCCGAAGCTCGTGTCCCGACATCGCTCGTTCTTCTCCTGGCCCGGTTTCCGGCCCGGTCGACCTTCCTGGCCTGACGTGCCTGTCCTGATCAGCGTTCCTGGTCTGGTCGGGGAAGCTCGGGCTCTTCGACGGTCACCGAGACCTTCCAGCCGTTGGGTGTCGGGGCCGTGTAGAGCGTGATCATGACTTCCTCCGGTTCGGGCAGCGAGCATAGCGATTCCCTGGCTACAGTCTGGCGGCCCCGGAAACACACCGAAAGAGAGCCGAACGAGAGGAGCCCCCTTGAAGGTCGATGCCCCGCTCTATTCCTTCGACGCCCCGGAGGCGGAGGTCCAGCGCCTGGAGTCCAAAGGCTATGCGGGCGCCTTCACCTTCGAGGGGCCCCACGATCCCTTCTTCCCGCTCGTGCTCGCCGCGCGGGCCAGTCGCCGGATCGAGCTCTACACGGCGGTGGCGATCGGTTTTGCGCGCAATCCGATGATCCTGGCCAACATCGGCTGGGATCTGCAGGCGATCGCCCAGGGACGCTTTCGTCTCGGCCTCGGGACCCAGATCCGGCCCCACGTCGAGAAGCGCTTCGGGATGCCCTGGTCTCGGCCGGCGGCCCGCATGAAGGAGATGGTGCTCGCGATCAAGGAGATCTGGCGCTGCTGGGAGGAGGGCGATCGGCTCGATTTCCGGGGCGAGATCTACCAGCACACGCTGATGACGCCGATCTTCAGTCCGGGCAAGCATCCGCAGGGACTGCCGCCGATCTTCCTGGCGGGCGTGGGGCCGAAGATGACGGAAGTCGCGGGGGAGGTCGCGGACGGCTTCTTCATCCATCCCTTCGGTACGGCGCGCTCCTGGCGCGAGCTCAGCCTGGCGGCGCTCGAGCGCGGACTCGAGCGCTCGGGTCGGGATCGATCGGCGCTGGAGGTCTCGGGCCAGCTGATGATCTGCACCGGCGAGAACGACGAGGCGCTCGAAGCCGTTCGCCAATCGACGAAACAGCAGATCGCCTTCTACGCCTCGACGCCCGCCTATCGTCCGATTCTCGAGGTGCACGATCGGGGCGATCTGCAGCTCGAGCTGAACGCGATGTCGAAGCGGGGGCAATGGGCCGAGATGGCCTCCCTCATCGACGACGATCTGCTCGAGCAGGTCGCGATCTGCGCGCCGATCGGCGAGGTGACGCAGCGGGTCCGCGAACGTTGTGCCGGCGTCGTCGATCGGGTCAGCCTGGTGGCGCATTGGTCGAGCGACCCGGACCTGTGGGACGACGTCGTGCGGGATCTCGGCGACGGATCTCGGGTCTGAGCCGAGGAGAGTCGCGGCCCTCGGCGACGGTCGGCGGGCCTGCGCACTCGTTCAGGGCTGCAACGCGGCGTTCAGTTTCGACACGGCCTCGGCGAACTCCCGCACGGTCTGGGCGATGATCTCGGCGACGGGCTTCACCGAGTCGATTCGGCCGGCCACTTCGCCCGAGAGCGCCACGCCCTCCTCGAGCCTACCCTCGAAGTAGACCGCCTGGATGCCGCCGGCGAGTCCCAGCATGGCGTTTCCGTCGCCGGCCTCGAAGCGACTCGTCCGCTCTGTGCGCAGCGCGCGCAGGGCCGGCCCGCCTTCGGTCCGCAGGAAGACCGTATCGGTCTCGGCGGCGTCGATGATCGCGTTCTTCCAGCCGTCGTGGACCGGGGACTCGAGGGCCGAGACCATGCGCGTACCCATCTGCACGCCCTCGGCCCCGAGCGCGAAGGCCGCCGCCATCGAGAGACCGTCGCAGATGCCGCCCGCGGCGATGATCGGCACATCGACCCGGGAGCGGACGAGCGGCAGCAGCACCAGGGTCGAGGCCGGCGTCGGACTCTTGAAGCCGCCCCCTTCGCCGCCCTCTACGATCAATCCATCCACCCCGGCGTCGACCGCCTTCAGCGCGGCGCGCAGCGTCGGGACCACGTGATAGACCGTGAGCCCGGCCTCCTTCAGCGGCTTCGTGTAGCGGGTGGGGCTGCCGGCCGAGGTCGTGACGAAGCGGATGCCCTGCTCGACGACGAAGTCGGCGATCGAGGGATCGCGCACGAAGGCCTGGGCGATGTTCACGCCGAAGGGCCGGTCCGTGAGCTCGCGCATCTTCCGGATCTCGTCCCGGATCACGTCGAGCTCGCCCGAGGAGGTCTCGATGATGCCGAGGGCGCCGGTCTGCGAGACGGCGGAGGCGAGGGGCGCCCGGGCGATCCAGCCCATCGGCGCCTGTACGATCGGGATCTCGATGCCGAGGGCGCGGGTGACCCGATTGTCGAATCGCATGGGAGACGTCTCCTTATCCGTGGTCCGTGGTCCGTCGGCCTTCGTTCTCGGCCGGACTGCGCCGGGTCGCCCGGGACTGGTCCGGGGCTGCGGCGTTCCGATGAAGTCTCGCGAGCTGGCGGGACGGTAGCGAGTCGGCGTCTCGCGGGCCGCGCTCTCGGAGGCGCGAGACTGCTAGGATCGGCGTTCTCGCGCCGGAGAGTGGTCCCGTGAAAGGCCTTTCGACGAGGGAGCCGCGACGAGTGTCGCGAGCGTCGCGAGAGAGGAGGTCCGCATGTCCGATGGCTATCTGAGCATTGCCGAGGCCCGGGAGCAGGGAGGGCTTCGCCTGGTCGTGATCCGCGGCGTTCCGAGTCCGTGGACCCAGGCCGCCAAGGGACTTTTCCACGTGAAGGGTCTCGAGTACGCGAAGGTGGAACTCGCGCCCGACGAGCCGCGCGAGACCCTGCGCGAGTGGACGGGCCAGGACTCCTTTCCGGCGGCCATGTACGAGGACGAGCGCCCGCGTACGAGCTGGGAGGAGATTCTCTGGCTCGCGGAGCGGCTGGCGCCCTCACCCCGGCTGGTGCCGCTCGATCCTGGCGAGCGCGTACTGATGTTTGGCCTGGCCCGGGAGATCTGCGGCGAGCTCGGCCTGGGCTGGTGTCGGCGCCTGCTCGCAATGGGGTCCGCGATGCGGAGCGGCTCGAATCCGGCGATGGCGGCGATGGGCCGCAAATATCTCTCGAGCGAGAGCGAGACGACCCTCGCGATCGATCGGATCGTGGAGGTGCTCGGATTGCTCGCGGACCGACTTCGGCAGTCCCGGCAGGCGGGCCACCGCTATCTGATGGGTGAGGCGCTGACGGCGCTCGACGTCTACTGGGCGACCTTCTGCAATCTGCTGAAGCCGCTACCGGCGGAGCAGATGCCCCTCGCCCCCGGCATCCAGGCGATGTTCGAGGCCCGGGAGCCGGAGATCGTGCAGGCGATCGATCCGGCCCTTCTCGAGCATCGCGACTTCGTCTACGAGACGCATCTCGAGCTGCCGGTCGAAGTCTGAGACGAGCCGCCCGACCGCCTCATTCCAGACCCGAGCGCTCGGATGCCGGCGCGTCCTCCCAATGGGACTCGAAGGCGAAGGTCGTCACGTAGCGTCGGCCGGGAATCAGCACGCTGCGGTCGGTGCTCTTCGCGAGCTTCGATCGCGCCACCGCCTCCATCGCCCGGGTCGCGAGCAGGGGATGCGGCATCTCGAGGACCCGGAGATCCGTCGGCTGCCCGTCGCTCCCGAGCGCGAAGGAGACGACCACGCGGCCGACGAGTCTCGATCGGCTGGCCGAGGGCGAGATGCGCGGCTCCTCGAGACGCAGGGACGACGGAACGGGCTCGAGCAACGCGGGGTCGACGTCGCGGACCCGGAAGACCGGGGACCCACCGGCGTCGGGGAGGGGCTGACTCGCGTCTGATCCGCCCGAGTAGAAGTCCTCGAGCAGGCGTCGATGGCCCCGGGCCAGCTCCTCGAGTCCGAGTTCCGCATAGCATTTGGCTCGCGCCCGGGTCGATTCCCGGGCGTAGAGACCGAGGTCACGACGCGCCTGCGCCCGGTCGAGCGAGGCGAGCGCCTCGGCGCATTGACCGCGCTCGGTCTGGGTCCGGGCCATCTCGACCGCGAAGAGCCGCTCCCGCTCGCGCAACCGATTGCCCATCCCGGCACAGGCGATCAAGCCGAATGCAGTGACACCGAGGACGAGCAGCCCGACGGCCCGCGTGACGGCACGCCCGGATGAGCCTCGTCCGTTCGCGCTGCGCCCCCGTCCCGCCTCTTCCGCGTTCATGTTTCTCTCGCCTCCTGCCCGGATCCGTCGGGCGTTTCCGTCGCGGCGGCCTCCGCTTCAGAAAGGATAGACCTTTGGGCGATCCAGGGGGCTCGTTCCTCGCGGCGGCGCGAGCGGCAGTGATCTCCGGGCGGCCTGCCCGGAGCGATTCGCTACGGATCGAAGCGCTGGCGCAGGCCGGGAGGCAGAATCGGGCAGCTGTCCTTGGGGCGGGCGAAAATGCGCTTGCGTACCCGCGCCACGACGTCATAGGCCCGATCGAGCACGCTTCGTGGAAGAAGGGACCCCACGACCGCGAGCGCCCGCCACAGGCCTCCGAGACGACCTGCGATCTCCAACACCGCCGCGGATCGGGTCCGCAGCGTCCCGTCCTCGAGCTCGAGCACGATACTGTCGGGCATCTCTTCCCGCAGCGACGGATGGCGCTCGAGCAGGGCCTCGAAGGCGCGGCTCTCGAGCGGGGCGAAATGCAGCAGCCGATCGGGCTGAAACGGGGACTCCTCGGCGAGCACGAAGCGCACGCTGCGATGGCAGAAGCCACAGTCGCCGTCGTAGAAGAGCCGCGCCGTGCAGGTCGCCGGCGCGGTCGTTGCGTCGGCCGCCCCGCCCCTCTCTGCGCCCACCGTCGCTGCCGAGAGCGCGCGGGATCGCGGGGGCAGCCAGCCCGGGTCGAAAGCCAGCAGGGTCGTGAGCCAGATTCCCGCGGCGACAGCGTCCCAGCCGACGGCCGCGCTCCAGGCGATCTGCCAGATCACGATCGCACTCCAGGCGGCGCGGCGAAGGGGCGGATGCAGGGCGGCGGCGAGCACGAAGAGATCGAAGCCTCGGCCGGCGAGACCGAGGATTTCCAGGGGCAGCCCGTCTGGCGTCGAGGGCAAAGCCATCGGGCTCGAAGCGCGCAGTCCAGCCACTGCGTCCAAAGAGAGCGGAACGACGTCGAAGGCCGCGAGTCCATGCAGCAATCCAAGCGCCAGCCAGGCCAGCTGCCAGACGCGCGGCGGAAGCTGCCAGTCGCCTCCCGGATCGGGACGCGTGCGCGCCTCCCAGGACCCGAAGGGCTGACGGGGCGTCGCCAGATGAAGCGCGAGCAGGAAGCCGGCGACCAGAAGGTCGGGGATCAGCCACGCGCGCAGGCTCTCACTTCCCCGCGCTGCTGCGGCGAAGATGAGGACGAGCAGCGCGATCCCCAGCAGACCTGCAGCCGCGCGCGCCCGCCAGCCGAGGGCGAGCGCCAGGCAGGCGGGGAGGCCGAGGCTTGGCAGCGCGATGCCCAGCGCAACTGACGTCGCTGTGCGCGCGCCGTCGATCAGGAGGCTTGCGACGAGCAACGCGACCAGCACGCGGTAGACCGAATACTGTCCGCCCGTCCAGGCGGGACGCATGGGCGTGGGTATGGGCACGGACATGGGCAGGAGCATATCAGCCTGTTCCTGTCCCCGAGTCTCCGCATCCGAGAGCAAGCGCAGGGCTGCCGCACGCCCGCACGCGCGAGAGCAACGGGATGTCGGGCGCTACGCTCCACGGTTCCCGATCCGATCCAATCCAATCCGACCCGATCGGGTCCGATGCGAGTCGTGTCGGTGCGCGAATCGAAGCCGGCAGGAGCCGTAAGCAGGAGTTCGACGATGGCCCTCGAGACGGCAGACCGGAACCGCGGTGCAGCGCTGGTCGCGCGCGATCAACGCGTGGTCTGGCATCCCTATGCACCGCCGGCGGCCGCGCCGCTCTTCGCCGTCGAGAGCGCCTCGGGCGTCCGACTGAGACTGGCTGACGGACGTGAGCTGATCGACGGCATGTCCTCCTGGTGGTCGGCGATTCACGGTCATCGCCATCCACATATCGAGCAGGCGCTCCGGGGCCAGCTCGAGCGCATGCCTCACGTGATGTTTGGCGGGCTGACCCACGAGCCCGCGATCTCGCTCTGCGAGCGGCTGGTGGCGCTGGCGCCGCAGGGCCTCGAGCGCGTCTTCCTCTGCGACTCGGGCTCCGTCGCCGTCGAGGTCGCGATCAAGATGGCGCTGCAATTCTGGCAGTCGCGGGGCCGCCCGGAGCGGCGCCGGCTGCTCACGCTTCGGGGCGGCTATCACGGCGATACCTTCGGCGCGATGGGGGTCTGCGATCCGGTGACCGGGATGCACGGCCTCTTCGAAGGCGTCCTCACGAAGCATCTCTTCGCCGAGCGGCCGTCTCGTCGTTTCGGCGAGGACTTCGAAGAGGAGGACATCGAGGACTTCCGGCGCTTGCTCGAGACCCACTGCGAGGAGATCGCGGCGGTGATCCTCGAGCCGATCGTCCAGGGAGCCGGGGGCATGTGGTTCTACGCGCCGGAGTATCTGCGCCGGCTGCGCGAGCTCTGCGACGAGGCGGGCGTGCTGCTGATCGCCGACGAAATCGCGACGGGCTTCGGTCGTACGGGCCGGCTCTTCGCCTGCGAGCATGCGGGCATCGCGCCGGACATCCTCTGCGTGGGCAAGGCGTTGACGGGCGGCACGCTGACCCTCGCTGCGACGCTCGCCAGCGGCAAGGTCTGCGCGGCGCTCGGGTCCGGCGATCCGGGCGTCTTCATGCACGGCCCGACCTTCATGGGCAATCCGCTGGCCTGTGCGGCCGCCGGGGCGAGTCTCGATCTGCTCGAAGATGGGGAGTGGCGCGGTCGCGTGGCAGCGATCGAGACGCAGCTCACCCGGGAGCTCGAGGCCTGTCGGGGGCTGCAGGCGGTGTCGGACGTCCGCGTGCTCGGCGCGATCGGGGTGGTCGAGCTCGAGCGTCCCGTCGACATGGCCCGGGTCCAGCCGGCCTTCGTCGAGCGCGGCGTCTGGATCCGACCCTTCGGTCGGCTCGTCTACACGATGCCGCCCTTCATCACGACGGCCGAGGATCTGACGCGCATCACCGGCGCGATCCACGAGGTGGTGGCCTCGCTCTGAGAATCCCGCCTCCATTCGGGTCGGAGGGCTCCACGCTCGCTACGATAGGGGGGATGTCAGGATCTGATCCGCGATGGCGGGATCGCTTCGACGATCGGGATGCCGATTCCCTCTCGCGCTTCGTCGACGATCTGCGCGAGCTCTTCGACGCGGAGCTGCTCGCGGTCGCGGTGACCGGGGAGGCGGCCAGCACCGCCTATCGTCCGGGCCGGACGCCGATCCAGACGGTCGTCGTGTTGCAGGAGGTGGATCCCAGGAGATTGCGGTCCGCGCGGCCGCGGCTGCGGCGTTGGGCCCGGCGAAGGATTCCGACACCGCTCTTCCTCGACCCGCTCTACATCGAGGGTGCCCTCGACACCTTCCCGCTCGAGTTCCTCGAGATGAGCGAGCATCATGCGATGCTCTTCGGCGAGGAGCGTTTCCTCGCCTCGATCCGGATCGACCGGGACGCGTTGCGACTCGAAGTCGAGGAGCAGCTCCGGGGAAAGATGCTGCATCTCTGGGAGGCCTACCTCGAGCAGGGCGGACGTCGGCGTGAGCTCGAGCGGCTCCTGCAGGAACCCCTGCCGGGCTTCGAGCTGGCGCTGCGCGGGCTGCTTCGGTTGCGGGAGCTGGATCGGGATGTCGCAGACGGTCCAGGGGCCCATCGAGAGCCGGAGGCGGGTTCGTCACCGCGGTCGACGCGACCGGAGGGCGTCTCGCTGATCGACGAGGTGGCCGAGATGCTGGAGATCGAGCTGCCGGTCTTCGGGCGGCTCGAGCAGGCCCGGATCGACGGCGCCCGGTTGGCGGGGGACGATCTCGACGAACTCTTCGCTGCGTTCCTGGCGGAGCTCCGGCGCATCGTGCGCGTGATCGACGCGCTCCCGGACACGGACCCGGAACCGGACCCGGTCGGGAAGCATGAGACCTAGCATCTGGAGTCCGGGCCGCCGCGGTCGATCGTCGGCCCCTGGGCACGGGCATGGCGGCGCGCATTGTCGGCCGCGGCTCGCCCGCGCCGCATGGATGGGCGTCCTGCTCCTCGTCTCGTCGCTCGTGCTGGTGGGCGTCGGGTCGCTCGGGGAGGCTCGAGCGCAGGACGGCTTCCAGCCGGTGCCGCCGCTCTCGGGTCCCATCGTCGATCAGGTCGGCGTGCTCTCGGCCGATGCTCGGAAGAAGATCGAGGCGCTGGCACTCGAGCTGGAGCAGAAGACCGGCGCCGAGATGGCCGTGTTGATCGTCGAGACCACTGCGCCCGAGGACGTCTTCGGCTACGGGATGCGGGTCGCCGAGTCCTGGCAGCTCGGAAAGCAGGGGCGCGATGACGGACTGTTGCTGGTGATTGCGACGGCCGATCGCAAGCTGCACTTCCTGACGGGCTACGGCCTCGAAGGCATCCTGCCCGACGGACGGCTGGGCCGAATCCGCGATCGCTATCTCGTTCCGGCCTTCCGGGCGGGAGACTTCGATGCGGGCGTTTCGTCGGCGTTGCGGGCGGCGGCAGAGGTGATTGCCGCAGATGCGGGCGTAACGCTGTCGGGGGAGCCGGCGCGGCCCCCACGCTCCGAACGGAACGGCGACCGCGGCATCGGGCCGCTGGGTCTGCTCTTCCTGCTGGCCTTCTTTCTGCTGCCACTGCTGCGCGCCGGGCGCCGTCGACGCCGAGGCTACGCGCCGATCCTCTTCGGGGGCGGACTCGGTGGCGGCTTCGGCGGGCGAGGGGGCTTCGGGGGCGGTCTGGGCGGTGGCTTCGGTGGCGGCTTCGGGGGTGGTGGCGGCTTTGGAGGAGGAGGCGCCGGCGGAAGCTGGTAGCTTCCCGGTCGCGGTGCCCTGCGCGCACCGAAGCGTCCGGGCAGATCGGAGGAGACGACGAGCATGCGGAACGAGATCCGATGGATGGAGTCCGGACGGATGGTCCGGGCAGGCCTGCGCCCGCGCGTCGGGGCGGTGTCCCGGCTGCTTGCGATGCTCGGGCTCGTCCTGCTCACTTCCGGCTGCGGCTACAACACGATGGTGTCGGAACAGGAAGCGGTGGACGCGGCCTGGAGCGAGGTCGAGAACCAGCTCCAACGGCGCAACGACCTGATCCCGAACCTCGTCAGTACCGTGAAGGGCTTCGCGGCCCAGGAGCAGGAGGTGCTCACGGCGGTGACCCAGGCCCGCAATCGCATCGAGGTCGCCAACGAGCGCGGGGAGCAGATCGCGGCCGCCAACGCGCTGTCGGCCTCGCTGTCGCGGCTGGTGGGCGTCGTCGAGCGCTACCCCGATCTGAAGAGCAATCAGAACTTCATCCAGCTACAGGATTCCCTGGAAGGCACCGAGAATCGGCTGGCCGTGGCGCGCAAGCGCTACAACGACGCCGTGCGCGCCTACAATACGACGATCCGCCGCTTCCCGACGAACCTGATGGCCGGCGTCTTCTCCTTCGAGCCCGAAACCTACTTCGACGCGCCAGAGTCGGCGGCCGGGGTGCCGACCGTCGAGTTCTGAGGTGTGGCCGGCCGACACACCGCTTCCGACCCGCGTCGTCCGACCTCGTGACCCGCGCGCGCGACGGCGGCTGCGACCGCAGCCTGCGGGAGCTGCGCAGCGGTTGACTTCGGGTCAGAACGAGGGGCTCCCGGGCGGCGCCCGGATCGTTATCCTGCAACCGGGCCGATTGCGGCATCGCCCGACTTTCATATTGGATCGAACCCGAGAGCGAAGTCGCTCGGTCCGGGCGTGACACCACGGGCGGTCACGCCACGACCCGATCAACGCGCAACCCGTGCTCGCCGAGAGCCGACGCATCCCGTCCGATGGAGGAGCCGTTCATGGAGCTTTCCTACACCCCCGAGCAGAATCGTTTCCGTGAGGAGGTCCGTAGCTGGATCGCCGAGGCGATGCCGCCGGAGATGCGCAAGAAGGCCGAGGACGGCCGCAATTTCGAGCACGCCGAGATCATGGAGTGGCACAAGATCCTCTACGCCAAGGGCTGGGTCGCGCCGAACTGGCCGGCCGAGGTCGGCGGCACGGGCTGGGATCTCGCCCAGCGCTCGATCTTCCAGGAGGAGTGCGTCCGCGCGAACGCTCCGGGCCTCTCTCCCTTCGGCCTCGCGATGGTCGGCCCGCTGCTGATCCAGTACGGCAGCGACGAGCAGAAGGCCCGTTTCCTGCCGAAGATCCTGTCGGGCGAGGAGATCTGGTGCCAGGGTTATTCGGAGCCGAATGCGGGATCGGATCTCGCGAACCTCCAGCTTCGCGCGGACAAGGACGGCGACGACTACATCCTGAACGGCCAGAAGACCTGGACGACCTACGCCCAGTACGCCGACTGGATCTTCTTGCTATGCCGCACGAGCAGCGAGGGAAAGAAGCAGGAAGGCATCACCTTCCTGTTGGCCGACGTCCACAATACGCCGGGCATCGAGGTGAAGCCCTTTCTCACGACGGGCGGCACGCTGGCCTTCTCCGAGACCTGGTTCAAGGATGCCCGGGTTCCCCAGGCCAATCGCGTCGGCCCTGAGAACGGCGGCTGGACGATGGCCAAGGCGTTGCTCGGCCACGAGCGGACGGGCATCGGCGGCATCCCGGAATCCTCGCGCGGGCTCAAGAAGGCGAAGGAGATCGCCCAGCGCACGCCCGTCGGCAACGCCACGCTTTTCGACGATCCCGACTTCCGGCGACGCCTCGCCCGTAAGGAGATGCGCCTGCGGGCGATCGAGATCCTGAACCTGCGCACGCTCTCGGCGGCACAGCTCGGGCATGCGCCGGGCGCCGAGAGCTCGGTGCTCAAGATCGTCGGGACCGAGATGCAGCAGGAGACGCTGGAACTCTGCATGGACGCGATGGGGCACAACGCGCTGGGTTGGCTCGATTCGCCGGAGGAGGCGCTGCCCCTCGATCAGCAGTCGGTGGCGTCGCAGTTCAACTACCTGCGTGCGGCCACCATCTACGGCGGATCGAACGAGATCCAGAAGAACATCATCGCCAAGCAGATGCTCCGGCTCCCGACGCTCTAGCGGCGCGGAGCCCGGGCAGGGCAGGCGGAACAGCACGCACGCGAGAGGACGAGAACATGAATTTCGATCTCACCGAAGAGCAGCAGATGATCGTCGACCAGGTCGCCAAGTTCGTGGCGAACGAGTCGCCGGTGGAGCGCTTCCGCAAGCTGCGCGAGACGGAGCAGGGCTGGGAGCCCTCGATGTGGGCGAAGATGGCCGAGCAGGGCTGGCTCGCGATCTCGCTCCCCGAGGAGCAGGGCGGCTTCGGAGGTAGCTTCGTCGATACCGCGTTGATCCTCGAGCAGCTCGGCCGCGGTCTGGTTCCGGAGCCCTACATCGCGTCGGTCGTGCTGGCGGGGGGGCTGATCTCGGAGCTCGGAACCGACGCGCAGCGCGAGGCCTTCCTGGCGCCGATGACCGAGGGACGGACCTCCCTGGCCTTCGCCTACGCCGAGAAGCAGAGCCGCTACGAGCTGGCCGACTGCCGGACGAAGGCGGAGAAGGCCGGCTCGGGCTGGCGGATCTCGGGTGAGAAGGTCTGGGTCCTGAACGGACATGCGGCGGATCAGATCGTCGTCGTCGCGCGCACCGCGGGCGATCCGCAGGACGAGGCGGGCCTCTCGCTCTTCGTGGTGGATGGCAACGCTGCAGGACTGACACGAATCTGTGTCCCCGGAATGGACGGTCAGCGCACGGCGCTACTCCGCTTCGACGGCGTCGAGGTCGCCGCCGAGCGGCTTCTCGGTCGCGAGGGCGATGCGTTCGCCACGATCGAGCGGACCATCGATCGCGGCGCTGCCGCCGCCTGCGCCGAGGGGCAGGGCCAGGTCCAGGAGCTCTTCGAGCGCACGGTGGCCTATCTCAAGGAGCGTGAGCAGTTCGGCGTGCCGATCGGCGCCTTCCAGGCGCTCCAGCACAAGGCCGCCGACATGTATGCCGAGGCCGAGCTCTGCAAGTCCGCGATGATCCTGGCGGCCATCCAGGTCGATCACGACGACCCGGAGGTCCGCCGCCGGGACGTCTCCGCGGCCAAGCTCCAGCTCGCCGACGGAGGCTGGTTCGTCCAGGAGAACGCGATCCAGCTCTTCGGCGGCATCGGCGTCACCGACGAGCAGGACGAAGGCCTCTTCTTCAAGCGCCTGCGCGTCCTGAACGGCCTCTTCGGAGACGCCGACTGGCACGTGAAGCGATTCCAGAGCCTGAAGAGCTTCGACGCAGTCGACTAGCGCCAGTCGACCGGCGTCGTTCGACTAGCGCCGAAACTGTTTGAAGTCGGGCGGGCGCTTCTCGAGGAAGGCCTGGATCGCCTCCTGGTTCTCGGGGCTTCCGAAGAGTCGGGCCATTGCCTCGCTCTCCAGCTGTCGGGCTCGGGCGATCTGCTCACGGTGGAAGGACTTCAGCATCCGCTTCATCTCGACCAGCGAAGAGATCGGCCATTGCGCGATCTGCCGGGCCCGTTCGGTGGCGGCGGCGAGCAGCTCCTCGTCGGGCAGAATCCGGCTCGCGATGCCGCAGGCGACGGCGCGCTCGGCATCCACCCAATCCGCGCTGTAGAGCAGCTCGGCGGCCTGCTTCGGCCCGAGGGCGAGGGGAGCCAGGTAGCAGGCGGCTGCCTCGGTCACGAGTCCGAGGTTCGCGAAGGGCATGCGCATGCGCACGCTCTCGCCGACGTAGACTACGTCGCAATGGAAGAGGACGGTCATGCCGTAGCCGATGGCGCAGCCGCGCACGGCGGCGACCAGTGGCTTCTCGAGCTCGCAGATCGCGTCCATCAGCAGCTCGAAGGGCTGCGGGCCGCCGGAAGTGTCCGGAGGGGCCGTCAGGTCGAGCCCCGAGCTGAAGTCCTCGCCGGCCCCGGTGAGCAGCACGGCGGCGACCTTCGGGCTCGCCTGGGCCTCGCGGAAGGCGTCGCCGACGGCGCGGAAGGCCTCCGGGTTCATGGCGTTGCGCCGCTTCGGGCGATTGTGGGTGATCGTGAGGACGCCCTCTTCGTCGAGGTGGGTGAGGGCGAGGGGCTCGCTCATCGGGAGGCTCCTGGTGTGTCTGGGGGGAACTCGAGGGCCGGTGGCATCGCGCCGCC
>CAYWGW010000095.1:0-14649 GCA_964457385.1 uncultured Spirochaetaceae bacterium
GTCACGGGGGCGGAGCGTTCTCGGGCAAGGACTCCTCGAAGGTGGATCGCAGCGCCGCCTACGCCGCGCGGCATGTCGCCAAGAACCTCGTGGCGGCCGGCGCGGCGCGACGGGTCGAGGTGCAGCTCGCCTACGCGATTGGCGTGGCCGAACCGGTCTCGATCCGGGTCGACACCTTCGGCACCAGCACGCTCGATCGCAGTCGACTCGAGCAGCTCGTGCGCAAGCATTTCGATCTGACGCCCCGAGGCATCGACGAGACCCTGGACCTGCGCCGTCCGATCTTCCGAGCCACCTCCTATCACGGCCACTTCGGTCGTGAGAATCTCGGCTTTCCCTGGGAGCGAACCGACAAGGCCGAAGCGATCCGCGGGGATCTCTAGTCGCCGTCGGACCGCATTGCGGCTCGTCGACTCGGGGGCAGAATTGACTCAGCGCAGGATGCGAGGCTGCGGCGCGCGATGGCAGCGAGTCGATCGCGCGTCCTCGAGGCGGCATCGGACCCTTCGCATCGCGCTGTTGCTGGTGGGGCTGCTGGGTTGCGTGACCGCCCGGGCGAGCGGCCCGCCCGAGGTGCGTGTCCTGGTCTACGCAGGCGCGGGACCGATCGAGGCCGGCCCGGTCGAGGCGCCTCGAACGATCCGTCTCGCGGCGCCGGACACCCTGGAGGTCGAAGGGCGAGGCCGGAGTGCCTCCTGGTACCCTGCCGGCGGGGGGCCGTGGCGCGTGGCGGATCGACTGCTGCGCGGACACATCGCGGTGCGCGCGGAGGCTGGCCGGATCGAGATCGTCAACCACGTTGGACTCGAGGACTACGTGGCGTCGACGGTCGGAGGCGAGATGAGCGCCGGCTGGCCCCGCGAAGCCCTTCGGGCTCAGGCGGTGGCGACCCGCACGTATCTGCTGCATCAGGCCGCCGCAGCTCGCGACCGCTCCTGGCAGGTGCGCGCGACGACCGCCAGCCAGGTCTACCGGGGCATCGAGGCCGAGACCCCCGAGACCCGGGCGGCCGCGCGGGAGACCCGGGGCGAGGTCCTCACCCACGACGGGGAGCCGATCCTGGCCGTGTTCCACTCGACGGCGGGTGGGCGCACGGCGGGGGCAGGGGAGGTCTGGGGCGAGGATCGGCCCTATCTCCGGACGATCGAGGTCGAGGACGAGGTGGACGCGCCGCATACCTACTGGCGTAGCGAGCCTGCGCCCGCGGAGCTCGAAGGGCTTCTCGAGGCGGTGGGAATCCACGTCGGAAGAGTGGAGGCGCTCGAGGTCGTGGAGCGGACGCCGAGCGGGCGCGTCGCGCGGCTGCGGATCTCGGGCAGCGCCGGGCGGGTCGAGCTCGGCGGTCGCGAGATGCGGGCGCTGCTCGGTTCGCTGCAGCTCCGGAGCACGCTCTTCGAGATCCGTCGGACGGAGCGGGGCTTCGCCTTCGTGGGCTCGGGCTTCGGGCACGGGGTCGGGATGAGTCAGTGGGGCGCCCGGGCGCTGGCCGAGAAGGGCCTTTCCCATCCGCGTATCCTCGCGACCTTCTATCCCGGCGCTCGCCTCGAGCGCTGGGACGTGCGCCGTCTGGCGCGACGGCTGCCGGCGCCGACGGGGTCGCTGGCCTCGATCCGGCGCGTTCCGGCTCGACGGGGTGGATCCACGGGATCCCAAGGAGATGAACGATGAGCTCGGGAGGCTTCATCCCGCTTCAGGCCCAGCCGGGCGGTGGGATCGACATCGCGTTCTTCCTGATGATGGGAACGATCTTCCTGATCTTCTACCTGCTCGTGATCCGGCCGCAGCAGAAGCAGCAGCGGGAGCGTGAGGCGCATCTGCGGACCGCGGCGAAGGGTGACTCGATCGTGACCACCGGTGGGGTGCACGGCAAGGTGGTGGCGGTCGACGGCGACGTACTGGAGGTCGAGGTGGCGAAGCTGCGGGGCGGCGATCGGGTCAAGCTGCGCATCAGCCTGAACCGGGTGGATCAGCTGACGAAGGCCGGCCAGGCCGGGGCCGGACAAGGGAGCACGGACGACAAGGGGAGCGAGTCGTGAATACCTCCCTGCGATGGCGTGTCGCGAGCGTGGCCGCGCTGCTCGGGCTCTTCGTCTTCCTGACGCTGGCCAACTTCGTCCCGAAGGAGCAGCGGGTCGCCAGCGGCTTCTGGCCCGATGATGGCCTGCGTCTGGGGCTGGACCTTCGAGGTGGCATCCACTGGGTCGTCGGCGTGCGTCTGGACGATGCGATCGAGCGGGAGCTCGACTTCCTTCGGAAGTCCCTCGTCGAGACGCTCCAGGAGGACGGCCTGACGCTGGAGGCGTCGCGGGTCGAGGATCAGACACTGGTCCTCGAGCTTCGGGACGAATCCGATCGGTCGCGGGTCGTCAGTCGGGTCGACGATACCGGCCTGCTGAAGAGCGTCGACCGGGATGGGACCACGCTGCGCTACCAGCTGACGGAGCGCTGGACCGAGGACGTTCGGGAGAGGACCATGTCCCAGGTCCTCGAGGTGCTCCGGCGTCGGATCGACGATCCACAACGCGGGGTGCCCGACTCGGTCGTGACGCGCCAGGGCGACGATCGGGTGCTGGTCCAGATTCCGGGTGAGCAGATCGATCGCGAGCGGGCGCGGGAGCTCCTGAAGAGCACGGGCTTTCTGGAGTTCAAGATCGTCCAGGACTCGGACGTCAGCGCGGAGGCTCTCCGGGCCCGATACCCGGACGGCCTGGATCCGGATCAGATGGTCGTCACCCAGCGCGCCGCCGACGCCGACGTCGAGACCGGGGCCTTCCTCGTACCGAAGGTGGCGAATCTGACCGGCGACTACCTCGAGGACGCCCGCGTCCAATTCGACGCACAGCAGCGACCGATCGTCGAGTTCCGCTTCAATCCGGAGGGCGGCGACCTCTTCGGGAAGCTCACCGAGAAGCACAAGGGCGAGCTGCTCGCGATCATTCTCGACGACAACGTCTACAGTGCCCCGGTCATCCGGAGCCGGATCACCTCCCGCGGACAGATCGAGGGCCAGTTCACCGCGGACGAGGCCGCCGATCTCGCGGTGATCCTGCGGGCCGGCTCGCTCTCGGTGCCGGTCGTGATCGAGGAGGAGCGCACGATCGGGCCGGGTCTCGGACAGGACTCGATCGAGAGTGGCGCCCTGGCCTGCGCGGTCGGGCTGCTGCTCGTGCTGGTCTTCGTCGCCTTCTACTATCGGCAATCGGGTCTCTACGCGGCGTTCGCGCTGGTGGCGAATCTCTTCCTGCTCATCGGGCTGATGTCGCTCTTCGAGGCCACCCTCACGCTTCCCGGTATCGCCGGCCTGGTGCTGACCGTAGGCATGGCGGTCGATGCGAACGTGATCATCTTCGAGCGGATCCGGGAGGAGCTCCGGGTCGGGCGCACCGTCAAGGCGGCGATCGCCACCGGCTTCTCGAAGGCGACCTGGACCGTGCTCGACGCCAACATCACGACCCTGATCACGGCGGTGATCCTGTTCCAGTACGGCACCGGTCCCATCAAGGGCTTCGCCGTCACGCTCTCGGTGGGCATCGTGACGAGCGTGTTCACGGCACTGGTCGTGACCCGCCTGCTCTTCCACATCCATCCCGGCACGCGAAACGTGTCGACGCTCTCGATCTAGGAGACCGACCCCTTGCCCTTCGAAATCATTCCCTCCGGCACGCACATCGACTTCATCAGTCGACGTCAGGTCTGCATCGCGGTCTCTCTCTTGATGATCGCCGCGGGCGCGGCCGCGGTCTTCGCCCGGGGTGGCGTTCCGATGGGGATCGACTTCACGGGGGGCACCGAGCTGCAGCTGCTCTTCGACGAGGGCGTCGCCGTCGACGATTCGCGGCTGCGCACGGTGGTCGCGGAGGCCGGCATCGAGAGCGCGGAGATCGTGCGCTTCGGCGCCGAGGGGACGAACGAGTACCTGGTGAAGTTTCCGGGCGGCCTCGACGACGATGACGGCGGCCAGGCCAAAAGCGCGGCCGAGGGCGCGGAAGCGAGCGGGCAGGGCGATCGGATCGCGCGTCTCGGGCAGGTCATCCGGGAGCAGATCGGCGGCTTCACCCAGCAGCGGGTCGAGTTCGTCGGTCCCCGGGTCGGAGAGGAGCTTCGGGAGGACGGTGCCCAGGCGCTGCTGCTCTCGGCGATCGCGATCCTGATCTACATCGCGTTCCGGTTCAGCTCCCGCTATGCGCCCGGAGCGATCGTGGCGGTGGTCCACGATCTGTCGATCACGGCGGGGATTCTCGTGATCCTCGGGATCGAGTTCGATCTGCGGATCCTGGCCGCGATGCTGGCGATCCTGGGCTACAGCCTGAACGACACGATCATCATCTACGATCGCATCCGCGAGAATCTCGAGCTTCGTACGACGGCGGATCTCGAGCAGGTGTTGAACGCGAGCGTGAACCAGACGCTCTCGCGCACCGTACTGACCTCGGCCACGACGGTGATCGCGCTGTTGGCGCTCTTCGTGCTCGGCGGGGATGTGATCCGCCCCTTCGCTCTGGCGATGCTGATCGGGGTCTTCGTCGGGACGTACTCTTCCGTCTTCATCGCCGCGCCGATCCTTCTCTTCCTGGAGCGTCGCTACGGTGCGGCGGTAAAACCGGCCTGAGGCCAGCAACCGAACGGCTGAACGCGAGCAGCGCTCGGGGCTGGCGAGGGCCTCAGCCCGTCTTTCGGGCGCCCGTCTGGCTCGAGTCCGACGTTGACGCCGTTGAAGAGGTGGGGGACGCGGGGCTGCCGACGGAGGAGGAGCCCGCGGCGGAGGTCGACGGAGCCGCGCTTCGGCCGGCGGCGCTTCCGCTCGACATCTCGATGCGGCCCTGCAGCACGGCGCCTTCCTGGACGAGCAGGCAGGGCGTCTTCAGGTCGCCCTCGACCACGCCGGTGGCCTGGATCTCGATCCGCTCGGTGGCCGTGAGGTTGCCGATGACGGTGCCGATCACGACGACGGCGCGCGCCTCGACCTCGGCCTTGAGTCGGCCCTTGGAGCCGATCGTGAGCTGGTGATTCGCGAGTCGCACGTCGCCCTCGACCTGCCCGTCGATCTCGAGATCCTCGTCCCCGCTCAGCTCTCCCTTGAAGACGATCGACTGCCCGATGTTGGCCATTCCATTTCCTCCCGGCGCGCGGACCTCTGCGGTCGCGGGCCTCGAAGCCCCTGCTCGGGCTCGTTGATCCGATTCTGGTTGATCCGACGACGCGAAATTCGAACCGGTTGAAGGCGATTCGCTTCGCGGCGGCGGCGTCTGCCCCGCTTCATCCTCTCCGGCAGACGGGGCGCCCGGCGGGCTTCCCTCGTCGCGGTTCGGTCGTGAGCCAAAGAGCCCCATCTCTTCCCTCCGGACACTGCGATCCCCGGTCGTGGAATCGAGCCCCGGCAGGGTAACGCATCGGCGCGGGTCGGCTGGTTACGGGGCGCACAGAATCACTCGCTCTGGCCTCCCGGCCGACGGCAGAGGGGGAATGGCTCCGGTAGTATCCCGGCCGGAGGAGACCGATGAAACGTTCAGCCTGTCTTCGGGTGGGACTCTTCGCGTTGCTGGCGCCGCTCGCCCTGCTCGCCGGCCGCGGCTCGGCGCAACAAGAGGTGGAGGCGCTGCGCGTTCAATCGGCCGATCCCGCCACCCTGGATCCGACTGCCCCCGAGTGGACCTCCGAGGGTGGGAAGGAGGCGAGCGTCCAGCCGATGGGCGTCGACGAGGCCGTCGCGCTCTCGCTCCAGCACAACCTGCAGGTCGAGGTCGAGCGGTTCGCTCCGATGATCGCCGCAGCCGATCAGGAGGGGGCCTGGGGCGCCTACGATCCGGTGATCGCCGCCGACTTCATGTACGACGTGCAGAAAACGCCCAACACCTTCACGCTCAACGATACGGCGCTGTCTGTCAACCGTGTGCGTGGCGGCGGAGTCGGAGTCGATCAGCTGCTTCCCTACATTGGCGCCACATTGGGCATCCGCTTCGACGGGTCTGCTTCGACTACCAACAGCACACTGCAGTCCCTGTCGCCCCAGTTCGATACCAGCGTCTTTCTGACGGCGACCGTTCCGCTGGCTCGGGATCTGATCTGGAACGAGTCCTGGACCCAGGTGAAGGTCCGCGCGAGCCAGTACCTCGCTGCGCGGGAGTCCTTTCGGACCTCCGTGATGGATACGACGCAGTCGACGGTCGACGCCTACTGGGAGCTCGTCGCTGCATCCGAGCAGGTGAGGGTGGCCCGCAAGAGTCTCGAGACGGCCCTGGCGCTGCTCGAGCAGTCGAAGACCCAGTACGAGGTCGGGGTCGTCTCGAGGGTGGACGTGGTGGAGGCGGAGGCCGGTGTCGCGGAGCGCGAGTTCGATCTGATCACGGCGACGAACCGCGCGCGCAACGTCCAGGACCGTCTGATCGATCTCGCGCTCGGGACCGAGCTGAAATCGACCACCGACCTGAGAATCGTGCCGACGGAAGACCCCGAGACCTATCAGCTACGCACGGTCGATGTGGCGCGGGCCGTCGAGGTGGCCTTTCAGCAGCGTCCGGAGCTGCAGATTGCGGATCGGGAGATCGAGCAGGGCAAGCTCGACCTGCGATTCGCGAAGAATCAACGGCTTCCGGAACTCGACGTCGGCGTCCGCTACGGCTTCGTCGGAATCTCGGGCGAGGCGAACGACGACTGTTGTGGCTTCGGCCCGGCGCCGACCGACATCGGCAACTTCGGCGAATCGGCGGACGATTTCTTCAGAGACGACGGAGCCGACAACGTCCGCGTGACGGGAACCTTTTCGATTCCGTTCCCGAATACGACGGCGCGCAAGCGCGTGACGCGCAGCAAGATCGAGCTGCGTCGCTCGAAGACCCGACGGGCGAGGGTCGAGCAGGACATCATCCTCGGCGTACGCGAGGCGGCGCGCACGCTGAAGGCGTCGGAGCAGGGGATCGAGGCGGCGGAACGGCGGCGGCTGGCGGCCGAAGAGCAGCTACGCGCCGAGCGCATCCGGCTCGAGCATGGGGAATCGACCCCCTTCGAGGTCCTGCAGCGGCAGAGCGACCTGGTCGACGCCGAGAGCCAGAAGATCGGTGCCTTGCGTGCCTATCGCGCGGCGGAGACGGCGCTCGAACGGGCCCAGGGGACGATCCTCGACTTCTACAAGGTGCGGATCGAGGAAGCTCGGGAGCCGGTCGGGAGTGACTGGGAGAGGTGAGGTAGGCGCGTGCCCGGGCTCGTTCCAATCCGATGACGCGGCCGGGGGATCCGGGCGAGGACGTCGCGGCGATCGTCCTCGCCGCAGGGCGCGGGGCTCGCTTGCAGCGGGATGTCCCCAAGGCCTTCGTCGTTCTGGCCGGCCAGACGCTGCTCGAGCGCTCGATCCGCGCGCTGGCGCAGGCGGACGTCTTCGACTGGATCCAGCCGGTGATTCCCGCCGAGGACGGCGAGCGCTACGACGCGATCGAGGGACTGGCCGGAATCGGGTCGTTGCCCTCCAGAAGGGCGTCGGGGACACGACTGGCGACGCCGGTGATCGGCGGAGCCGAGCGACAGGACTCCGTCCGGGCCGGTTTGTTGGGGCTGCCGGCGAGCGTGGAGTGGGTTGCGGTGCACGACGCTGCGCGCTGCCTCGTGTCGCCGGAGGATGTGCGTCGCGTAGTGGCGGAGGCGCGCGCGTCGGGCGCTGCGATCCTGGCGGAGCGGGCGCGCGATACGCTGAAGCGGGTCGAAGAGGGCAGGATCATGGAGACGCCGGAGCGGGCGGGGCTCTGGGCTGCCCAGACGCCGCAGGTGATTCGCCGGGACTGGCTGCTCGAGGGACTCGGGGCGGCGGAGCGGGCCGGCCAGCGGGCGACGGACGACGCCCAGCTGGTCGAGTGGCTCGGCCATGAGGTCCGGGTGGTGGAGAGCCACGGCGCCAATCCGAAGATCACGGTGCCCGACGATCTCGTCGCGGCGGAGGCTCTGCTGGGGGAACGTTCGCGGGGCGACGGAGACTCGATGAGGATCGGACAGGGCTACGATGTACACCGACTGGTGTCGGGCCGACCGCTCGTGCTCGGGGGCATCGAGATCCCCTGCGAGCGCGGGCTCGAGGGCCATTCCGATGGGGATGCGCCCTTGCATGCGGTGGCCGACGCGATCCTCGGCGCGATCGGGGAGGGGGATCTCGGTCGCCATTTCCCGTCCTCGGACGAACGCTGGCGTGGCGCCGACAGCGGTCGGATCCTGCGGGAGGTGGTCGGGAAGATGGAGCGGGCCGGTTGGCAGATCGCGAACGTCGACGCCACGATCGTGGCTCAGGTGCCTCGGCTGGCGCCCCATCAGGCCGCCATACGCGCGCGCCTGGCTGAGCTGCTCGAGAGCCCGCTGGATCGAGTCAATCTCAAGGTCACGAGCACCGATGGCCTCGGCGCCGTCGGTCGCGAGGAGGGGATCGCCGCGCTGGCTGTGGTGCTGCTCGAGCGGGCCGGGAGGCTCGGCGACCGCTCGCAGCCGAGCCCGGGCGACGACACCATCCCGGGACACGACGAGAGAAGGGCGAGCGACGGATGAGCGAGATCGAGTTCTACGACACCCGGACCCGGAGCCGCCGCCCTTTCGAGCCGCTGGGGCCCGGTCGGGTGGGGATCTACTCCTGTGGCCCCACGGTCTACGCGCCCCAGCACGTCGGCAACCTCCGCTCCCGGCTCTTCTCGGATCTGCTGAAGCGCTTCCTGTTGAGCGAGGGCTTCGAGGTCACCCACGTCATCAACATCACCGACGTGGGCCATCTCGTCTCCGACGCCGACGAGGGCGAGGACAAGATGGAGGCGGCCGCCCGCCGCGCCGGACGCAGCGCCGAGGAGATCGCCGAGCATTACACCCGGCTCTGGCGCGAGGATGCGGCGGCCGTCAACTGCCTGCCGCCGGAGCACAATCCCCGGGCGACCGAGCATATCGCGGACCAGATCGAGCTGGCCCAGCGGCTGGAGGCCGGGGGCTATCTCTACCACATCGAAGATGGCCTCTACTTCGATACCAGTCTCTTTCCGCGTTATGCGGAGCTCGCTCATCTCCATCTCGAGGGCCAGAGCGAGGGCGCGCGGATCGGCGTCGTCGCCGGCAAGCGCAACCCCGCCGACTTCGCCGTCTGGAAGTTCGCCGAGCCCGGGGTGCAGCGGCTGCAGGAGTGGGACTCGCCCTGGGGCCGGGGCTTCCCGGGCTGGCATCTCGAGTGTTCGGCCATGAGCGTCCGCTACCTGGGGACGCGCTTCGACATCCACACGGGCGGGATCGATCTGGCGACGGTGCACCACACCAACGAGGTGGCCCAGAGCGAGTGCGGCTTCGGTGTGCATCCCTGGGTGAACTTCTGGATGCACAACGAGTACCTCGTGCTCGGTGCGGATGACGCGGAGGACGCCGCCGGCGCGGTCGCGGGCCCGGGTGCGGGCGCGGGCGGGGATGCGGCCGCGGGCCCCGGCCCCGGCGCAAAAATGTCCAAGTCGAAGGGCAACGTGAAGACGCTCTCGGATCTCGTCGCCCGGGGCCTCGATCCGCTGGCCTTCCGCTACTTCTTCCTGCAGGCCCACTACCGTCAGCAGCAGGCCTTCAGCCTCGGCGCCCTGGAGGCTGCGGCAACCGGCTACCGCCGCCTGCGGACGATCGCCGCAGCGCTCGCGAGCGTCGAAGGCGAGGGGGATCCGGAGGCGCAGGCGCCCTTCCGGAGCCGCTTCCGGGAGTCCCTGGCGGACGATCTGAATGCGCCGCGTGCGCTGGCGGTGGTCTCGGAGGTCGCGCGCAGCGAGAGCCTCTCGGAGGTCGATCGCCGGGATCTGCTGCGGGACTTCGATCGCGTCCTGGGGCTGCGGCTGGGGGAACCGGTGGCCGAGGCCCCCGACGCCTGGGAGCGGGATCCCCGTATCGACGACCTCTTGAAAGAGCGTCAGGCCGCGCGCGCCGCGAAGGATTGGGCGAGGGCGGATGGGATCCGCGACACTCTTCTGGCGGAGGGCATCGAGATCGTCGACACGCCCGACGGGCCACGCTGGAGACGCACGGAGCGCGCATGAGCCAGTCCTTCAAGCTCGTCTCGGAGTACGAGCCCTCGGGCGATCAGCCGCGGGCGATCGACGAGCTCTGCGAAGGACTCGAGCGGGGAGATAAACATCAGACGCTGCTCGGGGTGACGGGTAGCGGTAAGACCTTCACGATGGCCTGTGTCACCGAACGGCTCGACCGGCCCACCCTCGTGATGTCGCCCAACAAGACCCTGGCGGCACAGCTCTACGCCGAGTTCCGGGAGCTCTTTCCCGAGAACGCCGTCGAGTACTTCGTCTCGTACTACGACTACTACCAGCCCGAGGCCTACATCCCCTCGACGGATACCTACATCGAGAAGGACTCGTCGATCAACGACGAGATCGACAAGCTGCGCCACTCGGCGACCCACTCGCTGCTCACGCGCTCCGACGTGCTGGTGGTCGCCAGCGTCTCCTGCATCTACGGCCTCGGCGCGCCCGAGAGCTACGGCTCGATGCACGTCTATCTCGAGACCGGCATGGCGTTGGTTCGGGACGACCTGCTCCGCCGGCTCGTCGACATGCTCTACACGCGCAACGATCACGACTTCCACCGCGGCACCTTCCGGGTGCGCGGCGACGTAGTCGAGATCTTCCCGCAGTATGAAGGGGACATGGCGATCCGCGTCGAATTCTTCGGCGACGAGATCGAGACGCTCTGCGAGATCGATCCGCTGCGGGGCCGGGTCCTCGCCCGCCCGAAGAAGGCGATGATCTATCCGGCGAGTCACTACGTGGCCTCGCAGGAGCGCATCGCCCGGGCCTGCGACGGCATCCGCAGCGAGCTGCAGGAGCGACTGGCGCTCTTCCAGCAGCAGGGCAAGCTGCTCGAGGCCCAGCGGCTGGAGCAGCGCACGCTCTACGATCTCGAGATGCTCGAGACGATGGGCTTCTGTCATGGCGTCGAGAACTACTCGCGCTGGCTCGACGGCCGGTCGGCGGGCGAGACGCCCTACACGCTCTACGACTACCTGCCGGCGGGCACGCTCGTCGTGCTGGACGAGAGCCACGTCTCGGTGCCCCAGATCGGGGGCATGTACCGGGGCGACCGGGCCCGCAAGGAGACACTGGTCGAGTACGGCTGGCGACTGCCCTCGGCGCTGGACAACCGGCCCCTGCGCTTCGACGAGTGGGAGGAACGGGCCGGTCAACGCGTCTACGTGTCGGCCACCCCCGCCGCGTACGAGCTCGAGCGCTGCGGCGGCGTGGTGGTGGAGCAGATCATCCGGCCGACGGGTCTCGTCGATCCGAAAATCGAGCTGCGCCCGGCCCGGGGTCAGGTCGACGACCTGCTCGACGAGATCCGCGGTCACGTCGAGAAGGAGGAGCGCGTGCTCGTCACGACGCTCACCAAGCGCATGGCCGAGGAGCTCACCGACTACTACGCCGAGCTCGGGGTGCGGATCCGCTACCTCCACAGCGACATCAAGACGATCGAGCGGATGGAGATCATCCGGGCCCTGCGCGAGGGCCAGTTCGACGTGCTCGTGGGCATCAACCTGCTGCGCGAGGGGCTCGACATTCCCGAGGTGGCCCTCGTCGCGATCCTCGACGCCGACAAGGAGGGCTTCCTGCGCTCGACGCGCTCCCTGATCCAGACGATCGGCCGGGCCGCGCGCAACGTGAAGGGTCGGGTGATTCTCTACGCCGACAAGGAGACTGACTCGATCCGGGCCACCCTCGAAGAGACCGGCCGGCGCCGCGAGAAGCAGGAGGCCTACAACGCGCTCCACGGCATCACCCCCACGACGATCCGCAAACGCATCAGTTCGCTGCAGGAGTCGATCTGGGAGGCCGACTACGTGACGGTGCCGCTGCCCGAGGCCGAGACCGAGCCGGGCCTGCCGTGGCACGAGATTCCGGCGCTCGTCGAGCAGCTGCGCAAGGAGATGAGAGAGGCCGCGCGGGCGCTCGAATTCGAGCGGGCGGCCGAGCTGCGCGATCGCATCAAGGCGCTCGAGCAAGAGCGCATCCGGCTCGGCTGACGTGGCCCCCTCCCTCGCCGAGCAGGCCGAACGCCTGCCGACCGGCCCCGGCGTCTATCTCTTCAAGAGCGCCCGGGGCAGCGTCCTCTACGTCGGCAAGGCGCAGAGCCTGAGAAGCCGCGTCCGGCAGTACGTGAGTGGCGGCGACGGTCGCCTCCGGATCCCGGCCCTGGTCGAGCGCGCCGCCACGGTGGAAGTCCTCGTCACGAGCAACGTGAAGGAGGCGCTGCTGCTCGAGAACGAGCTGATCAAGCAGCATCGACCGCCCTTCAACGTTCGCCTGCGCGACGATAAACAGTATCTCGCCCTGCGCATCGACGAACGGGAGGAGTGGCCGCGGATCACGATGGTGCGCCGCTTTCGCAAGGGCAAGGACGGGGCCCAGTACTTCGGCCCCTACACCTCGAGCGTCGCGCTGAGATCGTCGCTCTCCCGGCTCCGCCGGCTCTTCCCCCTGCGCTCCTGCACGCGCGCCACCTTCAATGACTACGCCCGCCGCGGTCGCCCCTGCATCGAGTACGAGATGAAGCGCTGTCTCGGTCCCTGCTGTGGGCTCACCGACCCCGAGGCCTACGCCGAGCAGGTGCGCGGGACGGTGCTCTTCCTGCGCGGGCACTCGCGCGAGCTCGTCGAGAAGATCGAGCGCGAGATGGCCGAGGCCGCGGCGGCGGAGCGCTTCGAGGAGGCGGCGCGGCTGCGCGATCGGATCCAGGCGGTCGAGCGCACGATCGAGTCCCAGCAGATCGTGGGGGACCAGCGCGTCGACCGCGACGTCTTCGCGATCGCCCGTGAGGGCGGCGAGGTCGCCGTCCAGGTGCTGCACGTGCGGGAAGGGCGCGTGATCGGTGCCCAGGACTTTCCCTTCTCGAACGTCCAGCTCGCCGAGGAGGAGGTCATGGGCTCCTTCCTGGGCCAGTTCTACGGATCGGGGGCGGGGCATGCGCCACCGCGGGAGGTGCTGACCTCGGTCGACTTCGACGACGAGGGCGCCTTGCCCGCGCTCTGGAAGGAGCGCTTCGGCCAGGGCGTCACGATTCGGCGCCCCCAGCGCGGCGGCGCCCGGCGGCTCATCGAGATTGCCGAGCGCAACGCGAAGCTGGCCCTCGCAAGTCGGCTTGCCGCCCGGGAGAGCGTGGAGACGGCGTTCGAGGAGCTCGTGGATCGTTGCGGCCTCGCGCGTTCGCCGCGGCGGATCGAGTGCTACGACGTCTCGAATCTCCAGGGATCGCTGGCGGTGGCCAGTCGCGTGGTCTTCGAGGACGGGGAGCCCGTGAAGCGCGACTACCGTCGTTATCGGATCCGGGAGGCCGAGGCCGGGGACGACTACGCCTGCCTGCGGGAGGTGATGGGTCGACGCTTGCAGCGCGTGGAGAGCGAGCCGCTGCCGGATCTGCTGATGGTCGACGGCGGGCGCGGGCAGGTGGGGGTCGTGAAGGCGGCCCTCGACGACGTCGGGCTCGAGGTCGGGGTCGATCTCGACGTGCTCGGCATCTCGAAGGAGCGCGACGAGCAGTCGCCGGTGCTCCGGGTGAAGCGATCCGGCGGCCTGAAGGCGGAGCGGCTCTTCCGACCGGGCCGCAGCAATCCGATCGGGCTCTCCCCGAGCTCCCGGGGTCTGTTGCTGCTGCAGCGCATTCGCGACGAGTCCCATCGCTTCGCGATCGAGTACCAGCGGGACCTGCGCTCACGCGTGAATCTCACGTCGATTCTCGAGGAGCTGCCCGGCGTCGGCCCGGGCAAGCGCCGGGCGCTGCTCAAGCATCTCGGATCCCTGCGCGCCGTGCGCCGGGCATCGGTGGGGCAGCTCGAGGCCGTGCCCGGGATCTCCGCCCGGGACGCGGCGGCGATCCACGGCTTCTTCGAGGCGCTGACGGCCCCCGATCCCGAGCTCGGGCCGGGACCCGGTCGCGAGGAGCCGCACGCGGACGCCGGGGACAGGCCGGAGGGGAGGGCCTGCCATCAAGCGGCATCCCACACGGACCGATAGAGCCTGCTGGTTCCACCGGACCACGGGGTGCCCATGCGGATGGAGAAGCCGTCGCCCTTGCGGCGTCCGACGTCGCCCGACCGGCTAGGCCGCAGGCGGGGCCTGCGAGCGGCCTTGGCTCTCTGGACGGCGTGGATGCTCTTCGCGCTGCCCGGGCCGCTCGGCGCCGAGATCTATCGCTGGCAGGACGACCAGGGTCGCTGGCATTTCGCCCAGGATCTGAGCCGGGTCCCGCCCGCCTACCGAGCCGCGGCGAAGGCGGGCGCGCGTCGCGAGGGCGAAGGTCCCGAGATCCAGCGCTTTCAGCCGGCACCCCCCGCCGCCGTGCCCTCCCGAATGCGGAGTCGGACAATGGGATCGGGTCGCCGCAACGCCCCGCCCTCCGCCGGCCAGGTCCATCGCATCCGGGTCCAGCGCGCTGGGAACTCGATGCGGGTGCGGGTGCGGCTGAACGACTCCGTCGACGCGCCCTTCATTCTCGATACGGGTGCCTCGGACGTCTCGATTCCCTACTGGGTGGCGAAGGAGCTGGGCGTCGATCTCGACGCCGCCCGGACCCAGATCTACCAGACCGCCAACGGTCTCGTCGAGAGCCCCGTGATCAATCTCTCGAGCGTCCAGCTCGGCAGTGCACGGGTCGAGAACGTGC
>CAYWGW010000096.1:0-4293 GCA_964457385.1 uncultured Spirochaetaceae bacterium
TCGGTCAACAGCATGGGATCGCCGGCCGCACCCGTGCCCGTGACCTTCGAGTAGCCGACGCGCAGGCCGAGTCGCCGCAGGCCGACGGTCAGATTTGCGGCGACCGTCGTCTTGCCGGAGTCCATGGCGGTTCCGACCACGAGGACGACGTGGGGTGAGGCTGAGACCTTATGCGCGGGAGGCCTCGTCAGGGCCCAACCGGCGACATTCAGCGGTGGCGCCTCGGGGCCACTCGTGACGAGACCGATGGGCTCGAGAAGGGTCGCCGCCCGCCGGATGTGGGATCGGGCGGGGCGTACGAACGAGGCCAGGCCTCCGGCGGCCACGAGATGACAGGGCCGGAGGTCCCGCGGCATCAGGGCTTCGAACTGACTCGACGCGTAGCGGTGGCCATAGGCGACGATGACGTGGTCTCCGACGAAGAGGTTCTTCTTGGATCCGTCGGGCAGGTGGAGGCGCTTGTGTTGACCGATCTCGGCGACCCGGGCCAGGACGAGGTCGCCGCAGCGGGGCTCGACGTCTCGAGCCAGGCCTCGCATCTGCGATGGAGGGACTCTTCGCGTCGTGTAGGCGCGGGCGGCCCCGCGAATCAGATGACTGGCTTCGAGACTCGGCAGGTCGATCGCATCGGCGGCTCGCATCATGGTCTTCGCTCCAGGAAATAGGGCGGGCGGTTCAGGGGCCCGCGCCGACCTGGCGTGGGACCGATGGATCCTCGAAAGCAGGCGTCGCGGCCTCGGGTGGTCACGGACCGAAGTCCGTGCTTCTACCTCTGAGCTGGATAACTTTGGGAATATAATCCCAAAAAAAATCGGCGCAAGGGGGACGCAGATCACGCATCGGGCCGGTGCGGGACGACTCGAGGAGCGGTGCTGTGCTCTCGATGGAACATCCGTCGCGCCGCAGGGTTGCGTCCCGGCGGCGCGGAATCATGGACTCGTATTCGTACTCGGGTTCGGTCGTGCATCCGACGCCGGAGACCGGCCGCCGGCGGGCCCGCTCAGCGCGCGGGGCGCAGCATGGGGATCAGCGGCGGCGCGTCGCCATGGCGGATCTCGCCCGCGACCTCGAAGCCGTGGCGCTCGTAGAGCGACACATTCGCTGGATTCGACGACTCGAGATAGGCGATCAGCCCCTCTTCGTCACAGCGCTCGAGGGCAACCTGCAGCAGCTTCGCGCCGATCCCCTTCCCCTGATGAGCCGAATCGACGCCGACGATCGCGAGGTACCAATGAGGCTCCTCGGGATGATGAGCCGCCATCCCTTCGAAGATCTTCCCGAGCACGTCGTGCCTGCTCTCGTCGACGTTCTCGAAGAGATAGCCGGCAATCGCCTCTCCGTCGGGCAACACGTCGCGAGGCAGCCAGAGCGCCGTCCCGCCCTGGTCGTCGCTCGCCCAGGCCGTTCCCGCCTCGAAGGCGCGCCCGCCGAAGGCCCTCGCGAAGTCCGGAAAGAGCGACAGGTAGGCCTCGGGCTCGGGAAAGAGCCAACGCATCACCGGATCGCGGATGAAGGCGAGAGTGAGCGCCGCGATGGCTCGATCTCTCGAGGCGGGATCGGATCGGATCGTGACGATCGACATGGTGCTGTCTCCCCGACCGAGACCAACTCGGCCTACCGTCGCTCGTCGATTAGCAGAAATCGGGGTAGGTAGCGAGGAGGGGGACGGCGAGGGCAGAGAAAAGTATCGCGGTGGCTCGCGCGCACCCGTGCCGCGAGAGCTGGAATCGACGCGAACTACTGATCCCTCGCGAATCCACTCCTCGTCGGATCGACGGCATCCCGCAGGCGGATGCTCGATCGCTCAGGCTGCGGCAAGCCCTGCGAGGAAGAGGACGCCCGCAGCGACGGTGCCGACGAGAGGCACCCGAAACCAGTAGCGCGCCGCGAGCGCGACATAGGCCGCGATCGCCGCGATTCCCGTGAGCGACAGGAATGCCGACCCGACGAGCGTCCCATGGTGGAACAGGGCCAGGTTCCCGTAGACCAGGCCGAAGACCACGGCCCCCAGACCGTGGCTGGCATTGAACCCGATCCATGCCTTCCAGAGCGTCGTTTCGTCCGTGAGGACGATCGCAGCGTTTCGCATCCGAACGCCCAGCTCGCGGTCGCGTGGCTCGAAGGCCGCCGATAACCCGGTGTAGAAGAGATGGATCGCACCCAGCAGTCCGACGATGCCGGCGCCCGAGGCGAGCAGGCTCGAGGATAGACTGAGGGTCATGCCGTGCCCTCGAAGCCGAATAATCGGCGTGCAGTCCCGAAGAGAAACGCATCCCGGGTCCCGTCGTCCAGCTCGAGGTTGGGCAGACCGGCGAGGCATCGCGAAGGGGAGAGCATCGGCCAGTTGGTGCCGAAGAGGACGCGGCCCCGGCCCACGCCTCGCAGATAGTCCACGAAGGCGGCGGGTAGTCGGTGCAGCGCGTAGGCCGAGGTGTCGACGTAGAAGTTGGGGAACTTCACCGTGAGCGTCACGAGCTCGTCGATCCAGGGGTAGCCGACGTGTCCCCCGACGACGACGAGCTCGGGGAAGTCGAGCAGCACGTCCTCCAGATAGGGAATCAGGCGCCCCGGCTCCGACCGCTTGAGCGGCCCCGTATGTCCGATCTGGGTACACAGGGGGACCCCCGCCTCGACGCACGCGGCGTAGATCGGGTAGTAGCGACGGTCGTTCGGGGGAAGATCCCAGAGCCAGGGCACGATCCGCACGCCGACGAAGCCCCCGCCCCCGCCGCCCCCATCCCCGAGCCATCGTCGGATCGTCCGGACGGCTTCCATCGGCTGCTGGATGTCGGCCGTTGCGAGCCCGCGAAAGCGCTCCGGCGCCGCCTCGATCTGGCGGGCGACCTCTTCATTCCCGATCAGCGCGCCGCTCGGTCCATGCCACGCCGAAAGCAGCGCGACGTCCACCCCCGCCCGGTCCATCTCGTCGAGCGTCTCGGCGACCGTGGGCAGGACGAGTCCGCCCTCGCGCCCGGTCCAACGCAGCAGCGTCTGGAGCCAGGGCTCCCGCGCCATCCTCTCGGTCAAGATCTGGGCCCAGACATCGATCGCTCCCATGGACTTCTCCCCGGTCATGTGGTTCCCTCCAACATATACTTCAATAACGAAGTATAATCCAAACCGATCGAGGAGCTCGAGGTCATGTCGCCCCCGGATCGAAGTGCGCGCGGTCTGCGCCTCTACCATCGACTCCAGCTCGCCGCCCATCGGATCAAGAAGCGGGCGGATCGCCGTCTGCTGGAGCGGCCGGGGCTGACGACCGCCCAGGTCGCCCTGCTGGCCGTCGTGGAGGCGCGCGGTTCGCTCACGCAGCGGTCGGCGGCGGCGGAGCTGGGGCTGGTCGAGTCGGCGGTCACGGCGCTGGTCGGTCGCCTGGTGGATCAGGGGCTACTCGCGCGGCGCCCGGATCCGGACGATGGGCGGGCCTGGGCGTTGCGGCCGACGGCGCCGGGACGGCGGGCTCTCGAGCGTGCCAGCTCGAGCTTCGAGGAGGTCAACGGTCGGATCGAGGACGCGCTGACTGCGGCCGAGAGGGTTCAGCTCGCAGCCATGCTCGATCGGCTGTCGACGGCATTTGGCGACGAGCCCCGTGAACACGGCCGCGACACCGACCCTCGTGACACCGACACCCGCGGCACCCGCGACGACCCCTGAGAGACCCCCCGCGACGACTCCGGGTCCGGGGATGCCCCGCGCGACGATTCCTGAGACATCCCGCGCGCGCCGCCCCTCGCTCGAGCTGTCGATAAAGCCTGTTGTTGGCAGGTCGTAATCATGCGGTCGTGGTGTCGGTGCGACCCGGCTCGGGTCGCGTGAACCACCAGGCCCAGAGGATGAAGACGGCCTGGAAGGGCATGCGGATCCAGTTCGCGACGGGCGATCCCGTGCCCGGTCCCTCCGCGCCGATGTTCTCGATCAACATGTTCACGTTGGCCGGAAAGACGGCAATCGCCAGCGCGATCGCGCCCCAGGCCGCGAAGACGCGCGTGCGCGGCTCCAGCAGGTAGACCCCGATCACGATCTCCGCGAGGCCCGCCAGCACGTTCAGCCACTCGGGGTCGGGCAGCGCCGCGGGAATGATCGCGACGAAGAACTCGGGCGAGTGCAGATGCATGAAGCCCGCGACGCAGAGGTTGAGCGAGAGCAGGTAGAGGAGAGGCGTGCGGAATCGTTGCATGGCGGGAGTCTCCCGGAATCCGGACGCGTCTACAACGGCGGTCGACGGCCAAGCCCATGGATCGCGTGGAGCTGGATCGTATTCGTCACGCGTGTCCCGTTCCCCTGGACGAACGG
>CAYWGW010000096.1:4393-14493 GCA_964457385.1 uncultured Spirochaetaceae bacterium
TCGCGTGGAGCTGGATCGTATTCGTCACGCGTGTCCCGTTCCCCTGGACGAACGGTGTGAACTCGTCCGCTTCGAGGCAGGGGGCGAGGTGCTCGACTCCAGCCGCTCACGGAGATGGGGCTTCATCCAGTCGAGAAAGCGTCGCAGGCGGGAGGTCATGAGACGGGCTTCGGGATGGACCAGGCTCACCGGGATCGGAGGCGGCTCGAAGTCGGCCAGGACCTCGGCCAGGCGTCCCGACCGAAGCGCCGGCTCGACCTGGTAGGAGAGGAAGGCGCCGAATCCCAGACCCGCTTCACAGGCCGCGAGGGCCGCAGCCACCTGATTCGTGGCAAAGCTTCCGGATACGGGCACGGCGATTTCCCGGGTACCGGAACGAAAGCGCCAGGTCTTGCCGGCGCTGACGCCGTCGAATCCGATGCAGGGAAGCGCCTGCAACCGGGTGGGGCTCTCGGGAATGCCGACCCGATCCAGCAGCTCCGGGCTCGCGACGACGACCCGTCGCACGCGACCGATTGGCGTCGCGATGAGTGAAGAATCCGGGAGGAGCGCGATCCTCACGGCGGCGTCGAGCCCCTCCTCGACGAGATCCACGATCCGATCGAGCAGCACCAGCTCGACGCGTACCAGCGGATGTTCCTTCGAGAACTCGATCAACAGCGGCGCGAAGTGCATCTGGCCGAAGACGACCGGGCTCGTCACGCGCAGCGGACCCCGCAGCTCCCCCGTCCCCGTCCCCTCGCCGACCAACGCCTCCGCCTCGGCGACGTCCGCCAGGATCCGGCGGCAGCGCTCGAGGTAGACACGACCTTCTTCGGTGAGTGACATCCGCCGGGTCGTGCGCTTGAGAAGCGTCGCCCCGAGCTCCGCTTCCAGGGCGGCGAGGATGCGGACCATCGTCGGGAGCGACTGCCCCCGGGCGGCCCCCGCCGCCGTCAGACTCCCCTGATCGACGATCTCCACGAAGGCGCGCATCGCGTTGAGCTTGTCCAGACGCGAACCTCATTACTCAGATATATGGAGTAGTGATATCAGATTCTTCACATTTATTCATTCGAATCGAAGGCCGACAATCCGGCTCGAACCGATCGCTCGAACCGAAAGCTCGACCCGATCGAGCAAAGGAGAGCCAGTCATGACCCGATCCAGAGCCCGCACTCAGGGCATCCACCATGCCGGCCTGACCGTTCCGGACCTGGCGGCCGCGCGCGCGTTCTTCGAGCAGGCATTCGGTTTCGAGGCCGTCGGCGAGATCCCCGACTATCCCGCCGTCTTCCTCTCCGACGGCTGTGTGATGATCACGCTCTGGCAGGCGGAGAGCCCGTCGACCGCGGTGCCCTTCGACCGGCGGCGCGGGATTGGTCTGCACCATCTGGCCCTGTCGGTGGCGAGCGCCGCGGAGCTCGATGCGCTCCACGGCGAGCTCCGCGCGCGGGCCGACGTCCGGATCGAGTTCGCCCCGGAGCCGCTCGGTGGCGGGCCGACACAGCATATGATGTGCGCGATTCCGGGCGGGATCCGACTCGAGCTGATTGCCGCGGCGACGGCCTAGCAAGGCGGATCGCCATGGACGGGAGCGACGGGGCCGATGCGACCAATGCGATCAACTCGATCAATGCGACCAGTATGACCCATAGGATCAATGGGACGGATGCGACCAATGCGACCGACGCGATGGAGAGGTCGCCCTTTCACGCGGGCGAGCAGCTCGTGCAGGAACGCCTCGGGGTCCGGGCAGTCGAGACCTGGGCCCGTCGGGTCGTGCGCGATCATCTGCCCGAGGAGCATCGTCGCTTCCACGCGGCCCAGCCCTTCCTGGTCGCGGCGGCGCGCGACCGGGAGGGCCGGCCCTGGGCCACCCTGCTCGTCGGAAACGAGGGCTTCGTGGAGTCGCCCGATCCGTACCGGCTCTCGATCCGGGCGCAGCCCGTGGCCGGGGACGCGCTCGAGGGCGCGATCGTCGCGGGTTCGGACGTCGGTCTGCTCGGGATCGAGCTCGCGACCCGCCGCCGCAACCGGCTGAACGGTCGGATCGAGTCCGACGAGAACGGCGTGCTCGTCTGCCACGTCGCCCAGAGCTTTGGCAACTGTCCGCAGTACATCCGGGAGCGGGCGTGGCGTCGCGTCGGGGGGGAGGCGAAGGGCGAGCCCCAGCGCGCTCGCCGCCTCACTCCGGAGCAGCAGAGCTGGATCGCCCGCGCCGACACATTCTTCATCGCCTCGGGCTACCGGGGCATCGGGGAGAGTGCGGCGTTCGGGATGGACGCCTCGCATCGAGGCGGCGAGCCCGGGTTCGTGGGCGTGACGAGCGATCGGGAGATCTTCTTCCCCGACTACGCGGGCAACGACCACTTCAATACGCTCGGCAATCTGGTGCTCGACCCGCGGGCCGGGCTGCTCTTCGTGGACTTCGCGACGGGCGGGCTGCTCCAGCTGACCGGTCGGGCGACGATCGACTGGAATCCCGATGCCGCCGCCGAGCAGGCCGGCGCCCGCCGGATCGTCCGCTTCGAGCTCGACGAGGTCGTTTCCCTCCCTCACGCGATCGCGCTTCGCTGGGACGCGGACGCGGACGCGGGCCTGGCGCTCGAGCTCCGGCTCGTCGAGAAGTGTCGGGAGAGCGACGACGCGATCTCGTTTCTGCTCGAGGCCGCGGACGGCCGACGACTGCCCGGGTTCGAGGCCGGACAGCATCTGCCGATCGAGCTGGATCCCGATCTCGATCTCGATCGCGCTCTCGATCCCGATCCCGATCCCGGGCTCGCGGGTCGATCGGGCCATCCGGGCCGGGTGCGCCGGACCTACTCGCTCTCGGGCTCGCCGCGCGATTCCCGCTATCGGATCACGGTGAAGCGTGAGCCGGGCGGGGTGGCGTCTGGCTTCCTCCACGACCGGGCCGAGCCGGGCATGATCTTTCGTGTCGGCCGGCCGGCCGGTGAGCTCGTGATCGGATGCGGTCGTTGTCCCGTCGTGCTGGTCGCTGCGGGCATCGGGGCGACACCGCTCGTGAGCATGTTGCACTCGCTGGTAGCGGCGGGCGATGAGCGGCCAGTCTGGTTCGTGCACGGCGTGCGCGACGGTCGCCATCATCCCTTTGCCGAGGAGGTCCGGGCGCTGGCCAGGCGCCGACCCGGGATTCGCGTCCATTTCCGATACAGCCGGCCGCTGCCGGAGGATCGAGGATACGACGACGTGGGCCGGATCGATGCGGCCCTGCTCGATCGCCTGGATCCCGGCCCAGAGGCCCATTGGATCCTATGCGGGCCCACTTCATTTCTCGTCGACATCCGATCTGCGCTCGAGCGTCGTGGGGTTCCGGAGACGCAGGTCCAGCATGAGACCTTCGGCCCGGTCCGAGCGGAGCCCCTTCGAGTGTGACGCCATCCGGAGCCCCGATCGCGATCTCAGCGGATCAGCGTCACTCCGGGAAGCCCTTCGAAGTCGGCGTCTCCCGTCACGATCTCCGCATGCCGACGACGCGCCGTGGCCAGGATGATCGCGTCGGCCATCGCGAGCCCGTGCTCGAGCGACGCGTCTGCCGCCTCGAGTGCCAGACTCTCGTCGAGAGGCACGATCTTCGTGCTATGCAATGCGGCGATTGATTCGATCGCGCACTCCTCCCCGACGTCCCGACGAATGACCTTGTAGATCTCGTAGACCTGGATCGTGCTCGTCACGAGCGGCTCGTTCCCCTGAATGTACGGGGCGAACTCGTCCGCCTTGGGGCGCGCAGCGAGGTACTCGATCCAGCCGCTCGAGTCGACGAGGATCAAAGGCGATCCTTCTTCTCGCGTAGGCCCTTCCGCTTCGTCCCTCGCGCGATCCCCCGCAAATCCTCGAGTGGGCGCTCTGGAACGAGATAGATGATCCCACCCTTCTCGAGGACGGTGAGCTTCGCGCCCGGCTCGAGGTCGAGCCGTTCACGAACCTCTCGGGGGATCACCAACTGGCTCTTTGTGGAGAGGGTGACTGTCTGCATGGGCTACATATAGCAGATCGAACAAATATTTGTAATACGGAACGCGGGCTCGTCGTGCGCCCGGATCGCCCCGCCACGCGGCCTGGGCCATGCTTTGAGGCGACGGGGGTCGACTCGGGAGGGGCCGGGCTACTCGCTGCGGACTCGCCGCGGGCCGGAGCGGTTCGGTATCCCTCACCGATGTCCCTCGACAGAATCGAATCCTGGAGGAAGAAGGCGGATGTTCGATCTCACTGGACGCGTGGCGCTCGTGACGGGGGCGGGTCAGGGCGTGGGGGCCGGCATCGCCCGGACGCTGGCTCTCCAGGGTGCCGCGGTGGCCGTCAACGATCTGCGAGCGGATCGGGCGGGCGAGACGGTCGCGGCGTTGATGGACGAAGGTGCGCGCGCCGTGGCGGTGGCCTTCGATGTCACCGACGTCGAGGCCGTTCGCGAGGGCGTTGCGGCGATCGAGGCGGCGATTGGGCCCGTGGAGATCCTGGTGAACAACGCCGGGGTGCCGCCCGAGATGGGCGTGAAGCCCTTCCGCGAGACCTTGCCGGCGGATTGGCGACCTTATGTCGACCTCAACCTCTACGGCGTGATGAACTGCTGCCACGTCGTGATCGACGGGCTCTGCGAGCGGGGCTGGGGGCGGATCATCACGATCTCGTCGGGCGCGGGCACGATCGGCCTCGGACTCGGCGTCTCCGCCTACGCCGCGGGCAAGGGCGGCGGCATCAGCTTCATGCGCCATCTGGCCATCGAGTCGGCGAAGCACGGCGTCACGGCAAATACCATCGCCATCGGCCTGATCGACAACCAGCAGCAGCCCGAGCTCACCGAGCAGCTCGCCCGCACGATCCCTGTCGGCCGCCTGGGTCAGCCCGACGACATCGGCGCGCTCTGCCTCTACCTCGCCTCCGACGAGTCCGCCTGGATGACCGGCCAGACCCTCCAGCTCAACGGCGGCAGCGTCACGACCTAGCGAGGTCGGGTCGAGGCGGCTCGGCCCGCGTTGCTCCGGCGACGAAGCGCTCGGCTCGTGGCGAAAGCGCTCAGATCAGGATTGCCACGGGTTGATCAGGCCCAGCTCCGGCTCCAGCCCCCGAAAGTCGGCGGTGTTGCGTGTTGCCAAGCGGCCGCGATGAACGATCGCGATCGCGGCGATCATGCCGCCCGGAACCGACATCGGCAGGCCAGATCGTGCCGATCGGCCCATGAACTCATGACCCGCTCGTCGGGGTCGCGGCGCAGGGTCTCGGAGATGACATTGGTGTCGAGAAAGATCACAAATCGATACCGCTATGTGAGTTGCGGTGCTCGCGGATGATGTCTTCGAGATCCAGGTCGGTGGCAAAGCGCCGGTTGAGTCCGGTGTAGAAACTCGATGCTGGTTCGCGGCCGGTCTGGTGTGCGGCGTATTCCTCCAGCGCGCGCTCGACCACCTCGGCCACGGTACGCCGCTCGCTTCGCGCCAATTGATGCGCCAGCTCCCGCGCGCGCGCGCTGCGGCCGGATAGTTGCGGTTCGGCCATGGTCGATCACCCCGATTGCGCCGATGAACCATATTCATAGATTGTTGATGGCTGGATGGCAATCGCTGGCTAGGCTCTGAGTACTGGCCAGACGGCGTCTGGCGGCTGTCTGCTCGAGATGCGGATGCCCTGAAATCCATGCACGAACAGCCCGTTCGCGCTCTGCAAGCATCCCGAGTCCGCCCATCCGCCCATCATCCGCCATCCCGCCGTCGCGAGCGAGGCCTCTTTCTGGATCTCCTACGCGCCCTCGGCCGGTCACGACGTCCACGGATCGTAGGTGCCGAAGCTCCAGACGTGCCCTTCCGGGTCGAGGCACGAGAAGCCTCGGCCGCCGTAGTCCTCGTTGCGAATGTCGTAGGCGATGACGGCGCCTGCGCCCTTGGCCCGGTGGTACACCGCGTCGGCGTCGGGCACCACGATGTAGGCGCTCTGGGTGCCGACCCCGCCCACCTCGGCCGGTGGCTTTTGCAGCCGGCCGAACTCGTCGTCTCGGGCGCTGCCGAGCATGATCATGCCGCCGTCCAGGGTGAGCTGGGCGTGCTCGATCGTGTTGTCCTCACCCTCGACGATCAGGTGGCGCTCGAAGCCGAACGCCTCGCACAGCCAGTCGATGGCGCGGGCGGCGTCCCGGTAGCGCAGGGTGGGGATGATGCGGGGATGCTGTCGCTGGGTCATGACGGTTCCTCCAGATGATTGGATCGTTCCGACCACCGATAGCCCGACCGGGCGCCCCGCGGCTTGGAAGAAATTTACCCGAGCAGCTCGGCGAGGGAGCCGATCTGCAGGCGCGCCTCGCGCGGGCTCAGCCCGGTGAACTGCCGCACGTCACGGGCCAGGTGCGACTCGTCGTAGTAGCCGCATGCGAGCGCCAGATCGGCGCCCTTCGCTGCACCCTCGCGGGCGCAGTCGAGAAAGCGATGGAAGCGAACGATCCGGGCGAGGACCTTCGGTGTGGTCCCCACCTGGTCGCGGAACAAGGCGATCATGTGCTTGTGACTGCAGCCGAGCTCGCGCGCGAGGTCGGCCACGTCGAGCGTGCCCCCCGCGGCTTCGATCCGTCCCACCGCCCATTCCACGGGGGCCGATTGTACCGACGCCGAGAGGATGCGCTCGAGCAACATCGACTCGACGAGATCGAGCCGGGCTGCCCAATTAGGCGCCTCGCCGAGGCGCAGGGCGAGGCGGGGCCCCGCGCCGGGCCACATGTCGCAGAGCGCCACGACGCCGGGCGTGAGTTCGCAGAGCGGAAGACCGAAGAGCCGCCGTGCGCCCGCCGGCGTGAGATCGACCTGCACGCCGCGTTGCACGCCCTCGTGCTCGGTCAGCGAGAAGGCTCCTTCGAGGCCCGCGACGAAGCCGCCCGGGCTGCGGCTCGATCTCGCCGGGTCGGAGCCCATGGTCACGCGAAGCGGTGGGCCCAACTCGATGATCAGCACCACGTGCGGCTGCGCGAAGTGCCGCATCTGCTGGGGGCTGGCCGCACGCTCTTCGTAGCCGTCGATCCGGAGGACGTAGGGTCGGAGCCGTGGATCCGCAGTGCGACTCGCGAGCAGCCAGTGGCTGCCATCCACGTCGCCCTGCGCGATGCGTGTGCGGCTCGGCACGTCCATGTGGCCACGCTACACCGACCGGCGTTCGGGCGCGAACCGGCGAAGGGCTGGACGACGCGGATCAGTGCCGCACGTGTCCTTCGGGTGCTGAGGAGCGGCTGCCGACCAGCATGGTGACGGCGTCCTGGATGCCGCCGGTCGAGAGCGGCAGCATGGGAAAAAGCCTTTCCGATGATGCTGGGGTTGCGCGTGTACTCCCAGTCGGCCTGGGAGTCGGGGTTCAGCCAGGCCACGCGCTCGAAGCAATCGTGACTGCGCCACAGCCAGTCGATGCCGCGCGATTCGGCCTGGTAGAGCGTGTTGATGTTGTCGCACGGATTCGGCAGTTCGGCCGGATGTATGGCCGCGTCGCCTACGATCAGCACCTTCCAGCACTCGTCGAGGGTGCGCATTACGTCGCCGGTCGGCACCACGTCCTTCCCGTCCATGTCGACGGTGGCTCCGACGCGCGCGTAGATGCAGTCGTAGAATCAGTACGACTTGAATCGGGACCGCCCTGGGTCACCGCGACGCCAAAGACGCGACTCCGCTGGCCGAGGATCCGTCCTCAAGCTTCTTCTCGCCCCCTCGACGCGCAGGTAGCTGGAATCACTCTGCAGCGTCGCGCCTGATCAGTCGACCGCCGATCGCCCCCGGCGTTTCGCGACCGCGAGAACGGTCAGCAGGGCGCCGACTAGGCCCACGCCGAACCCGGGCTCGGGCACGGGCTGCGTCAGGATCGCTTCGACGAACGCACGCTCCTCTTCGTCACTCGACATGTCGTGATTCGAGGCGATGCGCGGACCCGGCAGCGCTCCAGCCGGCGCCGCGGCGTGGTAGCAGGTCGCACTCGACGCCTCCAGAACGTCCGACCCCATCGTCCACAGCGCCGTGTCGAAGACGATCGTCGGATCGCTCGCGCTGCCTCCGGGAGGCAGGGCCTGGACGTAGGGGTAGCAGGCGTCGACGGCGATTCCGAACGCGCTGCGCGTCGGCACGGTTTCGTCGGAGTCGAGGAAGGGCTCGTGTGCCGGGTCGCGCTCATCCTCGAGCAGCTGCTCGAAGCGCGGATCGAGCGGCACGTCTACGCCAAGAAACTGGGCGTCGAGCACGAGATCGATCTTGTCCGCCCCGGTGCGAAATCCGCCCCCGGCGACCGTGATCCAGCGGATCTGCGGGTAGCTCGTGTCGTCGATGCCGAAAGGCGCCTTGTCCAGTGCCCAATCGACCCAGAGCCCAAGCAAACAGCCGTCCTGACCACTGCCGAATCCGGCGAGCCCCGCCGCGCGTCCCGTCGCGCAGGCGAAATCCGTCTGCAGATCGAGGCCCGTCATGGGAAACAGGCCCGCCGAGACGAGATCGGGCGTCCCGATCAAGCCGCCGCGATGAGGACTCTTGATCGTCACCACCTCGGCGATCTCGTGGCTTCCGGCGCGAAGGTCATCGTAGTGGCGGTAGACGAGATCACGCGCGATCACGCCGCCGTAGCTATGTGCGAGCAGCGCGATCGGGGTTCTGATGTCGAGATCGTCGATCGCCTGAGCGATCGCCTGGGAAACGTCCGAGATCTGGAAGTCGGTCGAGTTGAAAGTCCGCCGTCCGTAGCGCTGCACGAGCTGCCAGACCGGACTTCCGTTCTGCAGGACGAGCTGCCGGATCTCGACACGGCGGCGTGGGCCGAGGGCACCCGTCGCCTGATTGTTCCAATCGACGCCGTAGACGGCGACGACGTTCTCGGACCCGAAGGCCAGCGCGTTCAGCAGCGGCTCGTCGGCGTCGTAGCTCGCCGTCGTCAGATCGTTGCCGCGACCGTGAATGAAGAAGACGACGCGCGGTCCGCCCGGGGCCGCCTCGTCCGCATCACTCTCTCCCCAGGCGACGGGCGGCTTCCCGCAGACGGCCAGATTGTCGATCTGATCGGCGTCCTGCACCGAATAGCCCGAATCACAGCCGCCGATCACGCAGGCTGGCAGTCCGTTGCCACCGCATGCATCGAGGCAGATCCCGAGCGCGAAGTCCTCCTCCAGTCGCGGCTTACAGGACGTGATGCCGAGCTGGGCCTGGAAGCCGAGATCGCAGGGCGTCTCGTTCAGGCCGCCGCAGAAGGTCGGGTAGCCGTCGGCGTCCGGATCCGCGCAGAGGCCGTCGAACTCGAAGTCGTCACCCTTGCACGAGGGGATACGCTCCGTGATCTGGCAGGGCGGCTCGCCGGTATCACCGCAATGCGACGGATAACCCGCACCGTCGATCTGGCGGCAGAAGGACCCTGACGTATTCAGGACCTCGACGAGCCCGATCTTGCAGGAAGGAATCTTCTCGACGACCGTGCATGCGCGCTCGTCCTGATCGCCGCATACCGGTGGGAAGCCATCGCCGTCGAGGGCCCGGCAGGTTCCGCCCGCGTTGTAGTTGCCGGACTTGCAGACGTCCGGCCAGCCGTGATCGACGAACGGCACGCAAGCACGCTCGTTCGTGTCACCGCAGCCGGAATCACGGCAGATCGACTCGGTGCAGAGGAATCCGCAGCCCTCGACATTCTCGAACAGGAACTTGTCGCAGGACGGCACGCAGTCGAAGATCGTGCAGGCGTTCTGGGCGAGGCCACCGCAGCTCGAGTTGCACTCCGAGCGATTGCCGGCCGTGGCGTCCGGGGGCGGGATCACGATCGACGCCGTGGCAAAGACGATCACGACTGCGGCGAGAGCGAGACGAACCGAGTGGCGCGTGGCGCGGCGAGCGGAGCAGTTCGAGAAGGTACGGCGAACGTTCCCGGCGATCGGCACGGCGTGATCCTCGGCGGGCAGAAGGAAGGAGACGCGATGAATCTGCCGATCGTCTGGTCACGGCTCGCCTCGCGGCCATGTCGCTCGTACCTGTAGAGGAACGGCCAGCCGAGTATAAAGTACGAGAATCGAACGATAAATGCTCTTGCCGGCCGGCCGGGCGGGCCGAGGCTGAGCCCCGCTTCGACGTCGTGATTCGCGGGGGCCGGGTCCTCGATCCCGGAAGTGG
>CAYWGW010000097.1:0-14376 GCA_964457385.1 uncultured Spirochaetaceae bacterium
GGAAGGGGCTCCTTCACGACCTCGTAGACGGTGGGGACCTTGAAAGGCGCCATGTGTGCCGATACATGCTCACGCAGGGCGGCCGGGTCGATCTCCCGACCTTTCCTGGGCATCACGGCGCAGGCCACCTCCTCCCCGAGACGGTCGTGGGGAATCCCAAACACGGCCGCCTCGTGGACGTCCGGATGGGCGTAGATCACCGCCTCCACCTCGGCGCAGTAGATGTTCTCCCCGCCGCGCAGGACCATGTCCTTCGCCCGATCCTCGACGTAGACGAAGCCCTCCTCGTCGATCCGACCGATGTCGCCGCTGCGCAGCCAGCCATCGACGATCGTCTCCGCCGTCGCCTCGGGCTTGTTCCAATAACCGCGGATGAGGTTCGGCCCGCGGAAGCAGATCTCCCCCACCTCGCCCGGCGACAATGGCTTCATGTCCGCATCGAAGATGCCGACGTCGACGACCGGCACGGCTCGGCCCGCGCTGCGGGGCTTCCGCACGTAGTCGTCGCCCGCGTTCTGCGGCCCGTAGGCGTTGGTCTCGGTCATGCCGTAGCCGATGCCGGGACGACCGCGTCGGAAGCTGCCCTCGACGCGGCTGACGAGCTCGGGAGGCGCCGGCGCCCCGCCGCCACCCACGCTCGCCAGGCTCGAGGTGTCCCGATGCTCGAAGTCGGGTGACTCCAACATGTCGATCGTCATCGTCGGAACCCCGACGAACTGGGTCACCCGCTCGCGTTCGATCAGCTCGAGCGCCCGTTCCGGAGACCATTTGTACATCATCACCAGCTTGAAGCCGTTGATGAAGCAGGTCAGCATCACCGGCACCAGCCCCGTCACGTGAAACAGCGGCACCGCCAGGATGAAGCTCGTCTCGTAGGGAGACGGCTCCCGCGGCGGCTGCGTCATCGCGCCGATCAGGGCGCGACAGGTGAAGGCCCGCAGCGCCGACAGCACGGCGTGATGGGTCGATACGGCGCCTTTCGGGAAGCCCGTCGTACCCGACGTGTAGAGGATCGTCGCATCGTGCTCCGGCCCGACCTCGACCTCGGGCATCGCCGCGCCCGAACGCAGCACGTCCTCCATCCGGTCGACGCCCGCCGGCAACGCCCCTTCCCGATGCCGGACCACCATCGCCGCCAGATCCTCCCGGGCGAGCTCCGGTTCGGCCACACGGATCCGCTCCGGATCGGCGATCAGCAGCTTCGCGCCGCTGTCCTCGAGTCCGTAGGCCATCTCCTCGCCCTTCCACAAGGCGTTCATGCAGACCGCGATGCCGCCGACCGAGAGGATCGCCGCGAAGGAGGCGATCCATTCGGGATAGTTGCGCATCGAGATGGCCACCCGGTCGCCCGGCGCGATCTCGTAACGATGGACGAGGACGTCGGCGATCTCGTCCACCCGCGCCATCATCCGCGCAAAGCTCCAGACCTCGTCCTCGTAGACGATGAAGGTCTTGTCGCCGTGCAGCCGGGCTCCGGCGAAGGCCTCCCGGAGCGAGGACGGCATATTCGCGAAGGCCTTCGTCCGGCGGCCTCGGATCTCCTGCTCCACGATCTCGAAGGGAGCCCCCGGCCCCGTCAGCATCGCGACTGCCTGCTCCCAGGTCGGGATCTCGGACATCGACGAATCTCCTCTCTCGATTCTCTACGAAATGGTCTACTCGCTGGTCTCGTTCCGACCGGCTGGGCGCCGACAACCGGAGTCCCATCGAAGGCCTTCAAGCATAACGGAATCCCCGTCTGCGAGGGTGCTGACGAGGGGCGGATGACTCGGCTCCTGCGAGCGACGCTGGCCATCACGCCCCCTGGGATGATGGATTCACGGTGCTCATTCCAGGCATGGACGAAACGCGGCGACTCGACGATCTTTCCGGCTAGATCCGTCTCTCCGCATCGAAGGAGCCAACCATGGCCCAGGCCGTCGATTCCGAGCTTCCCTTCTACCTGGAGGATCTCCATGCTCCGGTGCAGCACGAGGTGGAGGCCTTCGACCTGCCGGTCGAGGGCGCGATCCCGCCGGAGCTCGATGGTCTCTTCCTGCGCAACGGCCCCAATCCGCTCCGGGGGGATCCGGGACATTGGTTCCTGGGCGACGGCATGCTGCACGGGGTCGATCTCTCGGGCGGACGCGCCCGCTGGTACCGCAACCGCTTCGTCCGGACCCGCGCGCTGGCGGGCGAAGCGCGTTACCTGGACGAGGAGGGTCGGGTCGATTTCAGCGCGGGACTGGCCAACACCCATGTCGTCGAGCACGCGGGCCACGTGCTCGCCCTGGTCGAGAACGGCCTGCCCTGGGAGGTCGACCGCGAGCTCGCAACGATCGGCCTCCACGACTTCGACGGGCGGCTGAAGGGGCCGATGACCGCGCATCCCAAGATCTGTCGTCAGACGGGCGAGATGCACTTCTTCGGCTACCACTTCGCCGCTCCCCACCTCGTCTACCATCGCGTGGACGCGCAGGGGGAGCTGGTCGAGAGCCGTCCGATCGAGATTCCGCGGCCGGTCATGATGCACGACTTCGCGATCACCCGGGACTACGTGATCTTCATGGATCTCCCGGTCGTCTTCTCGCCGGATCCAGCCGCGGGCCAGGGCCTTCCCTACCGCTGGGACGACGAGGCCGGCGCCCGACTCGGCTTCCTCCGACGCGGGCGCGACGGAGCCGACTCGATCGGCGAGGTCGTCTGGCTCGAAATCGACCCCTGCTTCGTCTTCCATCCGATGAACGCCTTCTCCCTCGGCCACCGCATCACCCTCGACGTTGCGCGCTACGAGAGCCTGTGGCGGAAGAGCTCGAACGAGTTCGCTCCCGCCCGGCTTCATCGCTTCGAGATCGACCTGGCCGACGGCAGCGTCCACGAAGAGCCGATGGACGACCTCATGATCGAGTTTCCGCGCGTGAAGGACAGTCTCACCGGTCTGCGACATCGCATCGGTTACGCCGTCTGGGGACGACCGGACATGGCCTCCGAGTCCGGAGGGCTCGTGCGCTACGACCTCCAGAGTGGCCAGCGCGAGGTCTACGAAGGTCGGGGCCAGATCGTGCCCAGCGAGGCGATCTTCGCACCGGCCGATGGATCGACCTCGGAGCAGGAAGGCTGGCTGCTCTCCTTCTGCTTCGACCGCGCCCGCGGCGAGAGCGATCTCGCGATCTTCGACGCGACGCAGCTCGCGAAGGGCCCGATCGCCCGGATCGGCCTCCCGCAGCGCGTCCCGTTGGGCTTCCACGGAAGCTGGCTTCCGCGCGTTTGATCCACGCGCGCGGCCGCCTGCGACGCGGTCGCGAGCAGCCCAGTGGGCCAACTCTTCGGCTCGACGCCCGGGCCGGAGCCACCCGGCCGCGACTCAGGCGACGGCGACGAGCCAGCCCCCCGCGGCGATCGAGCCCGCCGCGCTGAGCGCGCGCAGGACGGCAAGCTTCCGCGAGGGTCTCCCTTCGTCCCCCTCTCCTCGCGCCAACCGGGAGGCCAGCTGACCCAGGAGGCCGCTCACCAGCGCCATCGCCAGCGTGACACCCAGCGCGAAGATCAGAAGATAGGCGAGGCCCAGCACCGGGGATACGGAGCCCACCCCCACGACGGCCAGCAAGGGCGTCGATCCCGCGAGACCGTGCAGCGCGCCGACCATGACGGGACCGTGGCGATGATGGTGCTCCGGGCGATGGGAAGGACCGCTTCCGTTCGGAGCCGCGTCCTCGTGGTGGCGATGCCAATGGGCATGGGGCGGCAGGTCGTCGTGGACATGGAAATGGATGTGTGCGCGGGATCGCAGCAGGTCGCTCCAGACGTAGATCCCCAGCCCGACCATCGTGAGCCCCACGACGCGCTCGGCCCAGAGAGAGACCTCGGGCGGCAGCGCACGCCCGAGTCCCAGCAGCGCGATGCCGGCAAGGAGCAGGACGCAGCCGTGGCCGGCGGCCCAGCGGATCCCGGCCGCCACCGCGCGCCTGGGGCCGCGCTCCCGGGTCGCAAAGACGGAGAGCGCCATGACATGGTCCGCATCGAAGGCGTGGACCAGTCCGAGACTGAAGCCGAGAGCGAGCCAGGGAATGGCCGAGAGTTCCAAGGGCACTTCCTCTTCCGGAGCCGGCAGCCGGACCCCGCCCACATTAGCCCGCCCGCGCCCGGGCCGAACCGGGACGCCGCCGGAAGCGGCTCGACCTCAGCGCAGCTTCGCGATCACGTCTTCCGCGTAGCGATGGATTCCGTCGACCTTCTTCTCCAGATCGTCCGTCAACCCGTGGTAGAACGCCCAGGGCATCGTGAGCACGTGGGTCACGCCGCCCTCGCCGAGGCGCCGGTAGCCGGCGACGTCGTGGGCATCGCTGGCGCTGGCCATCACCTCGAAGGCCTCGTCGCGTCCGAGTTCCCGCCGATGGGCGCGCACCTTCTCGACGCACTCGAGGATCTCGGCCGTGGTCTGCAGGTCCGAGAGCCAGCCGTCGTTTCGGGCGGCGCGCTTCAAGGCGAGATCCGAGATGCCCCCGACCCAGACCGGAATCGGCGCGGCGGGAATCGGCGGCGTCAGCTTGAGCCGCTCGAAGCGGTAGAAGTCGCCGGCGTGCTCGACCATCTCGCCGCTCCAGAGCTTCTTCATCACTTCGAGCATCTCGTCCGCCCGCGCGCCCCGGCGCCGGAACTCCTGGCCCACCAGCTCGAACTCGACCTTGGACCAACCGACCCCGATCGTGAGCGTCACCCGATCCTTCGACATCGCGGCCGCCGTGGCGATCGACTTCGCCGCCAGGAAGGGGTTGCGCATGGGCAACACGAAGACGTTGTTCGTGAAGCGCAGCCGCTTCGTCACTGCCGAGAGAGCGCCGATCACCACCCATGGATCCGGGAATTCCGTCGTCTCGTCGTAACGGCGTGATCCATCCTCCGTGTAGGGATAGGGCGTGTCGAGCTTCTCCGGGTAGACCGCGTGATCGGAGAAGGAGATGGCCTCGAAGCCGGCCTCCTCCGCCGCGATTGCCAGCGGAATCAAATGACCGGGAGGCTGGAAGGCACCGGAAATCACGAACTTCATGGATTGGAGAGCTCCTCGTGCGAAGGGGATACGGAATCCGATGATTCAGCGCGATCCGCGCGAAAGAGGACGAGGGTCTCGCGGTCGAGATCCTCGAAGGCCACCTCGACCGACATGCCCACCCGAACCGACTCGGGCGCACAGCCGACGAGATTGGTCGTGAGCCGCGGCCCCTCCTCGAGCTCGACGATGGCGACGACCAGCGGCAAGCGGGAACGCTGGGCAGGATCGTGTCCGACCCGATCGACGGTGAAGGCATGGACCGTCCCGCGACCGCTCGCCGGCTCCCAGGTCCAGTCGTCCCCGAGGCAGCGCGGGCAGCGGTTGCGGGGATAGAAGAAGAAGCCGTCCCGCGGACAGCGCGGCAGGAGCAATCGATGGGCCCGGGCGGCGTCGAAGAAGGGCGCACTGACCGGCGTGCGCCGCGGCAGCGGCCTGCCCTCGTCGGACATCGGCTGCGACGACATCAGGAGCGACATCAGGCGCCCTCCAGCACGAGGCCCACATGGGACGCCATCAGTCCCCCGACGCCCGTCACGTAGGCCAGGTCGGCCTTCGGAAGCTGAACGTCCCCGGCCCGTCCCTGGATCTGGGTCATCGCGTCGACGACGTGGGAGAGCCCGCCCGCCGCGCCCCCCTGCCCCATCCCGAGCTGTCCGCCGTGGGTGTTGAGCGGCCAGTCACCGTCGAAGCGCAGGTCGTGCTCGAGCACGAAGCGACCGCCCCCACCCTTGGCCGCGAAGCCCGCATCCTCGATCGTGAGCAGCACCGTGATCGAGAAGCAATCGTAGAAGGAGGCGAGATCGATCGCGTCGCGCCGCGCGCCGGCCATCGCGAAGGCCCGATCGGCTGCGGGGCGGGCGGGGGTCTCGGTGAGCCTCGGCATCCAGGTCACGGTCTTGTGGCTCACGAACTCGCCGAAGCCCGAGACGAAGACCGGCCGATGAAGCGAGCGATTCGCCCGCTCGGCCGTCGTCATCAGGAGCGCGCCGCCACCGAAGCAGGGCATCACCATCTCGAGCAGATGGATCGGATCGGCGATCATGGGCGAGGCGAGCACGTCCTCGACACGGATCGGCTTGTCCCGGAAGATCGCTTTCGGGTTCTTCTGCGCGTTCGCGCGCTCGTCGACCACGATCTTCGCGAGGGTCGACGGCTCGACTCCGTACTCCGCCATGTAGCGGCTCGCGACCAGCGCGAAGGCAGGCGTGGCCGCGACGAGTCCGTAGGGGATGTCGTACTGGCTCTGCGGTGAGCCCCAGGCGTCACCCATCAGGTAGGCGGGCATCATCATCTTGTCCGGCGAGCCCCCGGCCTCCGGCGGCGGCGGCACCGAGGGCGCCAGGATCAGCACCGTCTCGCAGACACCGACCTCGATCGCCGCCGCGGCGCGCCAGACCATCCCGGCCGAGGTCGCGCCTCCGAGATCCACGACCTCCGCGAACCGCGACGGGATCCCCAGGTACTCGGCCAGCGCAAGGGGCGCGAAGAGCGGCGATTCCTGCAGCCCTCCGATCACGAGGCCGTCGACCTCGTCCTTCTCGAAGCCCGCGTCCGCGAGGGCCTCGGCGGCGAGCTCTGCCGCCGCCTCCATGCCGAACATCGGGCGATCCCATTGTCGCTTCGGAGCCCACTCCGTGAAGCCCACGAGGGCGGCAGAACGCTTGGCCATCAGATGGAGTCCTTCCCTGGTCGTTTCCAGATCGGGCCCGGTCGGACCGTCGACCGCCCGGCTCGATCGCTCGATCGCTCGGCCGCTCGCGCCGCCGCGGACACGAATTCAGGCTGCGTCGATCCGGACGGGCAGCGACGTGAGGCCGCAGGCGAAGGCCGGCGCCGAGATCGGAAGCGGCCCGGAATCCGCCCGCCGGAGCCCCGGTAGGCGCTTCAGGATCGCGTCGAAGACGCAGCGCAGCTCGAGACGCGCGATGTTCGCCCCCATGCAGAAATGCGCCCCGATCCCGAAGGCGACGTGCGGATTCGGATGGCGCGCGATGTCGAAGCGTTGCGGATCTTCGAAGACCGCCTCGTCGCGATTGGCGGACGCGTACATCAAGAGGACCTGATCGCCCGCGCGGATCGTCTCGCCGTGGAGCGTCACGTCCCGGGTCGCCGTGCGCCGCATGTTGAGCAGCGGCGAGACCCAGCGGATCATCTCTTCGATCGCGACCGGCAGCCGCGCGGGCTCCGCGCGCAGGCGCTCCAGCTGTTCGGGATTCTCCAGCAGAGCCCGGGTGCCTCCCGCGATCACGTGCCGCGTCGTATCGCTTCCCCCGTTGAGAAGCAGCAGCGACTCGGCGGCAATCTCCATCGGCCCGCGTGCGGCGGGGCCCTCGTCGGCCTGCTGCACAATCAGGGAGAGCCAGTCCTCGCCGGGCGTCGCGCGCCGCTGCTCCGCGAGCTCGGCCGCCTCGCCGTAGAAGGCCATGGCAGCCTCGATCCCCTCATCGGTCTGGTAGCGCGGGCCACCGCCCATGGCCATCGTGACCTCGGCGATCCTCGCATAACGTCGCCAATCCGAGTCGTCGAGCCCGAGCGCCTCCAGGATCACGCGCACCGGCAGCGGGATCGCGAGCTCCTGGACGAGGTCGAACTCCGTCCGCCCCTTCAAGCCCTCGAAGAGATCGTCGACGATCCGCTGGACCCGCGGCGCGAACTGCTTCACCGCCCGCGGCGTGATCTGCCGCGCGAAGACCCGGCGGAAGGCGACGTGGCGCGGATCGTCGTTGTCGATCATCGAGCCGCTGCTGCCGGTATTCGGCCGCGAGCCCTCGCCGCTGCAGAATCGGGCGGTGTCCCGGGAGATCGCGACGACGTCCGCGTGGCGGGAGATGCCCCAGAGCCCGTTCGTCTCGTCCCAGTAGACGGGCGCGTTCGACCGCAGCCAGGCGTACGTCTCCTGGGGATCTCCCTCATAGAGTCGGCGGTCGAGCAGATCGATTTCTCGCGTTCGGGGAGTCTGCGGTGCGGATTCGGACATGGGGACCTCGGAGCTTGCGGAACGCCGCGTCTCGATACCCCGCAATCCTAGAGCGGATCGGGGCCCTCCGCCGCGCCCCCGCCGCGGCTACTCGCTGGCCTCGTACTCGGCCTCCTCCTGATCCCGGGGCAACGGCGTCGCGAAGATCGCCCGGCGCCGGGCGTCGCTCGGCGGCGCCGCCTCGTCGGCGAAGGCGTTCAGGCGATCGATCAGCTCTCGCAGACGACCGGCCATCCGCCGGTCGAAATGCAGGCGCAGCCGCGGGAGGTGCTCCATCTCTCCCTCTTCTTCGGGTAGCGCCTTCGCGCGCTCGATGCGGCCCGACTCGAGCAGCCCCGAGAACTCGTCGTTCAACCGTTCGAGCTGCTCGTCGCTCGGGGCCTCGTGCAGGCGCAGCACCAGCCGATTCCCGACGTAGCGACTCGAATGGTAGTTGCGGTAGAAGCCCTCGATCTCGGCCACCGCCTCGTCGACGGAGTCGGTCACGCGGAAGAGATTCAGATCTTCGCGCGCGATCAGCCCGCGATCGGCGAGATGGGTCTCGACGTACTCGAGCCAGTCGCGCCAGTAGCTGCCCCCCGGCTCGTCGATGAAGACGACGGGAACCATCTCGCTCTTGCCCGTCTGAACCAGGGTCAGCGCCTCGAAGCCCTCGTCGTGGGTCCCGAGGCCCCCCGGAAAGAGCGCGATCGCGTGAGCCTCCTTCACGAAGACGACCTTGCGCGTGAAGAAGTAGCGGAAGTTGATCAGCTTCGGATCGCCCGCGATGAACTCGTTCGCCACCTGCTCGAAGGGCAGGCGGATGTTCACGCCGAAGGAGGAGTCCCGGCCGGCGCCGCCCTGAGCCGCGCCCATGATGCCGTCCCCCGCCCCCGTGATCACCATCCAGCCCTCCTGCACGATCTTCTCGGCAAAAGCGCGGGCGTGGATCCAGTCCGGATGAGAGGGAGGCGTCCGGGCGCTCCCGAAGACGGCCACCTTGCGTAGATGGGAGTAGGGCTTGAAGACCCGGAAGGCGTGGCGCAGCTCCTTCAAGGCGCTGTTGACGAGCTTCAGCTCCGCTCTCGAGGTCGCGTCCCGGAGCAGATGGACACCGGTCACGAGGATCTGCCGAACGAGCTCGACATCCTCGTCCTCGCTCTCGGCCCGTCGAGCGGCCTCCAGCAGCGATTCGATCGATTCGTTCAGCTCGGGTCGTTGAAGCTGATAGCGTCGGCGGGTGGGCAGGGGCATGGCCGCCGAGGATAGCGGGAACGGCGACGGCGCGAGCCCGGCCGCTCGTTCGACTCATTCAGGTGACGATCCGCTTCAGACGACCAGCCCCGTCGTTCGCAGCATCCGGTCGACGGCGCTCCAGACCGCCCGCTCGCCGTTGAAGCTCAGATGGGAGCCGGCGTACCAGACGATCTCGGGCTCGTCCCAATGCCGCCAGAGATCCCGGACCTGATCGGGCGGGACGAGCCGATCCGCGTTGCCACTGAAGATCAGACGTCCTTCGCGGGGTACCCGCGGTCGGAGCGTCAGCGGGGAGACGACGCGCATCATCTCCGCGGCGCGCTCGAAGTCGAGCCCGCGATGGATGGCGTATTGAATCTGATGCGCCGCGCCGTGACGTCGCAGCATGCGCGGGATGTCCGTCAGCGGGATGCCCGCGATCGCACAGGCGAGTCCGTCGGCCACGCTCGCGAAGAGCGCCGTCGTGTAGCCCCCGAGCGAGAGCCCGAACGCGCCGACCGCCGGCGCCTCTTGCAGCCGGATCCAGGAGAGCAGCCGACGCAGGTCCCAGATCGCCTGGGCCTCGGCGTGGAGCGTGTCGACCATGTCGATCCCGAGGAAACCGGTGCCCGAATGCCAGGACACGCGCCGGGGGCCGTGCAGAGGCAGCACGGGGATCAGCACGTTCAGCCCGTTGCGGACGAAGAAGCGCCGGAACAGGGCCACGTCGATGCGTTGATGTCCCATCCGATAGCCGTTGGTGGCGATCAGCCAGGGGCGCGGGGGGCCGGGATGCCGGAGCACGGTGGCCCAGCCGTCGCGACAGGGCTCGTAGGCCAGCCAGCGCTCCCGGCCGGGCTCACCCTCGGGCGGGGCGTAGCCGCTCTCGAAACGGAGCTGCTCGATCCGCTGTCCCCGGATCTCCTTCGGTCGGATCTCGGGATCCTTCAGCTCGGGCGGCTCCACATGATAGGCCTCGGGCTGCTCGAGCAATCCCTCGCGCGCGAAGAGCGCCCGCGTCCGATCGATCTCGTCGATGACCCGCTCGAGCGTCCCGTCGAGGGCGAAGCCGGCGGGCCCCCATTGCTCGAAGCCGAGGATCGCCTCGTCGAGCGCGACCTTCCCGGCGAGACCCGGAGTCGGGGCGGGCACCGGCACGCCTTCGTGGTGCGACTCCAGCTGGATCGCCGTACGCCCCGCGCCCCAGGCCGCCGCCAGCGCCGTCCCTGCCAGCAGAAAGAAGCTCCCCCAGCCGAGTCCCAGGCCGTAGGGCAGCGCGAGCACCAGCCCCGCGAGTCCGGCGAAGGCGGCGGTCTGGTTGATCCGGTTGTCGCCGGGCCAGACGAGCTGGGAGACCCCGGCCGAGAGGAAGGCGGCCCCCACGATCCAGGGTGGGATCGAGGCCAGCAGGTTCAGCGAGGTCGCGATCGTGATCCAGACGTAGCCGGCGACCAGACTCAGTACGGCCCACCTGGACCATCGGGGCTGTTCGAACATCAGACGATCTCCGTTCGGATCGGCAGGGCATCGCCGACGCGGGATGCGCTCGGGGCGACGAGCCGATCGGCAGACTAACCGATCCCGCCGACGCAGGGGATTTCCGGAGCCCGTTCTGCCTCCCGACAAAACGCGGTAGAAGCCCGCTCCAGCAGGAGTTTCCGAAGTTGCTCCAGACCCGACGAGAGTGGGCAGACAGAAGTGACGGAACGCGCGTGGCCGATCGGGGTTGCTACGCTGCGCCGATGCAAGCGGAGCCGGGGACAGCGGGGCGGGACCGACGGGAGATGCGTCGTCGGTGCCGCGGCCGCGACGGGCGTTCCCTCCGTCTGGCGTCGCCCGGCCCGGGGTTGCTCGGTTCAGCTCTCTGCCTGCTGTGCATCACCCTGGGCGGCGCTGGGGTCGGACGAGCTCAACAACCGCTGCTCGACCTCGCCCGTCCGAGCGAGGTCGAGTCGGGAGCCGATGCGCGCCCGGGCTCCGGACCGCAGGATCCCGAGAAGTCGGAGACGGCGGGGGCCGCGACCGGGGACCCGCTGATCGCGATCGACGAGGCGCTCGCCGAGGCCCGCTCGCGAAAGCTCGCTCTGGAGCGCGCGCAGCAGTCCGAGGCCGATCCGGACGCGACGTCCACTCCGGCCTCGGAGAGCCTCGAGTTCGCAAACCGGCTGGTGCGGGTCCTCGAGCAACGTCGCGAAGCCCAGCTGCGAATGAACGAGCTGGTCGCAGGACGCGACGCGATCCGGACCCTGCTCGAGCGGGACCCCCGGGAGCTCTTCGGAGAGCCGCCGCCATTCGCCGTCCCACTGCTCGACAACGTCCGTCAGGCCTGGCAACGGGAGGCCGAGCAGGAGGCCCAGCAGCGCGGCGTCCTCGAGGATCAGCGCGCCAATCTCCGACTGGCGAAGGACGAGCAGGACGCGCTCGAGAAGGAGCGCCGACGCTTCCGGGACCTGCTGCAACGGGAAAAGGACGAGCTCGCTCGCATCCGCCTGGAGGCCGGAATCCGTTCGCTCGACGATCGCATCCGCGTGGCCGCCGAGCGCGTCGCCCTGGCTGGACAACGCGTCCAGAATGCGGCGCTCGAGCATGAAATCAAGAACGCGGCCCTGCGCCAGGCGCGCGCGGCCCTGGCCTGGGTGCAGGCTCACGTCACACCGCGGGAGAGCGACCTGGCCGACGCCATCGAACGCCTCGATCGGGAGCGGGTGGAGCTCGAGCGGGAGATCGAGCTCGCGCGCTCGGATCGGTTGCGCGCCGAGGCCGCGCTCCAGGCCGCCGAGGAGCGCCACGGTGCCCGCGTCCGCGACGGCGACGGCGACGGCGACGGAAGCGATGCAACGTTCCTCGAGCTCGAGAGCAGACGCGCCCGTCTTGCCCATCGGCAGCATCGCGTCGCGATCCTCAGCCAGCAGATCGAGCGCCTCGGGCGCATGCGCGTCAGCTGGCAGCATCGTTATGCCGTGCTCGGAGACTCATTGCCGATCGAGGAGGCGCCCGGTTGGCTCGCCAGCGCAGAGCGGGAGCTCGAGCGACTCACCCGGGACCGCCGCATCCAGGAGGCCGAGCTCGCCGAGCTCCGCCTCGAGCTGGCCGGCTTGCTTCGGCGGCTTGCGAGCGAGCCGGTGGCCGATGCGGGCGGCCCCTCCAGCGGAGCCCAGCGCTGGCTCGAGACCGGGCTCGAGGATCTCGAGGCGCGCGTCGCGCTGGTGCAGCGCGAGCTCGCCTCCCTCGATCGCGCCATCCAGCTCGAGGAGCGGCTGCGAGCGGAGCTCGCCGAGCGGATCGCGCACCGCGATCTCGGCGAGCGCATGCGGAGTCTGGGGGATCGGGCCCGCCGATTCTGGAGCTACGAGCTCACGACCTCCGAAGACCGTCCGATCACTCCTGGAAAGATCCTCATCGGGCTGGTCGTCTTCGTCGTGGGCTACCTGGTCGCGCGCTTCCTGATGAGTCTCACGGCGAAGCGAATCTTTCCCCGCCTGGGCTTCGACGCCGGTGCCTCGAGCGCCTTCGCCTCGCTGACCTTCTACGCCCTGCTCGCCATGGCGTTCCTGTTCGCCCTGCGCGCGGTGAACATCCCGCTGACGGCCTTCGCGGTCGTCGGTGGCGCACTCGCCCTCGGCATCGGCTTCGGCAGCCAGGCGATCGTCTCGAACTTCATCAGCGGATTGCTGCTGCTGGCCGAACGCCCGATCCGCACGGGCGATCTGATCGAGGTGAGCGGCGTGGTCGGCACGGTCGATTCGATCGGGCTCCGGAGCACCCGAATCCGCACCGCCGACAACTTCCACATCATCGTCCCGAACTCCTCGTTCCTCGAGACCAACGTCGTCAACTGGACCCACGAGGATCCGCACATCCGACTGCGCGTAATCGTCGGCGTCGCCTACGGCTCGCCGACGCGAAAGGTGGAGGAACTCCTCCTGCGCGTGGCCAACGAACATCCGCGCTGCCTTCCTCATCCGGAACCGGTCGTGAACTTCCGCGACTTCGGAGACAGCGCACTCTCCTTCGAGGTGCGCTTCTGGATCCGCTACGACCAGCGCACCGATCGCACCGCGATCCAGAGCGACGTCCGCTACCGCATCGACGAGCTCTTTCGCGAGCACGACATCACGATCGCGTTCCCGCAGATGGACGTGCACCTCGACGTGAGCCGCGCCGGCGCACCCGGGCCCACACCGACACCGACACCGACACCCGCACCCTCGGACGGGCGATCGGATCCCGACTGACCGCCGGCGCGAATCGATTCAGAGCGTCGAGGCACCGGGCGCGATCACGGGACGGATGGCCGCGCCGCGGGCTCCGACCAGGGATTTCACGCCCTGCTCGATGCCCTCCACGGAGAGCGGGAACATCGGGAAGAGTGCCGAGATCTGGCGACAGGTGCTCGACATCGCCCACTCCACCGGCCGATCGGGGTTCAGCCAGACCGACCGCTGGAAATGGCTCTCGAGTCGACGCAGCCAGGCGATCCCGCTGGTCTCCGTCTCCGCCCTCGGGTCGATGTTGCCCCGGGGCGAGCCGAGCTCCGTGGGATGCATCGCCGCGTCGCCCACGATCATCAGCTTCCAGCGCTCACCGTAGGTCCGCAGCAGGTCGGCGGTGGGCAGGGATTCTGCGCGCCGCAGACGAGCGCTCTCGAAGACCCGTTCGTAGACGCAATTGTGGAAGTAGTAGGCCTTGAAGTCGCGCAGCCCCCGCTCCTCGTGGAGCGCCGAGAGCAGTCGACTGACCGGCTCGAAGTACGGATCCATCGTCCCGCCGACGTCCATCAACAGCAGCAGCCGCACGTCGTTCTTCCGTTTGGGCCGGAATACGAGGTCGATCTCGCCACCCTCGCGGCAGGTCTTGTCGATCGTCCCGTCGACGTCGAGCTCGATCGGGCCGTCGGCGCGGGTGAGCTGGCGCAACCTGCGCAGGGCGAGCTTCACGTTGCGCACGTCGAGCACGACGTCGGTTCGGTAGTCCGCGAAACGCCGCTCCTCCGCGATCTTCATCGCCTGACGACCGCCCCCCGGCCCCCCGACCCGGATCCCCGTCGGATGCGTACCGCCATGACCGAAGGGGGAGCGCCCGCCCGTGCCGATCCAGCGGCTGCCTCCGTCGTGACGCTCCTTCTGCTCCGCCAGGGTCTCGCGGAAGCGACGCA
>CAYWGW010000098.1:0-14364 GCA_964457385.1 uncultured Spirochaetaceae bacterium
CGTTCTTCGGAACCTCATGGCACAGCGACAACAGCTTCTTCGAGCGTCCGAGCGCGGTAACCCTGCTCTACGGCGAGCGCGTGCCACCAGTCGGCGGTGACACGCTCTTCGCTTCGATGGAGAAGGCCTGGGAGATGCTCTCGGAGCCGATGCAGCGCTTCCTCGAGCCACTGCGGGCGGTCCACAGCGCAAGGACGGCCTACGATCCGCGCACGACCGGCGACGCGAAGTACCGGGGCGGGACAGCGATCCAGTACCGCTTCAGCGACGCAATCTACGAGGAGGTGGATCATCCGGTCGTCCGCACCCATCCGGTGACCGGACGCAAGAGCCTCTACGTGAATCCGATGTTCACGGAGCGCATCCTCGGCCTCACCGAGCCGGAGAGCCGCGGCCTGCTCCGCACACTCCACGAGATCACGGCGCGCCCCGAGCTCGGCTGCCGGATCCGCTGGGAGGATGGAACGCTGGCGATCTGGGACAACCGCTGGCTCCAGCATCACGCGATCGACGACTACGCCGACTTCGATCGACTGATGTACCGGGTGACGGTGGCGGGCGAGCGCCCCGCCTGACGCGGGAGGATGCCGGGCGGGCTGGACCGGCCGGACCCAAGCGGCGGAAGAGCGGTGATAAAAAACTGGCCGCTTCGGAGGGCTCTCAGGGACCCTCGGCTGCGATCGAGATGTTGTTGATGCCGGCGCGCTTTGCCGCATCCATCACCGCCACGAGCAACGCGTTCTCCGACTTCTTGTCCGCCTGGATGACGACCTGCCCCTGCGGATTCTCGCCGTGCAGGCGCTCGATGCTGGCGCGCAGCGAGCGCGGATCGACCTGACGACGGTCCACCCAGATCTGCCCGTTCTCCGTAATCGCCACCAGGATGTTGCCCTTGTCCTTGGAGACGGCGGTCTCCGCCGGTGGTCGCGAGACGTCGACGCCCGCCTCCTTCACGAACGAGGCCGTCACGATGAAGAAGATCAGCATGATGAACACCACGTCGAGCATCGGCGTCATGTTCACCTCGCTCTGCGGTTGCTCACGCGTTCGCTTGCCGCGCATTCTCGCTCCTTCTCTCGCCCCTTCTGGCCAGTCCGTTCGGAGCCGGCACGATTCGCCCGCGGCCGCCCCTCGGTCGCTCCGGTCCCCGCGTCGGCTCGGGCGCGACCGGATCGGGCCGATGCTCGAGTCGTAGACCGGGGGCAGAAGCTAGATTCGACCGGTCGCGCCGGCAAGACGTGGCAGCGAGGCGGGCAGAACCCGGGTCCGATCCCTCTCTCCGAGACACGGAGCGGGCGGGCGGCCGCGGTCCCCGCCTGCTACCGCCTCCCGTCGGATCCCCTAGACTCTGGCAACGTGACTGCGAGTCGCAGGACCGTCGACGAACGGCCAGCGACTCCGAGTATAAAGAAGAAGGACCCGAAGCATGCCCTATGATCTCGTCATCCGGAACGGCCACCTCATCGATGGCTCGGGAGAACCGGCCCGGCCCGGGGACATCGCCGTCCAGGACGGCCTGATCGCGGCCGTCGGACGCGTCGAGGGCTCCGGTCGCCGCGAGATCGACGCCGAGGGTCAAGCGGTGACGCCCGGCTTCGTCGACATCCATACCCACTACGACGGCCAGGCCACGTGGGACCCCCAGCTCGCCCCCTCCTGCTACCACGGCGTCACCACCGCCGTCATGGGCAACTGCGGCGTCGGCTTCGCACCCGTCCATCCGGATCAGCACGGCTTCCTGATCGAGCTGATGGAGGGCGTCGAGGACATCCCTGGCACCGCGCTCCACGAGGGCATCGACTGGTCCTGGGAGAGCTTCCCCGAGTATCTCGACGCCCTCGAAAGGCGCCGCTTCACGATGGACCTCGGGACCCAGGTGCCCCACGGCTCGATCCGGACCTACGTGATGGGCGAGCGCGGCGCGCGCAACGAGCCCGCCACGCCCGAGGACATCGCGCAGATGGCAAAGCTCGTGAAGGAGGGCATCGCGGCCGGCGCGCTCGGCTTCTCGACCTCGCGCACCCTGGCCCATACCGCCATCAACGGCGAGCCCGTACCCGGCACCTTCGCCGCCGAGGATGAGCTCTTCGGGATCGGTCGCGTGCTGGGCGAGCTCGGGGCGGGTCTCTTCGAGGTCGCAGGCGCCGGGGCCGCGGGCGAGGACATCAACGCACCGAAGGCCGAGCTCGAATGGATGCGCCGGCTCTCGAGCGAGATCGGGCGACCCGTCTCCTTCGCGATGCTCCAGGTCGATGCCGCGCCGGATCTCTGGCGGGAGCTGCTCGAGCTCTCGGCCCAGGCGGCCACGGAAGGCGCACGCATCTACCCGCAGGTCGCCGGTCGCCCCTTCGGCATGCTCCTCGGTCATCAGACCGATCTCCATCCCTTCGGCCACTGCCCGAGCTATGCCGGTCTGCTCTCGCGGCCCTTCGCCGAACGGATTGCGGAGCTCCGCAAGCCCGAGGTCCGGGAACGCATCCTGGCCGAGGCGAAGGCCGAGCCGGCGATGTTCCTGACCCAGCTGCGCCGGGTCTTCCCGATGGGCGACCCGCCCAGCTACGAACCCGCCTACGAGGACTCGATCGAGGCGATCGCCAGGGCCCGGGGCGCCGATCCCCAGGCCTTCCTCTACGACCGCATGCTCGAGCGGGACGGCCGCGAGCTGTTCCTGGTGCCGGTGCTGAACTACTCGGGCCTGACGGCGGATCCGATCCGCGAGATGATGCACCATCCGAATGCCGTCCTCGGCCTCGGCGATGGGGGCGCCCACTGCGGCGTGATCTGCGACGCCTCGATCCAGACCTTCATGCTGACCCATTGGGTGCGGGATCGGACGCGCGGGGAGCGGATTCCGGTCGAGTTCGCGATCCGGCGCATGACGAGCGATACGGCGAAGCTCTACAGCCTTGGCGATCGCGGTCTGCTTGCGCCGGGAATGCGCGCCGACGTGAACATCATCGACCTCGACGGAATCCGGCTCGAGTCGCCCGAGATGGTCTACGACCTGCCGGCCGGTGGGAAGCGATTCATGCAGCGGGCGCGCGGCTACCGCGCGACGATCGTGGCCGGCGAGCCCACGCTGGAGCACGACGAGCTGACCGGCGCCCTGCCCGGCCGCCTCGTGCGCGGCGCCCGAGACGCACGTGGCGCGGCCTGACCCGGAGCGACGCGGCTCCGCCGAGCGGATCAGCCGAGCGGATCAGCCGAGATAGTACTCGGAGACGTACGTGACCTCGAGCTCGTCGAAGTCCAGGAAGCGGGCACAGCTCTGCTGCATGCGCTCCGCGTTGCGCTGGAGCTCCTCGTCGGAGCGCGCGTCGTAGAAGACCTTCGGATCCGAGAGTGCCTCGATCGGAAAGGACTCCTCCACGAAGGCCGTCCACTGGCTCGGCGCATCCAGCGTCAGGCTGCGGAAGATCTCGTTGCGCACGTAGCCGAAGGTGGACTGGGTCTCGATCGCGACCTTGCGATGGTCGCCGTGCCAGATCTCGATGAAGTCCTCCTGGCTGAGGTCCGGACGTCGGGCGATGCAGGTGATCTGCTTCATGCCCGGGCTGCGCTCGCTCTTCGCGTAGCGATGGAGCATGGGTCGCGACTCCAGCACGAGGTAGCCCGCGATCTGACGGACCTCCCTCGCGAGCGCCACCTCCGCCTCGGCACGATCCGCCGCGTCCTCGAGCCAGAAGCTCACACAGGCCCGGATCGGGGGAATGCTGCGCCGGATCCGGAGGCCACCCTGGGACACCGCCTCGTCGTTCACGAAGAGGAAGACGTCGCGACCCCCACTGGCGTGAATCGGCGGGACCGCCCGCGCCGACAGCGCCTCCCACAGCTTCGTGCCCGAGGTCTCCTCGTCCTCGAAGAGCAGATAGAAGAGCTTCTGCACGTCGGCTCCGGACTAACGCGACCCGACGTCGGCGTCGACGTCGGGGGCATCCGCGATCGGGCTCGTGTAGAACTGCCGGGCCCACTTCCGATAGGCCGCCAGGTAGGTGTCCGCCTCGCAGAGCACGGGTCGGGCCCGGTGGACCTTGTGCTTCCAGATCGGGAAGTCGTCGAGCACGCCCTTCTTGAGGGCTCCCATGATCTCCTCGCCCACGAAGTCGACACAGTTCCGGGTCGCCGTCAGCAGCCAGCGCGAGTGGACACGGCCGGCGTCGATCGGGGTCGTCGCCGCGTAGAGGAGCGAGCCGGCATCGGGAATGCCCTTCGTCCAGATGGCGTTCAGCCCGAGGCCCCAGGAATCCCGGACCAGGGAGGTCTGGAACGTACCGAAGGGGGTCTCCCGCTCGCTGTGACTCACGATCTGGTAGTGGCGACCGTCCTCGGAGAAGTGGATCTCCGAGGGCGGCGTCTCGACCATCCCGTGCACGAACTGGAAGTGGACGGGGTCGTTGTTGTTCTCGTGGGTCTCCTGGATGTGCGCGTCGAGCTCGAGCTCGAAGAAGCTGGGCTCGGACCAGTCGGCGTGGCCGATTTCGGGCAGGACCGGAAAGTCCCAGGCGGGTGGGGCTCCCCGATCGTGGTACCAGGTCCAGATCAGCCCATTCTTCTCCTGGACCTCCCAGGACTTCACGCGAGCCCCGCTCGGGATCCGCTCGCAGTAGGGGATGTGCGTGCACTCCCCGCTGGTCCCGTCGAACTGCCAGCCGTGGAAGGGGCAGCGCACGGTCTCCCCCATCACGCGCCCCCCATGACCGAAATGCGCGCCGAGATGGGGACAGAAGGGATCGAGTACCTTCGGCGCACCGGAGCGGGTGCGAAAGAGCACCATCTCCTCACCGAAATAACGGATCGGCTTCACGTCGCCCTCCCGGAGCTCGTGGCTCCAGGCGACCGCGAACCAGCCGTTGGGAATCGGGAGCTCGTCGTCTTCGAGATCACGTCGGGCCATCGTCTGCCTCCAGGAAACCGTCGTCTGCGGCCTCGTTGGGTCGGAGTACGACCCTTCCGCCGGAAACAGATTACAGCGAGTCCGCGAGCCGATGGCCAGTCGAATCGAGCGGGACACGGGAGTCTCGGCTCCCGGGGCGGTCTTCCCGAGACAGTCTTCCCGGACCCCGTCAGGCGGAGCCGGTTCGACCCATCGGAGACGGGCTCCCCGCCCAGACGTCCAGCGCGCGCTCGACGTCGTCGAGGATCTCGTCGACCCGCGCGGCGCTTCGCGCCCAGGGCAGCGAGTCGTTTGCGAGCGCACGACGCCGCACTTCGTCCGACGATCGCGTGAGGTCCAGGAAACGACGCACGCTCTCGTAGCCGTATCCCTGGTAGGACTCTCCGCCTGAGAGCGGATCGTGGACGCGGGCGAAGAAATGCGGGTTCGGGACCGAGACGGTCTCGTCGCTCCAGAACTCGAGACCGCGGTGGGTCTGGTCGGCGAAGACACGGGCGCGCTCGAAGGCGAGCTCGACCCCCTGCAGGCTCTTCGTCGGGCTGGCGAGGGGATTGCTCCAGCCGACCTCGAGCTGGGCCGTCAAGGGCCGCCCGCGCCAGCGGCAGTCGAATCGGGCCAGCACGGTGTCCCAGGCGGCTCCACCGAAGCGCTCGAAGACGGGGCCCGGGACGCCACTCGCCACCAGCCCGCAAATCTCGATGCCGGGAAAGAGGAAGAGCAGCTGGTCGACGTAATGACAGCCGATGTAGCTGAAGACGTTCGTCTCGGATGTCCACGCGAAAGCGTCGAGCGGAAGATCCCGAGGCTGGGAGTAGCGTACGCTGTAGAGCCTCGGGGCGCCGTGCTCGCCGCTCATTACCGCCGTCCGGAGCGTGCGATTCGAGAGGTCGAATCGCTTGTGATAGTCGACCCAGAGCGGCACACCGCGACGGTCGGCAAGCTCCGCGAGAGCCGCGGATCGCAGCCCGTCTGCGGTCATCGGCTTCACGACCCAGGTCGGGACGCCCGCCCCGACGCCCTGCTCGAGGTACTCCGGATGGGCGTCGTCCGGGACGCAGACGAACAGCGCATGGGCGCCTTCGATCTCCCTCGCAGCGGTCTCGCTGCCGGCTCGGACGAACGTCGGCCTGGGTGCATCGGGAATCTCGCACGCGATCGTCTTCCACTCGGCGACGGCCCGCTCGCGCCCGGCCTCGGAGCGGTGAACGATCGCCAGTCGCCAGGCATCGCAGCCGCCGTTCCAGCGACACCATTGGGCGATGCTCCGAGCCACGACTCCGACGCCGTAGCGATCGGAGAGCGCGTAGGCACCGGTGCCCACGAGCACGAGCGTGGGCCTGTCGCGCGTCACGGAGGACTCCCCCCGGCCTCGCTCTCGACCACGAGCGCCTGCCCGAAGGCCCGGGTGATCCCGAGCGCGAGACGGTCTGCGTCCTCCCTGGTCTCACCGGTGCAGATCACGTAGCCCAGGCGATCGCGGTGGCTGCGGATCGGAGGAAGCCGGCCGCTCCGAAGCCGGCCCTCGTCGATCCGGGTCTCGTGGACGCCGGGCTGCGCGACGAGTCGCCGCAGCAGCGGCCAGCGCTTCACCCGACCGACGCCAGCGTGAAGAAAGAATCTCTGGGAGACCCCGCGGCTCCGGGTCGGCGTGAACCAGTCCCGGGAGAACCCATCCCCCATCGCCCACTCGATCAGCGGATAGAGGATGTCCACCCCCGTCGAGAGCGGGACCACGGTATCGGCGAAGCGTCCGCCACTGGTTCGCGCCGCCATCTCGAGGACATGGATCTCACCACCGGCGGTGATCAGGAGATCTCCCTTGAGGACGCCGTCGTCCATCCCGAGGACGCCGAAGCATCGTTCGATCAGGCTCTCCACCTCGGCGCTTCGGGATGGGGGAAGCGTCCACGGGTACGAGTGGCCGTCCTCGATGAACCAGGGGAGCAGATGGTCGGTCGTATCGTAGTGGCGCAGGGCGATGGCGTGATGCCTCGGTTTGCCGTCGATCAGAACGCTCTCGGTACTCAGCTGGATTCCCTCGAGCCGCTCCTCACAGACGAAGTGGTCACAGCCGTAGCGGGTACGATCGGCGTAATAGGTCGCGAGCTCCGCCGGGCTCGAGACCTGCTGCACGCCGCGCGCGCCGGCCTGGTTCGTCGGTTTCAGGACCTTCGGGTAGGCGATCGCTTCGCTGCCCTCGATCCACGCTTCGAGGGGGGCCGCGGTTTCTAGAATCTCGAAGCGGGGCGTGCGGATTCCGGCAGCCGCGAGCGTGGCGATCCGAAGGTGTTTTTCGGTGGCGTGGCGGGCGCTCTCGACCGAGAGACCCGGCAGGTCGAGGTGCTCGCTGACGCGCGCCGCCTCGACCGCGAGCTCGGCGGCGTGGACGAAGACGCCGTCCGGTGCCGCGAGCTCCGCCTGTCCCAGGAGTGCGGCCTCGTCCTTCAAAGGCACGCGAACGAACTCGTCGGCGAAAGATCGCCCGGCGGGCGCCGCCGCGTCGTCGAAGGCGATCGTCCGGTAGCCGAGCTCACGGGCGACGCGGAGAGCCTCGATCTGCTCGAGCCCACAGCCGAGGAGCAGCAATCGTCGAGTACGCGCCATGGCCATCGTCCTTCTCCTATCGGCAGCGAGCACGAAGAAGCGAGGGATAACCCATCGCAACATCAGCATGAAACCGGAACCCCGGGTTGGACCCCGGAGCCGCTGAGGCTTTCGCCCCAGAGCCGTCCGGGGGCGCACCGGGGCTTCTCGAGGCAGGTGCCGAGTCCGCCCGGATTCGCGAGACTCGCCCGTCGCGCAGCTCGTCGGTAGCAGGCGCCGATCCGGCCTCCACCCGATCCACCGGAGGAATCTTCGCCCATGTCCTCTCCTCGTCGACCGGTCGCCTTCGTGACCGGGGCCAGCCGCGGCATCGGCAGGGCGGGCGCCCTGGCTCTCGCCGACGCGGGCTACGACGTCGTCGTCACCGCGCGTACACTGCGCGCCGGCGAACGCCACGACTACGGCACGACCATGACGAAGGCCGGCCAGATGACGGCGCTCCCGGGCAGCCTCGAGGAGACGGCGGCCGAGGTGGAGCGACGGGGTCGCCGTGCGCTCCCGCTGCGCCTCGACCTCACGGACCGGGCCACGATCGACACCGCGTTCGAGGAGGCGACCGCGCGCTGGGGTCGCATCGACGTGCTCTACAACAACGGCATCTACCAGGGACCCGGCCTGATGGATCCGATCCTCGACCTGCCCGAAGACAAGCTCTCGCTCGTCTTCGAAGGCAATCTATTCGCGCAGCTCCATCTCACGCGTCGGGTCGTGCGACACATGATCGAGCAGGGCGGCGGCACGGTCGTCAACATGACATCGACCGCCGGCCAGGTGGATCCCGAGCAGAAGACGGGCGAAGGCGGCTGGGGCTTCGCCTACGGCGCCTCGAAGAGCGCCTTCCATCGCATGGCCGCGTTCCTCCATCTCGAGCTCCACGATCGCGGGATTCGCGCCTACAACATCGATCCGGGCTATGTCGCCACCGAGTCCCAGCTCGCCACCATGGGCAAGGACGATCCGATCTACCAGATCCAGATCGCCCACGGCGCCCCGCCCGAGGTCCCGGCCCGGATGCTGATCTGGCTGCTCACGACCGAGGAGGGCCGCTCGCGGAGCGGCGAGAGCTTCCATGCGCCGAGCTTCGTGAAGCGCCATGGGCTGCTGCCGGGCTGGCCGCCGCCGAAAACGGCGAAGCCGGCGGCGAGTCCCTCGTGACGGGTGCGCGTCTGCTCGAGGGCAAGGTGGGGCTCGTGACCGGCGCCGGGCGCGGCATCGGCCGGGCGACGGCGCTTCGATTCGCCCGGGATGGCGCGCGGGTGGCCGTCGTCGACTGGGAGGCTGAGGGCGCCCGGGAGACGGTCTCGGCGATCGAGGCCGAGGGGGGTGAATCGCTCTGCGTCGTCGCGGACGTCTCCGACGAGGCGCAGGTCGCCGGGATGGTCGAGCAGGTGATGGACCGCTTCGGCGCCCTGCACTGCGCCTCGAACAACGCGGCGCTGGCGGCGGGCTTCCATCCCCTGACGGAGCTCGATCGCGAGCGCTGGGATCGCTGCCTCGCAGTGACACTGACGGGTGTCTGGCTGTGTCTCAAGTACGAGATCCCTGCGATGCTGCGTTCCGGAGGGGGATCGATCGTGAACATCTCCTCGCTCTCGGGCATGCGCGGCGAGGCCAGCCAGGCCGCCTACGCGGCGGCGAAGGGCGGCGTCCACGGACTGACCTTCTCGGCGGCGGCGGAGTACGCCCAGCGTGGCATCCGGGTGAACGCCGTCGCTCCGGGGGGCATCGAGACCCCGGGCATCGCCCGCTACTTCGAGAAATGCCCGGAGGTCCGGGAGGCCACGGTCGCGACCCACGCGATGCGCCGACTCGGACGTCCGGAGGAGCTGGCCGACGCCGTCGCCTATCTCTGCTCGGATCGCGCCAGCTTCGTGACTGGCCACGTCATGGTGGTCGACGGCGGCATCCTGGTGAACCCACATTCGATGTAGAAGGCTCGCGGTGGCGACGTCCGGCGGATCATCGGGCGAGGCGTCGAGCGAAGCGTCCAGGGGAGCGTCCATGTCCGATTCCGAGTCCAACTCCGAGTCCCAGCTCGAGTCCACGTCCGGGTCCGGGTCCGGGTCCGAGCCCGTCCTGCTCGTCGACCGCGAGGCCCCGGTGGCGATCGTGACGCTCAATCGCCCGGGTCAGATGAACGCGCTCTCGAGCGAGCTCCGCCTCGCCCTGGGCGCCACGTTCCGGGAGCTCGAGGCCGATCCCGAGATCCGCGCCGTGATCCTGACGGGCGCGGGGCGGGCCTTCTGTGCGGGCATGGACCTGAAGGAGCTCGGCAGCGGAGGCGAAGGTGTGACCGGGTACGAGAAGAGCGTCGTGGGGCAGACCGAGATGCGCGAGGGGATCGCCGGCTTCTCGGGACCGGTGATCGCTGCCGTGAACGGGGCGGCCGCGACCGCGGGCTTCGAGCTGGCCCTCGCCTGCGACCTCATCTTCGCCTCGACGCAGGCGAAGTTCCTCGACACCCACGCCCGCGTCGGCATCCTGCCGGGCTGGGGGCTCAGTCAACGACTGCCGCGGCGGATCGGGATCGCCCGGGCCAAGGAGATCAGCCTCTCGGGCAACGCCCTCGACGCCGACCGCGCCTACGAGTGGGGACTCGTCAACCGGATCTGCGAGCCCGAGCGGCTGCTGGACGAGGCCCGCGCGCTCGCCCTCGACATGTGTTCGTGCGTGCCGGGCGTGATGGAGGGCGTGAAGAAGCTGATCGACGAAGGCGCGTCGATGCACCTCGACGACGCGATGGCGCACGAGCTCGAGGTCGGGACCGAGTCCTCGAAGCAGATCGACAGCGCGTCGATCGAGGCGCGGCGGCGCGGCGTCGTCGAGCGCGGACGCCGGCAGTAGAGCGCGCAGCTCAGCCAGGGCCCGATCAGTCGAGCCCGTAGAGGCTCGCGGCGTTGTCGTGCAGGACCTTCCGGACCTTCTGCTCGTCGAGATCGCCCATTACCCGGTCGACGTAGTCGCGCGGATGCTCCGAGAGGCCGTTGGCGGGGCCGGGATGCTGACAGGTGGGATGGGGAAAATCCGTCTCCCAGCAGAGGTTGTCGGCAACCGCGTCGATGGTGGCGCGAAGGCTCTGGCTCTCGAACCAGAAGCAGGCGTAGATCTGGCGGCGGAAGTACTCACTCGGCAGCAGGTCGTACTCGGGATGCTCGCGTCGGACCTGGCCGTTGCTCCATTGCCAATCGGCCATCTCGAGAAACGAGGGCACCCAGCCGACGCCGCTCTCCACCGAGACCATCCGCAGCTCCGGGTATCGATGGCAGACGCCGCCGAAGATCAGATCGGCGATGCAGTTCATGTTCTGCATGAAGATCGTCGACGAAACCCGCGAGAAGGCGGCCTTCGGGCCCAGCTTACACGGGTCCGAGATGATGTCGCTGAGATCCCCGGCGCCGATGTGGAAGCTGATGGGTAGACCCGTCTCGTTCACCGCTGCCCAGAAGGGATCCCAATGCCGGTCGGCCAGCCGCGGCTCACCGAAGGCCTGGGGCTCGGAGCAGGCGAGGATCGAACGATGCCCGATCGCGGCGGCCCGCTCGACCTCCTTCACGCACTCCTTCACATCCCAGAATGGCATGGCCGCCACCGGAATCAGCCGATCGGGATCCTCGCTGCACCACTCGACCAGGAAGTCGTTGTAGGCCTGGACGCATTCGAGCATCAGCGCCGGCTCGCCGAGCTTCAGGAAGCCTCCGGAGCCGAAGCCTCCGACGTTCGGATAGAGGACCGCTCCCCAGATGCCCTCTTCGTCCATGTACTGGAGACGGGCCTTCGCGTCGTAGGAACTCTTCGGGATGTCGTGGTAGCCCATGCGGAATTCGGGATAGGAGCCGTCGAAGCCGGCCGCGGTGGTGAAGCCGGGCCCCCCTACCATCTGATCACCGATCAGCCAGATGTCGCGGCCGTCGTGCTGCTCGACATGCGGCACGCGGTCGCCCCATTTCTTCGAGACGCGCGCGGTCCAGACGTCGGGCGGCTCGGTGATGTGGGTATCGACGTCGATCGCCTGAATGCGATCGAAGAGGCTCGAGGGCTGGTTGGATTCGGGGGCTGCGGCCATGGTTTGCTCCGGCTGGGGTTCGGGAGGGCGGGGAGGGCTGCGATGAGCGGAATGCTAACGCCGATCTTCCGCTCCGGTCCACCCGATCGAAGGCGGGTCGATGCGGACCGTTCTGGCCTCGCCGCTCCCGTCGGCCCTGGCCTCGGCTCTGCCGTCGACTCTCCCCGCGAGCGTGGCCGCCGGCCTCCTGCACCCTTTCGAGTATGCTCGGGGCTGCCGCTCGGCGTTCGCCTCGTCCGTCGTTTGATTGTCCCCATCGACCCGTCGTCCCGTCCGACCGTCCGACCGTCCGATGCAGCCATCCGCCCGAGGAAGCCCGCCCATGGCCAGTCGCGAGTTCGAAGCGCTTCTCTCCGCCCTGCCCTCGGATCCGCCGTCCCATGCGGATCCGCCCGAGCTCGTCCGTGAGAAGATGCACGCCATCCATCCGACGAGCTGCAGCGACGACACCCACGTCGAATGGCTCGAGCTCGACGGGATTCCGGCCGTCTCGATCGCGACGCCCGAGAACCGCGCGAGCGATCGCGTGGTCTTTCACGTCCACGGCGGCGCCTTCGTCTCGACCGAGCTCCAGCACTATCTCGACTACGGCGAGCATCTCTCGCGCCATGCCCGAGCGCGGGTCGTCTGTGCCCAGTACCGCTGGGCACCGGAGCATCGTTTCCCGGCCGCGCTCGAGGATACGCTGACGGCCTATCGCGGACTGCGGGCGACGGGCACGCCGGCCGAGCGGATCGCGGTCGTCGGGGACTCCTGCGGCGGCGGCATCGCGCTAGCTGCGCTCTGCGTGCTACGCGACGCCGGCGAGACCCTGCCCGCCTGTCTCGTCGGGCTGACACCCTGGCTCGATGCCGAGCAGCAGGGCGACGCCGCGCTGCATCCGCGCGGCCGCGATCCCTTCGTCGAGTCGCAGTGGATCCGCGAACGTTTCAAGGACTACGCGGGGCCGGGAGGCAATCTCTCGGATCCGCTGCTCTCGCCGATTCACGCGAAGCTCGCGGGATTGCCGCCCCTCTATCTCGCGGTCGGACAGATCGATACGACGGCTGACGACTCGACGCGCCTCGCCGAACGGGCAGGTCGCGAAGGCGTGGCGCTGATCCTCGACATCGCCCCCCAGATGATCCACGGCTACATCGGCCTCTGCGGAGCCTTTCCCGAAGCGACCGAGGCCATGGCACGCATCGGCGCCTTCATTCAGCAACGCATCCCCTGACGCGGCCACACCACCGCGGATGCGTCCGGCCGCGGTCGGCGTGGTCGGACGTGGTCGGACGGTCTACTCGAGAAAGCCGGCCGGGCTCGTCCCCGCCAGCTCGCCGCCATCCACGACGAACTCGGCGCCGGTGCAGTAGGAGCTCTTGTCCGAGGCCAGCCAGAGCACCAGCTCCGCGACCTCCTCCGGACGTCCGATGCGGGGGATGGGCGTCGGATAGGGCGTCGCCGGCTGCGGCTCGCCCTGCCCCTCATCCTGGCTCTCTTGCTGGCTCTCGAAGGGTCGGGTCATCGGCGTCTCGACGCCGCCGGGATGCACCGAGTTCACGCGGATGCCCGCCTGCCCGAGCTCCAGGGCGGCGACCTTCGTCATGCCGCGCACCGCGTACTTGCTCGAGGCGTAGCTGACGAGTCCCGCGATGCCGTGCATGCCGGCGAGCGACGAGATGTTCACGATCGAGCCACCCCCGTTTCGTCTCAGCGCGGGAATCGCCGTCTTCATGCCGAGGAAGGGACCAATCTGGTTGATCCGGACGACGGTCTCGTACTCCTCGAGCGGGGTCGTCTCGATCGGGCCGAAGCGCAGGATCCCGGCGTTGTTCACGAGGATGTCGAGCTTGCCGAAGACCTCCTCGACCCGTGTCACGGCGGCCTGCCACTGCGACTCCCGGGTGACGTCGAGGGGCTGATAGCGAGCAGTCTCGCCGATCTCCGCCGCCACCGCCTCACCTTCCCGATCGAGCACGTCCGCGAGCACGACGCGCGCACCCTCCCGCGCGAAGAGCCGCGCCTCCGCCGCCCCCATGCCCCGGGCCGCCCCGGTGATCAACGCCACCTTGCCTTCGAGATCCCCTGCCATCGACTTCCCGTCCTCTCGAGCCCTTCGTCGCCGCCCCCCGCTCAGGCGCCCTGGCGGGCGAGCAGGCGGGCGAGGGATTCCGTCGTGCCGTTGGCCAGGGACATGTTCGCCTCCGCCGGCACGATGCCCGCCCGCACCATGCGATCGCCGAGCTTGATCATGATCGCGCAGAAGCGCATCGTCCCGAAGATCTCCCAGTAGTCGATCGTATCGGCGACGCGCCGCCCGCTGCGCGCCTCCCAGATCGCCACCATCTCTTCGCGCGTCGGAAAGCCCGGCAACCTGGGTACCTCGAGATCGTCGAAGGACTGGCGATCGAACATCACCCACCAGCCGATGTCGGCCTCGGGAGGACACAGCGAGGCCGCCTCCCAGTCGCAGATCGCCGCGGCCCGATAGTCCTGCCAGATCACGTTGCCGAGCCGGGAGTCGCCCCAGCTGAGACCGATCTCGGCCTCATCAGGCGCATTCGCCTCGAGCCAGTCGAGGCCCCGCAACAAAACCGGATGCGGGCGCCCCCGCAGCTCGCGCTCGACGTAGCTGCGATAGAGCTCGAGCTGATCCGCCAGCGTGGGACGGCCTTGCCCCTTCACGTCGAGCCAGTCGAGCCCCAGCTTGCGCCAGTCGAGGCGCGCCAGATCGGCCATCCGCTCGACACCGTCCCGCACCATCCGTTCGCGCTCCTCCGGCGTCGCTTCGTCGACCAGGAAGCCGGCCTGGGTGTAGCGC
>CAYWGW010000099.1:0-6606 GCA_964457385.1 uncultured Spirochaetaceae bacterium
CAGATGATGTGGCAGATGCTCGGAGCCGCCCATCCGATGGAGGCCCACCGGCTCGACTCCGCGGCGATGGACTACATGGGAGCGCGGGGGGACAGTCGCGAGGGCGTGACGAGCTTTCTCGAAAAGCGACCGGCGCGCTTTCCGATGCGCGTGTCGACGGATTTCCCGAGCGAGCTCCCGGGTGGGGTCGGCTTCGTTCCGGAGCCTCCGTACGAGACCTGATTCGATCTGCGGTGTTCTCCCGTCCGCTCAACCGCACGCCTCGACGACCGATGGAGCGACGGAGATCAGGAGTCCCGTCGCAGCATCGCCCGGGGCCTTCGCGGAGCAAGAGGTTGAGCCAGAACATCTTCGTAGGTCGCCAGCCCATCGTCGATCGAGCGCGCCGTGTGGTGGCCTACGAGCTGCTGTTTCGCGCGTCCCGGGACGCCCAGACGGCGGTCTTCGAAGAGGGCGGACGGGCGGCGGTCCGCGTCATGGTGAATACCTTCGCCTCCCTGGGCGTCGAGGCCGTGCTCGGTCCATACCGCGGCTTCTTCAACGTCAATCGCAGCGTGCTGCTCTCCGACGCGCTCGAGGCCTTGCCCCGGGAGCGGGTCGTGATCGAGATCCTCGAGGAGGTCGAGGCGGACGCCGAGGTGATCGCGCGCTGTCGGGCGCTGCGTGATGCGGGGTTCCGGATCGCCGCGGACGACTGGGTGCTCGACGATCCACGGCAGGCCCTGCTGCCCCACGTCGAGATCGTGAAGGTGGACCTTCCCTCGGTTCCGGAGCGCTCGCTTCGCAAGCTGGTGCGAGAGCTGCGTCGCGCGGACGTCCTTTTGCTGGCGGAGAAGGTCGAGGAGGTCGAGCAGTTCGACCGCTGCGTCGCCCTCGGATTCGATCTCTTCCAGGGCTATTTCTTCGCGCGTCCGGTCGTGCTCGAGGGCGTGGATCTCGATACCACCCGGGCGATCCTAGTGAAGCTGCTCCAGCAGCTCACGGTGGACGCGCCCACGGATCAGATCGTGGAGACCTTCAAACAGGAGGCGAAGCTCGGCCTGAATCTGCTGCGGCTCGTCAATACCGCCGGGCGGGCGGCGCGCGTCGAGCTGCAGACGATCGAGGACGCGGTGCGGCGGCTGGGTCTCCGACAGCTCGCGCGCTGGGTCAGCATCCTGCTCTACGCCCAGGGCGATGCGGGCGAGCTCGACAGCCCGTTGCTCAGGACCGCCGCCCATCGTGGTCGATTGATGGAGCTGCTGGCGAGCCGAGGCGCGGCGGGGACGGAGGCGGCGGGTCCCGGCGTCGCCCGAGATGCGACCGAACGGGCGTTTCTTGTGGGCATGCTCTCCCTCGCCGACGCCCTGCTCGGACGTCCCCTCCCGGAGCTGGTCCACGAGCTTCGCCTGGGTCAGGAAACCACGCGGGCCCTCGTCGATCGTCGGGGGCCCCTCGGCGATCTGCTCCGCTTCGCGGAATCGGTCGAGACCGGCGATCCGACGAAGTTCGAAGAACGGCTCGAGGACTTGGATCTGGATCTCGCGTCATTGCAGAAGCTGGACGACGAGGCCTACGCCTGGGTGCATGGTCTGCTGCGGTCTCGGTCGGCCGACGACGATGCGACCTGAGCCCGCGCGGCTATCCTACGCGGCGTGCTGCCCAACCTGCTGACGGGGCTTCTTCTCTTCACGCTGGCCGTCCTGCTCTTCCGACGCGGCTTCGCGGGCTATGAGCCGCCGCCGGCCGGTCTGGCGGTGCTCCATCGGGCCGAGGCGGCAGTGGTGGCGGCGGCGGGGGAAGCGCTGTTCCCCAGCGTCGGTGCGCTGCCGGTCTCGGGGCGGGATGCCCATCTGCCCCATTCGGTGGATCGCCATCTGGCGGCGCTGCCGCGGAGCAAACGTCTGCAGATCCGGGCGCTGCTGATGGCGATCGAGCATGTCCCGTTGCTGGTCCCGGCGGATGAGCCGGGCGGTCGGCGGCGCTTCTCGAGTCTGTCCGTCACGGCGCGGGCCTCGGTCCTGCAGCGCCTCTGCGAGCATCGCCGCGGGCTTCCGCGGCTGCTCTTCGCGGCGCTGCGAGCCGTGCTGGTGCTGGGCTATCTGGGGCATCCGGCCAACCTCTGTGCCCTGGGAGTGGCGCCCTTCGAGATCAAGCCCGGGGTGAGCGATGCAGAGCTGTTGTTTCCGCGGGTCGGCGGACTCGTGAGCTCGATCCCCTTCACTCCGGCCGATCGGACGGACCCGGCCCGGCTCGGCCCTCTCGACCCCCACGGTCCACGCCATCGGGCCTACGCCCGCTCGAGTCGGGACTCCCGGTGAGCGCAGACGACTGGCTGGTCGCGGCCCGGGAGCGGGTGCGAGTCTTCGCGGGGTACGACGGTCCCTTCGAAGAGTCCTGCGATGTCGCCGTGGTCGGTTCCGGGCCCTGCGGCGCGGTGGTTGCCTACGAGCTGGCCCGGGCAGGCCACGACGTGATCCTGCTGGAAGAGGGGCCGCCGTTCACGGTCCGGGACTTCGAGCTCGACGGCAACCTCTCGATGACGCGGGTGATGCGGGAGGGAGGGCTGCGCATGACCCGCGGCACGACGATGCCCACGATGCAGGCGATTGCCCTGGGCGGCGGCTCGCTCGTGAACTCGGCGATCTGCGTGCGTCCGCCGGACTCGGTCTTCGATCGCTGGGCCACCGACTTCGATCTCGAGCGCACTGATCGGGCCCATCTCGACCCGCACTACGATGCGATCGCCGAGTTCCTGGGCATCGCGCCCACGCCCGACGCCGTCCAGGGCCGCCGCAACCTGCTGTTCCGGGATGCCTGCGACCGCATGGGCGTATCGAGCGAGCCGATCGCCCGCAACGTGAAGGGCTGTCGCGGAAGCGGGGAGTGCTTCACGGGCTGTCGCAGCCGGGCGAAGCAGAGCATGGACGTGAGCTACGTCCCCGCGGCCCTGCGCGAAGGGGCGCGTGTGCTCACCAGCGTCCAGGTGCAGAAGATCCGCCGCCAGGGCCATCGCGTGACGGGCGTCTCCGGCCAGGTGGTGGCGCCCTTCAGCGCCGGGCAGCGCGGCGCCCGCAGTCATCGTTTCGAGGTCTCGGCCAGGGCGGTCGTGCTGGCGGCCGGCTGCACGGCGACGCCGGTTCTGCTGCAGCAAAGCGATGATCTCGCCAACGCCTCCGGTCAGGTCGGTCGCAATCTGCAGTTCCATCCGGGCGTCGCGATCGCGGGCATCTTCCCCGATCCGGTGGATCCGCAATTCGGCGCGACCCAGGGCTACCAGAGCCTGGCCTTCCTCGACGAGGGCTTCAAGCTCGAGACCCTCTGGGCGCCGCCGCCATTGCTCTCGATCCGCTTCCCCGGCTCCGGGGCCGCGCTGCAGGCCCATTTCGCGACACTGCCCTACATGGCGGTCTGGGACGCCATCGCCAGCGCCAACCGATCCCTCGGCAGCGTGAAGGCGCGCTGGGGCAGTCTCGATCCCGTGCTGCACTGGCGCATCCATCCCGAGGACGTGGGCATCCTGCGGCGCGCGTTGCGCGTGATCGCCGAGCTCTTCTTCGCCGTCGGTGCCCGGCGCATCCTTCCGGGCGTCCAGGGGGTGGCGGAGGTGATGACCTCGGTCGACGAGGTCGGGGTGCTCGAATCCGAGGCCGTGCGGCCGGAGAATCTCGTGATGGGTGGCAATCACGTCTTTTGTACCACCCGCATGCACGGCGATCCTACCCGGGGCGTGGTCGACGAGGACGGTCGCTGCCACGATCTCGAGAATCTCTACATCGCGGATACGGGCATCTTTCCCCAATGTCCCTCGGTGAATCCGATGTGGACGGGCATGGCGCTGGCCCGCCGGCAGGCGCTGGTGCTCTCCGATCGGCTCTGAATCGGGGAAGGCGGGCGGGAATCGGAGACCGTTGGGTGCGATCCGGACCCTGGTTTCCCTAGGGGGATTCCTTTGGGTCGGTGCTACAGATCCGCGCCTCGGACGCCGATGCCTTTCGCATGACCTTCGGAGTCTTCAGCCGGTCGTGGGGGCTGCGTCTGGGAATCCTGGCCGCCTGGCTCGTTCTCGAAGCAGGCGCGGCGGGGCTTGCGGCTGCCTCGTCGCCCGAGGCGGGCGAGCGCGGCAACTACCGCGGCCAATGCCGGCGTCTCACGAAGCAGATCCACCACTACGAGAAGGTCGTGCTTCCCCAGGCCTACGCACGGGGCAATCAGGCCTGGGCGAACTCGACCACGCAGCAGATCGAGCGTCTCTGGCATCGACGCGCCGATCTCTGCCCGGAATACGGCGCCGAGCGGACCTTCCTGCGCCGGCTGGCCGATCGGACTCGTCGCTTCAACCAGTTCCTCGCCCGCGCGGGTCGCGCGGCCGCGACCTTCTTCAGCGGCGGCGCCTTCGGCTTCTGAGCCGAACCTCCAGAAGCGGTATCTTCCGGGCTCGAGAATCGTCGCGAGAGAATCGTGGCGGCTCGACTCGGGGAGTGCGGCATGCGATGGAATCTCAGTGGTCACGAGGCCCGGCCTCGAATCGGCATGCTCCTGCTATTCGGCCTGGGCGTGATGCTCCTGCTGACGACGGGCGGGCGCGTGTCGGCCCTGGGCGACAAGGGTGCCGACGGTCGCTTCGAACGGCGTGACTCGTTCCACTTCACGCTCTACCAGGACGTGGCCCTCGACGAGAGCGGGGGCCTGCACGGTACGCGTCATTTCGAGCAGAGCGTGCTGCGCGAGCTCGAGTCGGCCTACGACGCCCTGGACGCGCTGGTGGGTCTGCGGCCCGAGCGAAAGCTCGTCGTCTACGTCTGGGATCCCTCGATCTTCGACGGGGAGTTCAGCGGGCTGTTCCGGTTTCCGGCGGCGGGATTCTACGGCGGCGCCATCCACATTCGAGGCGGGACGGTGGTCGATGGACGCCTGATCTCGGTGCTCCATCACGAGCTGTTGCATGCCGCCTTCGACGCCGAGGCTCCGGGCTTTCGACTGCCCGCCTGGCTGAACGAGGGACTGGCGGAGTGGTTCGAGGCACGGGCTCTGGGTCTACGACAGCTTCCGCCGGCGAGGCGGCGAGCGCTGGTCGGCGCGGCGCGCCAGGACGCACTGCTTCCGTTGGCGGCGCTCTCGGGGCCGAGCTTCGGGGGCTTCGGTCCGGAGGCGGCCCAGCTGGCCTACGTGCAATCCCATGGCTTCATCGACCATCTCGTCCAGCGCTACGGCGAACGCAAGCTGCGGGCGTTCTGGTCCGCCGTCCTGCGTTCTCGAAGCCTCGAGCGGGCCGCCCGTCGGGTCTATCGGAAGAGCCTCGAGGATCTCGAGGTGGAGTTCCGGGCGTCGCTGCGTGCGAGCTGACTGCGTTGCCCGGCCATTGCGCTTTCTCTAGGTTGGGCCCGATGCGGCTTCGCGGACTGCTCCTCGTATCCCTTCTCGTCGCGCAGGTCCTCGTCGTCCGCGGTCCGGCTCGCTCCGATCCGGTCGAGGCGCCGATGGACGAACCGACGGACGAGCCGATCGACGCGTCGGACGGAGCGCGGGGGCATCCGCCCGAGGCGCCCTCCCGCCCCGGACCGCCGCCGCCGCTCGGGGTCCGGCACGCGGAGCCCCTCGACCCGGGGCGTTGGCGGCTCTCCTACGACTTCGAGCGTCGCAAGCGCCAGGGCCTTCGCATCGGCGACCGCGAGCGATCCCCCAGCCAGATCCGGGCCCGTCCCGCTGAGCCCTCGGAACGCCTTCCGAGATCCCTCGAGATCACGACCCATACCTTGCGCATCGCCTACGCTCCTCATGCCCGTGTCACCCTGGTCGCCGAGATCCCCGTCGTCCAGCGGGAGCTCGAGCGCTTCGACGTGAATCTCGACCGCTTCCAGAACCAGACCGAGGGATTGGGGGACGTGAGCCTCGCGGTGGTCGTGCCCTTCATCCGCAAGGGCAGCGAGACCTCCCACGTGCACTTCGCCCTCGATGCGCCCACCGGCAGCATCCGCCGCAACGACGGCGAGCCGGACCGGCTTCCCTTCGACGGACAGCTCGGCAACGGCACTTTCGACTTCGAGTGGGGCTGGACCTACCGGGGCCAGTGGCGCTTCACCTCCTGGGGCGGCCAGGTCCGCGGCCGGCATCCGATCGGTCGCAACGAACTCGACTACCGCGAGGGCAGTCGATTCGGCGCCTCGATCTGGGGCGTCAGCGAGCTCTTCGCGGGCTTGAGCGCGTCGCTCCGCTTCGGCTGGGAGAAGCAGAACAATACGCGCGGCCGTGATACCGGTCTCGATCCCGTCTCGGAACCCTCCGAGAATCCGAAGGCACGCGGGGGGACGCGTCTCGATCTGAGTCCTGGGCTCGCCTTCGAGCTGCCCTGGCTCCCCCATCAACGGCTCTCGCTCGAGGTCGATCTTCCGGTCTACCAGAATCTGAAGGGGCCGCAGCTCGAGCAGGACTGGGCGGTGCGGACGGGTTGGCAATGGGTGTTCTGAGCAATAGGGCCCTTCCGGGAAGGCGACGAATCCGGTCGTTGCGGTGGGGACTCGCTCTACTCTGGGCAGGTCTGGGGATTCTTTCGGCGGGCTGCGGTGACGATCTGCCGGGCGGCCCCGGGCGTTACTCTGCCACGGGCACGGTGGAGGACGTGGATCG
>CAYWGW010000099.1:6706-14240 GCA_964457385.1 uncultured Spirochaetaceae bacterium
GTACGCACGCGTCCGGTGCCGGACTTCGAGCTGATCGATCAGGCTGGGGATCCCGTGAGCCTGGAATCCCTGGGTGATCGCGTGCTCCTCGTCGACTTCATCTACACGAGCTGTCCGGGACCCTGTCCCGTACAGACCGCCAATCAGGTGGCCCTGCAGCGGGAGATCCCCGAGGCGCTGCGATCGAAGGTGCACTTCGTGTCGATCAGTCTGGATCCCGGGACGGACGATCCGGAGGCGCTTCGACGTTATGCGCGGGAGCGGGGGGCGGACCTCGGGAGCTGGTCTTTCCTGACCGGGCCGAGGGAGGCCGTGGCGGAGGTCGTGCGGGGCTTCGGGGTCGGCTCGCTGCGTCAGGAGGACGGCACCATCGACCATACCCTGATCACCTTCCTGGTCCGGGACGGCGTCGTGCTCGAGCACTACAGCGGACTCGAGGGACGCGACGGGAGGCTGTTGGCGGACGTGATCGCGGCGACGCGCTAGGGTCGCAGGATCCGATGGACGTCGCATCGTCTCTTCATCCCGCCGTGCGCCGATGGTTCGGGGAGCGATTCCCGGACGGGCCGAGTCCGCCCCAGGCCTCGGGCTGGCCGGCGATCCAGCGAGGCGAGAACACCCTGATCGCAGCGCCCACCGGCTCCGGCAAGACGCTGGCGGCCTTCCTGATCTGCATCGACGAACTTTATCGGCGCACCGGTCGGGACGGGCGCGGCCGTCGGGACGGACGCGGCGGGTGGGATGGCCGCGGTGGGCGGACCCGGCGGGTGGCGCCGGGCGAGGGCACGGGGGAGCTGTTCCGGCTCGATCCCGATCCCGATCCCGGGTTGCGGCCCGGGTCGACCCGCGCCGGGAGCGTCGCCGGCGCTCTCTCCGAAGGGGTCGAGGTGCTCTACGTCTCGCCGCTGAAGGCGCTGGCCGCAGACATCCAGCAGAACCTGGCGACGCCGCTCGCGGAGATCGAGAAGACGGCCTGTCGGATGGGGATGCGGACGCCCGCCATCCGGGTCGGCATGCGAAGCGGCGATACGACGCCCGCCGAGCGGGCCGCGATGTTGAAGAAGCCACCCCAGATCCTCGTGACCACGCCCGAGTCGCTCTACCTGCTGCTCACCTCGCCGCGTGGGCGCGAGATCCTGCGGCCGGTCCGCACCGTGATCGTCGACGAGATCCACGCCCTCGCCCGCGACAAGCGCGGGTCGCATCTGGCGCTGAGCCTCGAGCGCCTCGAGGCCTGCTGTCACGAGTCCCCCGTGCGCATCGGGCTATCGGCCACCCAGCGCCCGATCGAGGCCCTGGCACGGCTGCTGGTGGGCAGCGGGCGCCGCTGCACGATCGTCGACGAGGGCCATCGTCGAGCGCTCGACCTCGGGCTCGTGCTGCCCGGCAGCGAACTCGAGGCAGTGGCTTCGGGCGAGCAGATGGCGGAGATCCTCGACGGCATCGCCGAGCAGGTCGGACAGCACCGGACGACGCTCGTCTTCGTGAACACGCGCCGGATGGCGGAGCGGCTTGCTCATCAGCTCGCCGAGCGCCTGGGCGAGGACGGTGTCGCCGCCCATCACGGCAGCCTCTCGAAGCAGCGCCGCCTGCGGGTCGAGTCGGCGCTGCGGGAGGGAAGGCTGCGGGCGCTGGTGGCGACGGCGTCCCTCGAGCTCGGAATCGACGTCGGTCCCGTCGAACTCGTCTGCCAGATCGGCTCGCCGCGCGCCATCGCGACCTTTCTCCAGCGCGTGGGTCGCTCGGGGCATTTCCGCGGCGGGCTGCCCAAGGGACGTCTGTACCCGCTGACGCGCGATGAGCTGGTGGAGTGCGCGGGCCTCTTGCGGGGGGTGCGGGCCGGGCGGCTCGATCGGGTGAGGCCGCCGGTGGCTCCGCTCGACATCCTGGCCCAGCAGATCGTGGCGGCCTGTTCCGCCGAGCCCTGGAAGGAGGACGATCTCTACGCGTTGGTGTGTCGGTCGGCGCCCTTCGAGGGGCTCGCGCGCGAGACCTTCGACGAGGTGGTGGCGCTGGTCGCCGACGGCATCGAGACCGGTCGCGGCCGGCGCGCGGCCTACGTCCATCACGACCGCATCGGTCGTATGTTGCGGGCCCGCCGTGGTGCCCGGCTGGCGGCGCTGACCTCGGGTGGGGCGATTCCCGAGGTGGCCGACTATCGCGTGGTGGCGGATCCGGACGAGACCTTCATCGGCAGCATCGGCGAGGACTTCGCGATCGACTCGATGCCCGGCGACGTCTTCCTGCTCGGCAGCACGAGCTGGCGGATCCGGCGCGTCGAGGCGGGCATCGTGCGGGTGGTGGATGCCGAAGGAGCACAGCCCAACATTCCATTCTGGGCGGGCGAGGCGCCGGCGCGGACCGAAGAGCTCTCGGACGAGGTCTCGGCCCTGCGCGAGGCCCTCGATCCGATCCTCGCCCGGGGCGACGAGGCGGAGGCCCGTCGTTGGCTCGAGACCGAGACGGGGATCGGGGCCGACGCGGCGATCCAGATCGCGCGCTATCTCGGGGTTTCGCGGGCGGCGCTGGGCGCGCTGCCCACCCGGGATCGCCTCGTGCTCGAGCGCTTCTTCGACGACGCGGGGGGCATGCAGCTGGTGATCCACTCGCCCCGTGGAGGGCGCCTGAACCGGGCGATGTGCCTCGGGCTGCGCAAGAAGTTCTGCAAGAGCTTCAACTTCGAGCTGCAGGCGGCGGCGGGCGACGACGCGCTGGTGCTCTCGCTCGGGCCGCATCACAGCTTTCCGCTTGCTGACGTGCCGCATTTTCTCACGAGCCGGGGTCTCGAGGAGACGCTCTGCCAGGCGATCCTGCCGACGCCGCTGTTCACGGCGCGCTGGCGCTGGAACCTGAACCGATCGCTCGCCGTGCTGCGCTTCCGGAACGGCAAGAAGAATCCGCCGGCGATCCAGCGGATGGAGTCCGACGACCTGATGGCGGCGGTCTTTCCCCAGGCGGCGGCCTGTCAGGAGAACGTCGCGGGACCGATCGAGATTCCCGACCACCCGCTCGTCCGCCAGACGATGCACGACTGCCTGACCGACGCGATGGACGCGGCGGGGCTGGCGGCGCTCGTCGGGCGCATCGAGCAGGGCACGCTCGAGATCCGCTGCGTCGACACGACCGAGCCCTCGCCACTGGCCCACGAGATCCTGAACGGCAAGCCCTTCACCTTCCTCGACGACGCGCCGCTCGAGGAGAGCCGCACGCGCGCCGTGAAGATGCGCCGGGGACTGCCGATCGAGCAGCGCGATCTCTCGCAGCTCGATCGCGAGGCCATCGCGAAGGTGCGGGCGCAGGCGGAGCCCGCGCCGCGGGACGCCGAGGAGCTGCACGATCTGCTGCTCGGGGTCGGACTCTGGCGCGCGGAGCCTCGCTGGCAGCGATTCTTCCGCGAACTCGAGGCGAGCGGGCGGGCGTTCGCGATCGAGCCGCCGATCGCTTCGGCGTCTCCCAACGCTTCAGCCAAGGGTGGTGGCACCGCTGGCTTCTGGGTTGCCCGCGAGCGGGCGGGCTGGGCGAAGGCCCTGCATCCGGGGGCGGGGGCATCGGCGTCGGTGTCGGAGAGGGCGGGGCCAGGCTTGCCGGCGGTCGAGACGATCGCCGAGGACCAAGGGATCGCCCATGTGCTGCGCGGACATCTCGAGACGACGGGACCGATCGGGATCGCCGCGCTGGCCGCGCGGCTCGGGGTGCGGTCGGGACTGGTCGAGATCGGCGTCGCGCGACTCGAGGCCGAGGGTTTCGTGCTGCGGGGACGCTTCGAGGAGGACGGATCGGGGGCAGAGCAGGTCTGCGCCCGCCGGCTGCTGGCGCGGATCCATGCCGATACCCAGGGCCGTCGGCGGGCGTCGATCGAGCCGGCCTCCGCGCGCGACCTGATGCGCTTCCTGCTCGAGTGGCAGCACGTCGCGCCGGGCAGCCAGCTCGAGGGCCCGCTCGGCGTGGCCCGGGTCGTCGAGCAGCTCCAGGGCTTCGAGCTCGCGGCGGGCGCCTGGGAGCCGGCGGTGCTGCGGGCGCGAGTGCGCGACTATCGCCCGGAGTGGCTCGATGCCCATTGCCTCTCGGGACGGATCTCGTGGCTGCGGCTCGCGACGCCGGCGGTGCGGGCGAAGGAAGGGGTGCGGGCGCAGGAAGGGGAGCGGGTACGGCCGGGTCGAGGGACGACGAACCGTAGGGCGAGCCGCGGGACGACGAGCAGATCGATGCCGCTCTCGCTGGTGATGCGCGACGATCTCGGCTGGCTGCTCCAGGGGCATCGCGGGGCACCCCAGCCGGTTCCGGTTCCGACCCCGATGGGTACGGTGGATCCGCTCGCGCCGGCCGATCCCCTGGCCGAGCGGATCTGCACGCTGCTCGGGTCCCGGGGCGCGCTCTTCCTGGGCGAGCTCGTCTCGATGCTAGGCGCATCGTCAGGCGAGGTGGAGGCAGCGCTCTGGGAGCTCGTGGGGCAGGGCCGGGTCGGCGCCGATGGCATCCAGGCGCTGCGATCGCTGCTTGCGCTGCGGGCACGCCGAGCGTCCCCGAGCCCGGCGAATGCACGGGCGAGGCGCGGTCTGCGGCGGGGACTCGCCTCGCAGCCGCAGTCGGGCGTCGAAGGGCGTTGGTCGCGCCTGCCGATGTGCGAGCCCGTATCGGAGCCCGATGCGGTCGCCGAAGCGGTGGCGGAGCAGCTGCTGCAGCGCTGGGGCATCGTCTTCCGCGACGTCGTGGCGCGAGAGAGCCTGGCGATTCCCTGGCGCGAGATCGTCTGGGCGCTGCGGCGCTTCGAGGCGCGCGGCACGGTCCGGGGTGGGCGCTTCGTCTCGGGCTTCACCGGCGAGCAGTTCGCGCTGCCCGAAGCCGTCGACGGTCTCGCGCGCGTCCGCGCGCGTCCCCGAACGGGTGAGCGGGTGCGTCTCAGCGGCAGCGATCCGCTGAATCTGGTCGGCATCCTCACGCCCGGCGAGCGGGTGCCGGCGAGGCGGACCCGGGAGCTCGTGCTCGTCGATGGGCTGCCCGAGCCGGATCCGGCGCCTCACTCCACCCGTCCCACTCCACCCACCCGCTCGACGCGGCCCGAAGGTCCCGGGGCGCGGAACAGCCAGAGCTGGGCGAGCGCCAGATCCGTCTCGTCGACCCGGCCGTCGCCGTCGAGGTCGTGATCGGGGTCGAATCGCCCGCCGCGGATCGTCAACGCGATGGTCTCGAGATCGCCTCGAGCGTCCATCGGATAGATCTGGCCCCAGGAGCTCTCGACGACGCCGTCGTTGTCGACGTCGGGATCGCAGCGATTGCCGTAGCCATCTGTGTCCGAGTCCCGTTGGGCCGGGTTGGCCTGGGCCAGGCAATTGTCCGCGGCGTCGGGAACTCCGTCGCCGTCGAGATCGCCGGTCGAGGTCCAATCCCGGGTCGGGCCGTGCAGGAGCGGATCACCCAGGAAGACGTTGAGCCAGCCGAGATGGGGGACGCTCCGGTAGTGGGACTCGACGGCGGATCGCCCGGCCAGGAAGCCCTCGATCTGAACCGCGGGCCGTGTCACGCCTGCCAGTCCCGGGTCGTCGAGATGGGTCGAGATCGCGCGCGCACCGACGGCGAGCCAATCCGAGATGGCCCGGTCGAATCGCAGCGCCCACGACCCGTTGGCTGCGTGCTGCCCGGTGCTCGACGCTTCGGGCGGAGCGGGGGCGTCGCGGGCATCGGCGGCGATCGGTCGAAGACGGGGCGTGAGGTCGATGACCAGGCCCGGCGCCCTGAGCGAGATCGATCGGTGGGCCAGCGCCCGTCGGAGCGGTTCCGACTCCTCTAGATCCGCGTAGACGATGCCTTCCACCGGGGTCGAGGCGCCGCCCGCGATGACTTCATACCCGCTTGCCGCCCGCGCCGGCAGGTCGCAGTCGTCGCAGACGCGGTAACCCCGAACGGACAGCTGCTGTGTGATGGGCGACAGCAATGCCTGGGTCGCCGGACCGCGCTGCGCCGCGCCGGGGCGGGTCGCAATGCGCCAGAGGGGTGGTGGCGGATCCGTTTCGGCGATGGGTGGGGCGTTGGTCGTCGTCTCAGCCGTGCCGGACGTTCCGGCGGTCGCGGGGTCGGTCAGGCGCGCCACCAGAAAACGCAGAGGGGCCTCGGGCTGCGCTCGTCGGAACTCGGAGAAGGAGCGCGACTCGCGAAAGAAGGGATTCGCGGCGCGCCGAAGCCCGGGCTTCGTCGGATCGATCCGCCCGAGGCTGGCGAGGGCCGCGTCGAGGGCGGCTGCTCGGCAGTCGCGCGCGACGCTCGTTCGTGTATGCTCGCGCGTGTCGCCATCCACTTGCCCGCTCCGGTCCTCGCAGCGGTCGATGCGCAGGGGCAGGCCGCGGGTCGTGACGAGGATCTCGATCTCGTCCGTTGGATCCTCGCGGGCGAGGTAGGCTTCGATTGGTTCGGCGATCTGCCTCTGGAAGGTCGGCCAGTCGATCTCCATCGGAACGGATCCGGATCCGGACGCAGCCCCAGCCGGCAGCGCCAGTCGCAGGATCCTCTGCTCGGGAATCCGATGCTCCCTGGCGTAGCGCTCCGCCGTCGCAACCGAGAGCGTGTCCTCGGCAGGCACGATCACGAGTACGTCCCGGCGGTCGGCGTCGAAGAGGCCGCAGCCCGTAGCCAGCAGTAGCAGGCAGACGGAGAAGGCCGGAGCGAGATCCCGTAGAAGCATCGGCGCGGAATCCATCCTCGGCGACTTGGGGGCCGTCGAGTCTACCACTGCTCATCGAGGGCAGCAGAGCTAGTGTCTATCGTCAGGCTTCAGGCGGGCTCCGGCGAGACCCGCGGAAGCACAGGGGAGATTGCGTTTTGGCTCAAGAGTTCGTCTACACGATGCACGATCTGCGGAAGGTGATCGGGGATCGCGTGATCCTCGACGGCATCACGTTGTCCTTCTACCCTGGTGCGAAGATCGGTGTGCTCGGAGCGAACGGCGCCGGTAAGAGCTCGCTGCTGCGCATCATGGCGGGCGTCGACGAGGAGTTCCTCGGAGAGGCTCGACCCGCAAAGGGGCTGCGAGTGGGCTACCTGCCGCAGGAGCCGCAGCTCGACCCCGAGAAGACCGTGCTCGGCAACGTCGAGGAGGGCGTGGCGGAGATTCGCGCCCTGCTCGACGAGTTCAACGAGCTCTCGGCGCGCTTCGCCGAGCCGATGGACGACGACGAGATGAACGCGCTACTCGAGAAGCAGGGCCGGCTGCAGGATCGCATCGACGCGGCGGATGCCTGGGAGATCGATCGCACTCTCGACGTGGCGATGGAGGCTCTGCGCTGTCCTGCTCCGGAGGCGGATGTCTCGACGCTCTCCGGGGGCGAGAAGCGCCGGGTGGCGCTGTGTCGGCTGCTGCTCTCGAAGCCCGACATGCTGCTGCTCGACGAGCCCACGAACCATCTCGACGCCGAGAGCGTGGCCTGGCTCGAGCGCTTCCTGCACGAGTATCCCGGCACGGTCGTGGCCGTGACCCACGATCGCTACTTCCTCGACAACGTGGCGGGCTGGATCCTGGAACTCGACCGCGGGCAGGGTATCC
>CAYWGW010000100.1:0-7669 GCA_964457385.1 uncultured Spirochaetaceae bacterium
CGACCGACTCCCGGCAGGTCGAAGCAGAAGTCGATCTCCCCGTCGCGCGCGAGCACGTCGCGTTGCTCCGCCGAGAGAGCAGCCGCGACCATCCCTTCGATCTCCTGCGCGGAGGACGCCTCGTCGGAGGTGATCAGCTCCCCGTGGATCCGCCTCTTGATCGGTCCCCCGGTATGCAGATGGACGTCGGACGCTCGATCCCGCACGCCGGCGGCGAGGATCGCCTCGAGGCGACTCCGATCCTCGGGACCTGGTGTGGGCACGGCGATCTCGAGCGAGACGGTCGGCTCTCCCTCGGCGGGCGCGGGCGTCATCGGCGCCGGCGCGCCACCCGGCCCGGAGTCCGGCGGCGCGGTCAGAGACGATGTCGGGCGCGGCGAATCAGGAGTCGGTGATGTGGGAGTCGGCAAGGTGGCGCGCGGCGAAGGTGCGGGCCGCGCCTGCGGCCGCGCCGCCGGCTTCGAGCGGGCCTTCTCGGGTGCCGCAGCGAGGTCCTCGACATCCCGCGTCGTCATGGGTGCCGCAGCCTGGGCCGCATGGGCTGCCCGACGGTGGACGGCTTCGTCATCCGTCGCCTCGCCCGAACCGGGCCGTTTCGCGGCGGGTGCGGGCTTGGACGGCTTGGAGCCGATCCGACCGAGAACGGCCGTCTGCGAATCGGTGCCCGCTTTTTTCGCCCGATGACGTTCGACCAGATCCTTCTGGACCTGCTGCAGCTTCAGGACCTGGGCGCGATCGAGGAGTCCCAGCTGCAGGAAGACCTGGGCCAGGCGGGGATTGCCAGAGGAGGCGCTCTCGGCCAACGCGCGCTCGACCTCCTTCGGGGTCAGCATCTCGAGCTGGATCGCCAGGCGTGCTACGAGGGGGATCGCTTTCTTGTCGGGCATCGCCCCCGGATATCGGCCGCCTCCGACGCTTCCCTGAGTCCCAGACGCGGCTTCCATGGGGTCCGTCGGCGGATCGGCTACGCTCGGCCGCCGTGCCCCCCGATGCCCCGAGCCCCCGACGTCCCACCCCTCCCGTCCTCGACGGCGCCCAGCGACGTCATCTTCGCAGCCTGGCCCATCCGCTCCGACCGATCGTCATCGTCGGCGAGAGCGGCCTGAGCCAGCCCCTGCTGCGTGCCCTCGACGAAGCCCTCGAAAGCCACGAGCTGGTCAAGGTCCGCCTGCGTCAGCCCGAGGCCAAGAAGGAGCTGGCACGCCAGCTCGCCGAGTCCAGCGGGTCGGCGCTCTGCGGCATCGTCGGACACACCGTCGTGCTCTACCGACCCGATCCGGAGAGCCCGAAGATCGAGCTTCCTCGACGCGGGTGATCCCGGGTGTCGCTCCCGCGTTGCGGCGCTTCGAGGGGACGTGCTAATTCCCTCCGCATGCCGCGGTCGACTCGTGAAGCCTTCCGGGCTTTCGCCTGGCTCAGCCTGGGCCTCGTGCTCTGGACCGCCTTCCCGCACGACCATCCCGCAGCCCACTCGCTCCGCGCGGGCGACTTCGTCTCCGCCGACGATCATCATCGAGAGCATTCCTCCCAACCGCTCTTGGAATCCCACCCCTGCAGCATCTGCCGATCGGCCGAACATCATCCGCATGATCGCCTGAGCGCGCAGGCCTTGGCGATCGCGGAGGCACCGACCCGCCCCGCCGACCGACGGGATCCGGAGCTGCGCGTACGGATCTTCGCGGCCCGTCATCCCGCCCGCGGACCGCCCGCCGCAGCCCAGGCCTGAGTCCGCCAGAGCGTAGCCCCGAGTCGTATCCATCGATTCCCGAGCGGGAGCCATTCAGCGGCTCTCCCGCCTACCGTGTCCGATTTCGGACGTCGATCAACTTGCGGGCGCTCCCTCCTCCAGACGAGCCAAACGCATGCCCGAGACTTCGGACATGCGCCGAAAGGATCCGATCCATGTCCCATTGGAGCCGCTTCCGAAGCGAGCGCCCCCTCGCTTCGAAGAGCCTCGCCTTTGCTCTCTCCCTCTCATGCTCTCTCTCCTGTCTCTTCTCCGCGTCCACAATTCGCGCCGAGGACACGAAGCCCGACCATGCTCACGAGCATGCGCACCCCGACCATGAGCCCACGGAGACGATCGTCGTCACGGCCTCTCCCCTCGAACACGACCGGGACGAGATCGCGATCGCCGTCGAGCGGATCGAACGCGACGAGCTGCTCCGCAACCTCGGCTCCACGCTCGGCGAGACCCTCAGCTTCATGCCAGGCATCTCGTCGACTGGCTTCTCTGGAGGAGCCAGTCGACCGGTCATCCGCGGCCAGGATGCGTTCCGAACGGAGGTGCTCGAGGATGGCCTGCGAACGCAGGACGTCTCGCGCGAGAGCCCGGACCACGCCGTTCCGATCAACCCGCTGGCCGCCCAGCGTGTCGAGATCATCCGCGGCCCGGCGACCCTGCGCTACGGCGGCGGCGCCTCGGCCGGCGTGATCAACGTGCTGACGAATCGTGTCCCGGATCGGCTTCCGGACGAGCCCATCTCCGGCGAGGTCTTCGGCCAGCTGGGCACGGTCGCCAATCAACGCGACCTCGCCGCCAGCCTCGACGGTCGCGCGGGGAAGCTCGCCTGGCATGCGGACGGATCCCTGCGGCGGAGCAACGACTACTCGATCCCGAACGACGACTCGCCCCGCGTGCAGTCGGGAACCGACATCGAGTCCTTCAACGGCTCGGTGGGCGGCGCCTGGATCGACGATGTCGGACGGCTCGGCTTCTCCTATCAACGCGTCGAGAGCGAGTACGGCATCCCCGAAGACGGCGAGGGCGTCGAGATCGACATGAAGACGGATCGCTTCCGCTTCGAGGGCGATCTCTTCGAGCCGATCCCGGGGATCCGGTCCATTCGCGTCCGAGGCGTCTACTCGGACTACGAGCACGACGAGATTGCGGGTGGCGAGGTCGGCCAGACCTTTCGCAACGAGGAGTTCGAGGGGCGCCTCGAGGTGCTTCACGATCCCGTGATGGGCTTCGTCGGTGCCATCGGGCTCCAGGGACGCACGCGCGACTTCCGCGGCGAGGGTGAGGCCGCCGAGTTCCTCTCCCCGGCCGATACGAGGACGGTGGCGGTCTACCTCTTCGAGGAACGACAGATCCTGGACAACCTCACGGCCGAGCTCGGATTCCGCGTCGAGCAGACCCGGGTCGAGGGGACCGACATCACCGACACTCGACAGGACCAGGACTTCGTTCCGCTGAGCGGTGCGCTGGGGCTCGTGGCGCACCCTCTTCCCTGGTTGACCATCGGGGCCAATGGTGCCGTGAGCCAGCGCGCTCCGTCCCAGGTCGAGCTGCTCGCGCGCGGGGCGCACGAGGCGACCCAGACCTTCGAGATCGGGGACCCGACCCTCGACGAGGAGACGTCTTACGCGGGAAACCTGCGCGCCGAGATCAAGGGTTCACGGGGACGCCTGGCGTGGTCGGCCTTCATCACGCGCTACGACGACTTCATCTTCGGCGGCCTGACGGGGAACGTGGTCGACGAGGACGGCAACCCGGCGCCTGGTGATCCCGACGGCCTCGACGAGCTCGAGTACCGCGCCCGGGACGCCCTCTTCTACGGCACCGAAATCTCGGGAGAACTCGATCTCCTCACCCTGCTCGGAGGTCGATTCGGCGTCGACGGCCGGTTCGACTTCGTGCGCGCCCGCTTCCTCGACGGCGCCGATCGGAACCTGCCGCGCATCACGCCGATCCGATGGGGCGGCGGGGTGTACTACCTCTCAGAGTCCTTCGATGCCCGCGTGGGCTTCGTTCGGACCGAGGCCCAGGAGAACATCGGCGCCTTCGAGACCGCAACGAACAACTTCACCTACCTCAACGCCTCGTTCGCCTATCGACTGGGGCTGCTCCGCGATCGGATTCCGACGGAACTGACCCTGACGGCCCGCAACCTGACCGACGTGCGCGGACGGAACCACATCTCCTTCAACAAAGACGAAGTGCTACTCCCGGGCCGGGACGTCCGCTTCGGATTGCGAGTCCGCTTCTAGCAAGCAGGAGGATGGGTGGGGGATCGATGCCAGGGGCCCGGATCCCGACTCGGCGGATCGATCTCCCAGCCCGACCTTCTCCGTAGAGGTCAGGGGCATCAGATCAGACGAAGGTCCGCCAGCGGTCGTAGCGCGCGTCGCGTCCCGACACGACGTCAAAGAACGCGGCCTGCAGCTCCTCTGCCACCGGCCCTCTCCGACCCTCTCCGATCACACGGTGGTCGATCTCGCGGATCGGCGTGACTTCGGCGGCGGTGCCCGTGAGGAAGACCTCGTCGGCGACGTAGAGGTCGTCGCGCGTCAGCTGCGCCTCCTCGACGACGAAGCCGCGATCGCGCGCGATCTCGATCATCGAAGAACGGGTGATGCCGTCGAGAATGCTGTAGAGCGAAGGGGTCCGGATGCGACCGTCCCGCACGACGAAGATGTTCTCGCCCGTACACTCGGAGACGAGTCCCTGCGTATCGAGCATGATCGCCTCGTCGAACCCGTCGAGCAGCGCCTCACGCTTGGCGAGGATCGAGTTCACGTAGTCGCCGCAGGTCTTGCCGTTGGTCATCTTGGCGTTCACGTGATGTCGGGCGAAGGTCGAGACCTTGGCCCGAATCCCCTTCACCACGCCTTCGTCGCCGAGATACTTGCCCCACTCCCAGGCGATCACGGCCACGCGGACGGGGTTCCTTCCGGGATGCAGACCCATGGCACCGTCTCCGATGAAGACGAGGGGCCGGATGTAGCCTGCAGCGAGACGATTGCGTCTGAGAGACTCGAGGCAGGCCTGCGAGATCTCGTCGGGGGAGAACGGGATGTCCATCAGGTTGATCCGGGCGGAGTCGAAGAGCCGTCGGACGTGTTCCGGCAGGCGGAACACGGACGACCTTCCGTCATCTCCGGCGTAACAGCGAATGCCCTCGAAGACTCCGAGTCCGTAATGCAGCGTATGGGTGAGGATGTGGACGTTGGCGTCCGACCACTTGACGAACTTCCCGTCGAGCCAGATCTCCTCACCGGTCACGCTTCCCGCGACATTCTCTGCCTGGTTCTTCCCCATATCCTTCCCCTGTCCTTCGCGATCGTCATGTCCTTCATCGGAACGGACATGGCTTCTCGCGGATCGTCGGGTCATGCGACACCGGCAGGCGACCGGAGCCGGGGCTTGCCGCGCTAGCGCTTGAAAAACCGCTTCAGAACGCCTTTGTCTTTGTCGCGACGCATGTTCATGATCCGCAGCTCGCGCATCGCCTCGACACACTGCGGCCTGATCTCGACCGCCCGGGTGAACATCTTCCGCGCGGCGACCGTCTTTCCCATCACCTTGTAGAGCCGACCCAGCAGGAGATAGGGCTTCTCCCGATCCTTTGCCAGCCTCACGCCCTCGCGACAGTGTTCGAGCGCCTCGGTCAGCATCACCTCGTCGTTCGGATGGCAGAGATAGAGGCACCAGCCGTAGTGGGACCGATACTCCCCTTCGCTGGGGAAACGCTCGACGGCCCGCCCGAAGCAGACGAGCGCGCCTTCGTAATCCCGCGCCGCCATCCGCGCCTCGCCCCGCTGGAACTCGGTCTCGGCGTCGAGTGCACGTCTGCCCTCATCCTCGACCTGGGCGACGCGACGACCGAGGGAGCGCTCCCGCTCGTAGGCCGCGCGATCCTCGGCAGTCGCGATCGCAGCGTAGGCTTCGCTGATACGCTCGAAGACCCGGGCGGCGAGCTGGCGCACAGAGCCGCTGGCGCCGTGGTAGCGATCGGGATGGGATTGCTTCGCCAGGGCTGCATAGGCATTTCGGATCTCGCCGTCGGTTGCGGTGCTCGAGACCCCGAGTACCCCGTAGTGGTCCTGGTCCTCCTGACGATTTGCCCGCTCGGAGAGCTCCGCCCGGATTCGCTGCTCCTCCGAAGCATCGAAGGCGTAGGCAGCTCCATGGGCTTCGAACTCGTCGCCCCCTCGGCCGTCCACTGAATCGCCGGATCCGGCATCCATCCGAAGGAAACCGGCCGCCAGCAGGGCGTAGACGATCCGCCGCCGGGCCTCCGGCTCGTCGAGCACAGCACCGATCCGCGTCGCGCCGTCGAGCCGACCGATCCACGCGAGGTCCGCCGCATCGAGCGTGAGGGTTTCCAGCCCGGAGCCTTCGAGATCGCCGGTCCTCCGGAGACGGGCTTCCCGGTTTCGCTCGAAGCAGCGATCGATCAGCTTGCCTCGGGTCGACCGCTTCACCCCCTCCAGGATCAGCTTCACCGGATGGTCCTCGAGCCCGATGCTCGTGCCGCGCTGCACACGCGCCCCGGGCCGGATCGCGAACCTTCCGTCCAGCCAACCGAAGATCTCGTAGACCTTTGCGAGCGCATGGTCGCGGATCATCCCGACGACCTCGTCTTCGGAGAGCACCTCCATCGCGACCAGGATCTGCCCCTGCAGCCCCTCGCCAGCCTTCATGCGACGAGTCGACTGCTCGATCTGTTCCTTCGTGCAGCGACCGATACCGACGAGATAGGAGCCGAGACATTCCGATACGAGGTTCGATTTGATCGAGACGGGCCAGCCTTCCCGGATCTCGATGGCCTTCTTCTTGCTGCCGTGCTCGAGCAGCAGGACGCCGTCGAGCCGAGACCGATGGACATGGTGCAGCAGCTCCGGAAAGGGAACGTCCCGGAGCTGGCCTTCGCGCAGGAGTGGCGGGGCGCTCGAACGGACCAGGGATCCGACACCGACGGGGACCTCCGGCTTCAGCGCGCCCCGGATCCGGGCCAGCAGCTGCTCGGGCGGGAGCGGCGCGGCCTCGATCCCGAGGGCTCCCAGGCTCTCCGCGCGCGCTTCGAGCCCGGCCGTGAGATCCCCTTCGCAGAGCATCAGCACGGGCGTCTGCTCGCGACCCGGCATCGCACGCAGCTCGGCCAGGATTTCGAAGCCGTCCTGTCGCGGCAGGTAGACGTCGAGCGCGACGAAGTCCGGTTCGTCGCGACGCAGGATCTCGAGTGCCTGTCCACCGTCATGGGCCGGCAGGACCTCGTAGCCCTCGGCTCGGAGGGCCGTGGCGTAGAGCTCGCAGACCTCGCGATCCCGCTGGACACATAGAATCAGGACGGACATCGGACGTTCTCCCCGTGGACTCCTATCGGTCGGCGTGGGGACGGGGTGAACCGCTTCGGGGATCAGGCGATCGACGTCGACGAGAAACGCTCCCGGTCCGTGACGGACCGAGAGGACACGTCTGCTCGCATGCCGAGCGGTGTCCGCGAACCGGATCCGAAGCCCCCGGATCTGCGAGTCTCATGCTTGCTAGTTGCCGTCGCGCGCTCCACCGAGGACCTGCTCGAGCGCCTTGCCGACTCCGGTCGAGAGCACTTCGAGCCCCGTCGCCTGGATGAGCAGCCTCGGCACCGCGGCGAGGGTCTCCGGCGTCATCTTCAGCTTCGGATCTGCGAGCGTACTCGTGACCCGGGCAAGGGGAATCCCGTCGAGGTCGTGGAGCTTGATCCGACTTTCGAAGACGGCCTCCCCTTCGAGTCGGGCATGAATCGGCTCTTCATCTCGGCGCGCATCCCCGCCCGCTTCACGAACCGATCGCGATAGCGGACGCGAGCCGTGGCCAGGTCCAGATCGAGGGTCCCGCGCGGTCGAGCCGAAGGCCCTCGAGCCGCCAGTCGATCGGCTCGGCGGAGAGCCTTGCTCCCCT
>CAYWGW010000100.1:7679-14085 GCA_964457385.1 uncultured Spirochaetaceae bacterium
AAGCAAGGTAGCCGGATCATATAATGTTATGATTTGGCGGCCTTCAGGTGAAGTGATTGTCCGTCTTGATAAATTGGGCGTCTCGGGAATCAGTCGGGGTGGGAGCAGAGCGACCTCGAGGCGGGCCGAGTCGACCGGTGCGCCGAGTGCCTCGGTGGCGCGCGCGCGAATCGTCGCCGGGATCGGGTCGGACTCGATCAGGCGCGGATCCTCCCGATCAGCGTCCGACGCACCGCAGCGGGCTCCGCCTTGCCCTGGCTCGCCTTCATGACCTGTCCCATCAGGAAGTTGAGAGGCTTGTCGTCGCCGCGCCGTACCTGCTCCACGACCTCGGGATGCGCGGCGATCACCTGCTCGACGAGCCCATCGATGGCCGCGACGTCCGAGACGGCTTCGAGGCCACGCTCGAGCATCATCGCCTCGGGATCGCCCCCGCGCTCGACCAGCTCGGGAAAGATCTCCGCCGCGCTGCGGGCCGTGAGGCGGCCGGCATCGACCAGCCCGATGAGCGAGGCGAGCATTCCCGGCGTGAGCGCCATCGCCTCCACCTCGAGATCACGCTCCCGGAGCTCTCGCAGAAGGTCGCGGGTGATCCAGTTGGCCACGCTCTTGGGCGCGCCACAGTCCCGGGCGGTCTGCTCGAAGAAATCCGCCAGGCCACGGCTCGCGGTGAGCACGCCGGCATCGTAGGCGGAGAGACCGTACTCGGACTCGAAGCGCGCCCGCTTTCGCTCGGGCAGCTCCGGCAGCTCCGCGCGGATCGCCTCGATGCGGGTGGGATCGATCCGGAGCGGAATCAGGTCGGGGTCCGGGAAGTAGCGGTAGTCGTCGGCGTTCTCCTTCAGGCGCTGCACGCTGGTCCGATGCCGCTCCGGGTCGTAGCCCATCGTCGCCTGGACGACCTCGCCGCCGTCCTCGACCAGCTCGACCTGCCGCAACGCCTCGGACAGGATCGCCTCCTCGACGTGCAGGAAGGAGTTCAGGTTCTTGATCTCCGTCCGTGTCCCGAAGGCCTGCGAGCCGCGAGGGCGGATGGAGACGTTGGCGTCGCAGCGGAGCTGCCCCTTCTCCATGTCGGCGTCGGAGACCTCGATGTAGCGCAGGATCGAGCGGAGCGTGCGCAGATAGGCGGAGGCTTCCTGCGGTGTCCGCAGATCGGGCTCCGAAACGATCTCGAGCAGGGGCACGCCGGCGCGGTTCAGGTCGATGCAGGAACCCTCGCCGCGGGCGATCGCATCCGCGTGGATCGACTTACCCGCGTCTTCTTCGATGTGGGCCCGGGTGATTCCGATGCGTTTGCGCCCCGGTCCATCCGGCTCCTCGACGTCGATCTCCAGCCAGCCCTCCGAGACGATCGGCTCCTCGTACTGCGAGATCTGGTAGCCCTTTGGCAGGTCCGGATAGAAGTAGTTCTTGCGCGCGAAGACCGAGAGGGGATTCACGGTCGCGTGGATCGCCTGACCGAGACGGATCGCGAGCTCGACGACGCGCTCGTTCAGGACCGGCAGGACGCCCGGCAGGGCGAGGTCGATCGGATGCACCGCATGGTTGGGCTCGGCCCCGTAGAGGACGGGCGCCGGGCTGAAGAGCTTCGACGCCGTCTTCAGATGGGTGTGCACCTCGAGCCCGATCACCATCTCCCAGCGACCCCGCTCCCAGCGATCACGCCGCTCCGCCATCACTCGACCTCCGGCGGAGCGGCGAGGTGGTGCTCCGTGCGACGCTCGAAAGCGTCGCCCACGCGCAGGATCGTGGCCTCGTCGAGGGGTCGACCGATCAGCTGCAACCCGACCGGCAGCCCGCCGCTCCGGCCGCAGGGCAGGGAGAGCGCCGGCAATCCCGCCAGGTTCGCCGACACCGTGAAGACGTCCGAGAGATACATCGCCAGCGGATCGTCGCTCTTCGCGCCGAGCCGGAAGGGGGTCTCGGGCGAGGTCGGCGTGAGCAGCAGGTCGCAGCCCTCGAAGGCCTGCTCGAAGTCGCGCCGGATGAGGGTGCGCACCCGCTGTGCCTTGCCGTAGTAGGCCTCGTAGTAGCCGGCGGAGAGGACGTAGGTCCCGAGCATGATGCGTCGCTTCACCTCGGCGCCGAAGCCCTCGGAGCGCGACCGTTCGTAGAGATCCGCGAGATCCTCCACCTTCTCCGCCCGCCGCCCGTACCGAACGCCGTCAAAGCGCGCGAGGTTGCTCGAGGCCTCGGCGGTCGCGATCAGATAGTAGGTCGCGATCGTATACGCCGTATGCGGCAGCCCGACTTCGACGAAGCGGGCCCCCGCCTCCTCGAGGACACCGATCGCCTCGCGCACCCGAGCCAGCACCCCGGGATCGACACCCTCGACGGCGAAGTACTCGCGCGGCAGACCGATCGTGAGCCCATCCACCTTCCCGTCGAGGCCCTCCACGAGCCGAGGAGCGGGTTCCGGAAGCGACGTGGAGTCGCGGGCGTCGTGACCCGCGATCATCTCGAGAGCGAGGGCGCAGTCCGCCACCCGGCGACCGAGGGGGCCGATCTGATCGAGCGAGGACGCAAAGGCCACGAGTCCCCAGCGCGATACGCGCCCATAGCTCGGCTTCAGACCGACGACCCCACAGAAGCTCGCCGGCTGCCGGATCGACCCGCCAGTATCGCTGCCGAGGGCCAGGGGCACGAGTCCCGCCGCCACCGCCGCCGCGCTGCCGCCGGAACTCCCACCGCAGGCCCGCTCCGGATCCCAGGGATTGCGGCTCGGCCCGTGGATCGAGCTCTCCGTCGACGAGCCCATGGCGAACTCGTCCATGTTGGCGCGCCCGACGAGGATCGCCCCAGCGGCCTGCAGGCGCTCCACGACCCCGGCATCGTAGGGAGAGACGAAAGACTCGAGGATGCGCGAGGCACAGCCGGCTGGCTCGCCGGCCTGCACGATGTTGTCCTTCAAGAGGACGGGGATCCCGTCGAGCGCCGAAAGCCGCCGGCCCGCCGCGATCCGGTCCTGGGCGGCCTCGGCCTCGGCGCGCGCCGCCTCGGCGCGCAGGCAGACGACGGCGTTCAGATGGGCCCGACGTTCGATCCGCGCCAGGCACGCTTCGAGGAAATCGGCGGCAGACATCTGCGCGCGATCGAGCGCCTCGCGCTGCGCGAAGAGCCCGGCGCCCAGGAGCGACTCGGCATTTCCCATGCCTCAGCCCTCCCCCTCGAGCACCCGCGGGACAAGAAAGGCCGTCCCTTCCCGTGCCGGGGCGTTGGCCACCGCGAGCTCGGGATCCATCGGCGGCGCGGCTCGATCCGGGCGCAGGGGGGTGGCCAACACAAAGCCGTGGGCAGTGGGCTCGACATCCGTCGTCGGGAGCTGCTCGAGGGCGGCCACGTACTCGAGCATCTGCTCGAGATCGCGGGTCATCGCCTCGATCTCCTCCGACGTGAGGGCGAGTCGGGCAAGCCGGGCGATGTGGGCCACATCCGAGGGTCCGATCCGTGACATCCGCGCGACCTTAGCAGCCGACGGGGATTCAGAGCGATCCTGCGGCCTCGGCGATCGCCGAGACCGTCCGCGAGTGCCGGGTGCACGTTGCGCCGAGGGCTCCCGCGGAGTAGCGTGGCGCCTGCATATGACTGAACTCGCAGAACTTTTCGCCGACATCGCCCCCGACATCCAACAATCCATCCGGGATCTCGGCTGGCACACCCCCACCCCGGTCCAGGCCGCCGCCATCCCCCGGATGCGCTCGGGCGGAGACCTCATCGTCCAGGCCCAGACAGGCTCCGGCAAGACGGGGGCCTTCGGGATCCCGCTGGTCGAGGCGGTCGAAACCGATCTCGCCGAGACCCAGGCGATCGTCCTGCTGCCGACCCGTGAGCTGGCGAACCAGGTCGCCATCGAGCTCGAGCAGCTCGGCCGCCATCGCGGCGTGCGCGTGTTGCCGATCTACGGCGGCGTCGCCTACGGCCCCCAACTCGAAGGACTCGAGAAGGGCGCGCATATCGTCGTCGGTACGCCCGGACGGATCCTCGACCACCTCAAGAGCAGGCGGATGCACCTCGACCACACGAAGGTGTTGGTGCTCGACGAGGCCGACGAGATGCTCTCCCTCGGCTTCTGGCCCGACATGAAGGAGATCGCGAGCTATCTGCCGCGCAAGCGACAATCCCATCTCTTCTCGGCCACCATGCCCGAGAAGGTCCGGTCGCTGTCGCGATTCTTCCTGAAGGATCCCGAGGACGTCACGATCGATCGCGACGAGACGGCCCCCGGCCAGATCGAGCATTACTACTACGTCTGCGCCGCCTCCGAGAAGGAGAACCTGCTGGCGCGGATCCTCGAGTACGAGGATCCGGACAGCGCCATCATCTTCTGCAACACCAAGGCGGACGTCCGCTTCATCACGTCCTTCCTCGGCAAGCGCGGCTTCAACATCGACCAGATCTCGGGTGACCTGCCCCAGGCCGCGCGCGAGAAGGCGATGAACAAGATCAAGGCCGGCAAGCTCCGCTTCCTGGTCGCGACGGACGTCGCTGCCCGCGGCATCGACATCAGCGACCTCGCCTACGTGATCAACTACACGACCTCCGACTCGCCCGAGGTCTACGTCCACCGCACCGGACGCACCGGGCGGGCGGGCAAGTCCGGCGTCGCCATCTCCCTGGTCTCGGGACTCGACATCGGCAACTTCAAGCACATGCAGCTCGTCATCGGCATCGCGGTGAGCGAGCGCAAGGCGCCGACCGACCGCGACATCGAGCGCCGGAAGCAGCAGCGGGAGAAGCAGCAGGAGCAGAGACGACTCGAGGCCGAGTGGAAAACGCTCCGAGCCCGAGCAGACGCGGAGAACCTCGAGCACGCCGAGGCCGAGATGACGGCGCGGATCGAGCGTCTGCTGCCCCACGTCCGAGAGGCTGCTGGAAGCGACGAGGGACTTCGGATCCTGGCGGGTGTCTGCGCCGCCTACCTGACCACCTCCGAGCGCGCGCTCGCCGAGCCGCCGCCGTTGGACTTCGACGGCGACCCGGACGTGGACTTCGACCGACCGTCGCAGAGCGATCGGGCGGAGGGGAAGGACGCCGGAGCGCAGGGAGCGGAGCGAGAACAGACGCGTGATCAGCCGCAGAGCGACGAGTCCAGAAGCGACGGTCAGCCCGCGCCCGCGGCGAGATCGCGGCGTCGACGCCGAAGCGGCGGTCGGGACGGTGGCGCGGCTCGTGGTCGGGACGACTCTCGCGGTGACTCTCGCGGTGACTCTCGCGGTGACTCTCGCGGTGACTCTCGTGGGGGATCTGGTAGCGGTCGCAGCTCCCGCGGATCCTCGCGACGCGACGCGCGCTGATCTCTGGATCGCATGATCGTCTTCCGGGGCGACTCTTCCGGGCGCGACCCACGGGAAACCCCGTGTTGGAGCGGACCACACCGGAGCGGCAGGGCAAACTCTGGCCGTCGACCTGGGGCCGCGACCCGCATCGGTGTCTGATTCAGCCGTCCGTGCGGCAAGCGGGGCGGGCGGTGGGGACGCAGGCCTTCCCGCTCAGCCCTCCGAGCGGCTCGGGTCTTCGATCGAGCCCTGCGAGCCCGAAGGCTGCGCCAGAGGCGTCGAGGGCATATCCTCAGGGCATGAGATCAGACCGTTCCCTCGTTTGCACGCTCGTCTCGATCGCGATCGTGTTGATCGTGCTCGCCGGGTCCGCGGCTGCCGAACGCAGCGTCTTGCGCGTCGAGGATGGCATCACGGTCGAGGAGGAGGCCGAGCCGGGGCGCGCGCTGCCCATCTTGATCGGCAGAACGACGATGAAGGCGAGCGCCCCCCGGATCCTGGCCTGGCTGACGGCCGTGCATACCTACGTCGACTGGCAGCACAGCTGCGAGGAGGCGCGGGTACTCCCGCAGCCGGACGGCAGCCGCCTCACCTACAACCGCATCGGCTCACCCTGGCCCGTCTCGGATCGCGACGTGGTGCTACGCACCTCACGCGAGGAACTCGACAACGGCGGCATCCGGGTCGAGTTCCGCAGCACCGACGAGGCCGACTTCGCCGCCACGAGCGGAGTCGTCCGGATGCCTCGGCTGGTCGGATCCTACGAGCTCACCCCGAACGGAAACGGCGAGACCCACGTCGTCTACACGGTCGACTCGGATCCGGGCGGGAGCCTACCTGATTGGCTCGTGCGGCAGGCCGCCAAGAACCTGCCCTTCCAGACGCTCAAGAATCTACGGGAACGCGCAGAGGTCGGACCGCCACCACCCGGCAGCTGACCGCGCACGAGCGCGGCTCCGCGACCAGACGATCCTTCATCTCGAACGCAGCGCGCGGCGCGGCGAGTGCGGCGAGTGCGGCGACGGACGCCCGGCCGAGCTGCACGCGCTCACGATGCCTTCGCACCCTCCTTGCCGACCGCCGGCTCGAATACGAACCCCGGGTAGCCGCTGGCCGCCGCGTCGGCG
>CAYWGW010000101.1:0-14084 GCA_964457385.1 uncultured Spirochaetaceae bacterium
GTTGCAGCCGAGCACGACGCCGACGATGTTCTTGCCGATGTCGTGGACGTCGCCCTTCACGGTGGCCATCACGACCTTGCCGTTGGTCTGGCCCTCGACCTTTTCGGCCTCGAGATAGGGCTCGAGGTAGGCCACGGCCTTCTTCATGGAGCGCGCGCTCTTCACGACCTGGGGTAGGAACATCTTGCCCGCGCCGAAGAGGTCGCCGACGATGCGCATTCCGTCCATCAGGGGACCCTCGATCACGTCGATCGGTTTGCCGAGCTTCTGGCGCGCCTCCTCGGTGTCTTCGTCGATGAAGTCGATGATGCCGTGGATCAGGGCGTGGCTGAGGCGCTCCTCGACCGGGGCCTCCCGCCAGGAGAGATCGACCTCGCGCTTCTTGCCTCCGCCCTTCACGGTCTCGGCGAAATCGACCATCCGTTCGGTCGCGTCCTCGCGTCGATTGAAGAGGATGTCCTCGACGTGCTCGAGCAGATCCTTCGGGATGTCCTCGTAGATTTCGAGCTGGCCGGCATTCACGATGCCCATGTCCATTCCGGCCTGGGTCGCGTGGTAGAGGAAAGCGGAGTGGATCGCTTCCCGGACCCGGTCGTTTCCGCGGAAGGAGAAGGAGAGGTTCGATACGCCGCCCGAGACGTGGACTCCGGGGCAGCGCTGCTTGATGAGCCGCGTCGCCTCGATGTAGTTCTTCGCGTAGTCGGCATGCTCCTCGATGCCCGTGGCGATGGCGAGGATGTTCGGGTCGAAGATGACGTCCTCGGGCGCGAAGCCCGCCTGCTCGACGAGCAGCGCGTAGGAGCGCTCGCAGATCCCGACTTTGCGCTCGACCGTATCCGCCTGCCCCTGCTCGTCGAAAGCCATCACGACGACGCCCGCGCCGTAGCGCCGGACGAGTCTCGCCTTGGCGAGGAAGTCCTCCTCCCCTTCCTTCAACGAGATCGAGTTCACGACCGACTTGCCCTGGGTGCAGCGCAGGCCAGCCTCGAGCACGGTCCACTTGGAGCTGTCGATCACGATCGGGATACGAGAGACCTCGGGCTCGCTCGCGATCAGATTGAGAAAGCGGGTCATCGCCGCCTCGGAATCGAGCATGCCCTCGTCCATGTTCACGTCGAGCAGGTTCGCGCCGCCCCGAACCTGGTCGAGGGCCACCTCGAGCGCCGTGTCGTAGTCGTCGTTCTCGATCAGCTTGCGAAAGCGCTTCGAGCCGGTGACGTTCGTGCGCTCGCCGATCATCTGAAAGTTGGAATCGGGCCGGATGACCAGAGTCTCGAGTCCCGAGAAATAGGTGATGCCGCGCTCCGGCTCCGGCTTCTTGCGGGGCGGAACGCCTTCGACCGCCTGGGCGATGGCCCGGATATGGGGCGGGGTCGTGCCGCAGCAGCCCCCGACGATGTTGACCAGCCCGCTCGTGGCGAACTCGCCGACGAGCCCGCCCGTCGTCGCCGCCTCCTCGTCGTACTCGCCGAAGGCGTTGGGCAGCCCGGCGTTGGGATAGCTCGAGACGTAGCAGTCGGCGATCTTCGCGAGCTCGGCCACATGAGGCCGCATGTCGGTCGCGCCGAGTGAGCAGTTCACGCCCACCGAGAGCGGCCTCGCATGGGCGACGGAGCGCCAGAAGGCGTCGACTGTCTGGCCGGATAGCGTGCGTCCGCTGGCGTCCGTGATCGCCACCGAGATCATCAGCGGCAGCCGGATCCCCGTCTCCTCGAAGACCTCGTCGATGGCGACCAGCGCGGCCTTGGCGTTCAGGGTGTCGAAGATCGTCTCGACCAGCAGGATGTCCACGTCGCCGTCGATGAGTGCCTCGACCTGCTCGCGATAGGCCTTCTGAAGCGTCTCGAAGGTCAGGCTCCTCGCGGCCGGGTCGTTCACGTCGGGTGAGATCGAGAGCGTCTTGGGGGTGGGGCCGACGGCACCTGCGACGAAGCGGGGCTTCGACGGATCCCTGGCCGTCCAGGCATCCGCGGACTCCCGCGCGAGACGAGCGGAGGCCAGGTTCAGATCGCGGACCGTCCGCTCGAGCCCGTAGTCCGCCTGCGAGATCGCATTCGATCCGAAAGTGTTGGTCTCGACGATGTCGGCGCCGGCCTCGAAGAATTGGTCGTGGATGTCGCGGATCACGTCCGGGCGGCTGATCGAGAGCAGCTCGTTGTCCCCCTGGAGCTCGCTCGGATGCTCGCGGAAGACCTCGCCCCGGAAGTCCTCCTCCTTCAGGCCGCAGCCCTGGATCATCGATCCCATGGCTCCGTCCAGGACGAGGATGCGCTCCTCGAGCAGGCGATTCAGGGTCTGGATTCGCTCCGGGCGGGAAGGCTGCTGAGTCATGGTCGAAACACTCCGATCTGGGCTGAGGATAGTACCATCCTTATATCTGTATATCCAGATATAAGGATGTCTCCCGGTTCGGGGCTGAGCCGGCGGGCCGCGTCAGGCCAGGCCTGGCCTGGCCTGGCCGCGCCGGGCCGCCGGGGGGGAAGGTCCGGAGGGATCAGGGTAGGGAAGCGAGCGCGGCGGCGTCGACCGGGCGTCGGGACAACTGGCAAGGCGCGCCGGGTCGTACCCGACCCGAGCCGGCGCCGGGACGCCAGCCTTCGGGGGTTGCTCCGGCGTCTCGCGTGTCGAGACTTCCGCCGAGACCCCGGAATGGGCATGCCCGGCCCCTTCGGACCGCCGCCTTCTTCCACACTCAGCAGGAGCCTACGATCGATGGAACGACACGCTTTTCAGGCCGAGACCCAGAAGCTGCTCGACCTGATGATCCACTCGCTCTACTCGAACAAGGAGGTCTTCCTCCGCGAGCTGATCTCCAATGCCTCTGACGCCCTCGATCGGCGACGCTTCGAGGCCCTCTCGGATCCGGCGCTCCAGCCCGAGGGCGACCTCGAGATCCGGCTCACCGCCGACCGGCCCGCGCGGACGCTCACGGTCGCCGACAACGGCATCGGCATGAGTCGCGAGGAGCTGATCGAGCATCTGGGGACGATCGCCCACTCGGGCACCCTCGAGTTCCTGCGACACACGGAGGCGGAGAAGGGCGAGCAGCTTCCACCCGAGCTGATCGGCCAGTTCGGCGTCGGCTTCTACGCCAGCTTCATGGTCGCGGACGAGGTCGAGGTCGTGAGCCGTCGGGCGGGGGAGGACAAGGCGACGCGCTGGGTCTCGACCGGGGCGGGCGAGTACGACCTCGAAGACGCCGAGCGCGAGGAGGCGGGGACAACGATCCGCTTGAAGCTGAAGCCGGTGGACGGAGAGACGGGGCTCGCGGATTTCTGCGACGAGTGGGTCCTGCGCCAGATCGTGAAGAAGTACTCGGATTTCGTGGCTCATCCGATCAGGTTGACACTCATCGAGCCCGCGCCGGAGACCGACGCGGAGAAGGTTTCCGAGGAGGCGCCGGATGCTGATGCGGGGACGTCGAAGAGCGCCTCGGCAACCGCTGTCCTGCCGACCCGCCGCGAGCTCGAGGAGCCGCTCAACTCGATGAAGGCGATCTGGACGCGACCCGAGGATGATGTCGCGGAGTCCGACTATCACGAGTTCTACAAGCACATCACCCACGACTTCCAGGACCCGCTGCTTCGGGTCCGGACCCAGCTCGAGGGCACCTTCGAAGCGCGTGCGCTGCTCTTCGTCCCTTCGAAGGCCCCCTTCGATCTCTACCATCGAGAGCGGCTGCACAACGGCGTACAGCTCTACGTGCGTCGCGTCTTCATCATGGACGAGTGTCGCGAGCTGTTGCCGGAATGGTTGCGCTTCGTACGCGGCGTGGTCGACGCCGAGGATCTTTCGCTGAACGTATCGCGGGAGATGCTCCAGCAGGACCGGCAGATCAAGACGATCCGGAACCACCTCGTGAAGAAGGTGGTCGAGCGTCTCAAGTCCCTGCTCAGCGAGGACCGGGAGCGCTACGAGCAGTTCTGGGCGGAGTTCGGACCCGTGGTGAAGGAAGGGCTGCTCGACTTCAGCGAGAAGCGCGATCGCATCTTCGACCTCGTCCTCGCCCCCTCGACGGCGGATCGGACGAAGCTCGTCTCCCTCTCCGAGTACGTCGACCGGATGCCCGAAGGCCAGGAAGCGATCTACTACATCGCCGGCCCCAAGCTCGACGTGCTTCGACGCTCGCCCCATCTCGAGGCCTTCGAGGAAAAGGGTATCGAAGTGCTCTTCCTCTCCGACCCGGTCGACGAGGTATGGACCAGCCAGGGGCCGATCCAATACCGCGAAAAGCCCTTCAAGAGCATCGGTCATGGGGAAGTCGAGATCGGCTCGGAGGAAGACAAGGAGAAGGCCAAGGAGGCGCTCGAGAAGGACCAGGAGAGCCTGGGCAACCTGCTTCAGGCGATGCGCAGCGCGATCCAGGACGACGTGAAGGAGATCCGTCTGTCGAGCCGGCTGAAGACCTCACCGGCCTGTCTGGTCCTCGAGGAGGGCGATCTTTCGCCCCAGCTCGAGGCGATGCTGCGCCAGGCGGGCCAGGCGATTCCGGAGCGAAAGCCGATTCTCGAGCTGAATCCCCAGCACGCGATCCTCGAGAAGCTGGGCAAGCGGTTCGAGGCGGATCCTACGGATCCAAGTATCGCTGACGCAGCGAAGCTGCTGCTCGGTCAGGCGATCCTGGCGGAGGGGGGGCAACTCGACGATCCGGCCGCCTTCGTCGAGCTGTTGGGCCGCTTGATGACCGAGACCCTCTGACGCAGTCCCCGTCATCGGATAGGCCAGGGTCGCTCGGCGATGGGGGCTGGCTCTCCGGTCAGGAACGCCGGCTGGGGGTGCGGCCGCCGCCGACCAGTCCGAGCAGGCCCAGGCCGAGCAGCAGGGCGGTCGTCGGCTCTGGAACGGCGGCGAAGGGCTCGAGATGGGTCTGGTTGAGGGGCTGGAAGGCGGCGCCGTCGATGGAGAAGCGCACGGTCGAGGAGCCTCCGCAGCAGCCCTCGAAGCCGACCCATATCAATGTGAAGGAATCGCCTGCCTGGAAGTCGAAGGTCGTGGTGAAGACGTCCGGGTTGCTCCAGTCGTTGTTCCACCAGATGTCCTCGGTCAGGATCTGCTCGCTGACGATCGAGCCGCTCGTGTTGTCGATCAAGGCCGTGCCGCCGCCGCGGCCCCAGTCGGTCCCGACCTGGAACGTGTAGGTGCCGGATACGCCGACGTCGAGGGTCGTCGACAACAGGATGCTGTAATTCGTCGCGACTCCAGCCGCGTAGACTGCGGTCGAGATGTCCTCGAGTCCGGTCGTGACGTTGGATTGGATCAGCCCGCCGCTCTGATGCTGGAGGAGCAGGTCACTGAAAGTGTCGCCCGTCTGGACCTGATAGTTCGAAGAGACGAAGTCGGCCTGGAAGCTGAGCGCCGCAGCCGTGCCTGGGATCGCGAGGGGGATCGCGAGCAGAGCGAGGGCGAGCATGAAGGCGATGGTGGCGGAGCCTGCCGCGGCCCGGCTGGAGCGCGCGCTTCTGGGGCGCCGAGTTCTCCGGATTGCGTCCACTCCAGAATCCCTGAGCTCTTCTGTCGCCATGGCGATGGGCCTCTCGTTGCGATGATCTCGAAGTCCAATCGACCGAACGAAGTGTGGTCTTTATCACTCGTTTTATGAGCATCCCGTGAGATCGTCTGGCCCGGATGCGTCTCACACGCGGATTGCCGGCAGGTTGGCCGAGGAGCGTGTGCAGCTCGGCGACGAGGTAGCCTCCGGCCGAGGTTGCAGGGCAGGGTTATGCCGGCTCATGCAGCGCGGTCGAATGCGCCGGGTCAGTCTCGAGGGCGCGCCTCGCGCCGGGCGACTACGGGATCGAGGGCTCGACGGAAGCCCTCCAGGTCGTCGTAGCGTCCGCCCTGGATGAAGTCGCTGACACCGAGGGCTTCGAGCGCCTCCAGCCGCTCGAGCTCGGCCGCCTCGGAGTCCGAGCCGAGGGCTCCGAAAACGGCGACGAGCGGCTCTCCCCGTCCGGCTTCAGCGAAGCGGTCGCGAAGCTCGCGTAGCGGCGCTGCCAGCGCCTCCGGATCGCTCGTCATCGGCATCCAACCGTCACCGAAGCGTGTCGTTCGGGCGAGCGCATGAGGTGCCGCACCGCCGATCCAGAAGCGCGGACAGGGCGGGCGCGGGCGGAAGACGAAGGGCTGTCCCCGCATCTCGAGAGCGTCGTCCTCGGCCTCGAAGGCGTCGCGCAGGAAGGCGAGGGTCTCGTCCGTGAGGCGACCGCGCGCTCGCGGATCCACGCCCAATGCCCGGAACTCGGCCTTCATCCAGCCGACGCCCGCGCCGAGCTCCAGGCGCCCGCCCGAAAGCTCCTGGATCGTGGCGAGCGCCTTCGCGGTCGGCAGCGCTGGCCGATAGGGCAGGATCAGGACGGCCGTGCCGAGCCGGATCCGCTCGGTGCTCGAAGCGAGCCAGGCGAGCGCGGTGAGAGGGTCCAGGTAGCGCCCGTCCGACCCCTCCGCCTGGTCGGGAGGGATCGCAATGTGATCCGGTACCCAGAGCGCGTCCAGGCCCGAACCTTCCGCCAGAAGCGCGCTCTCCCGTAGAATCCCGGGCGTGGATGCCGTCCCCATCGTTCGCAGCGCGAATCCGAACCGCATCGTCCGGGCCTCCCGTTGCCGTTGCCGCTGGCGTTGCGGTTGCCGCCCGCCGTTACGGCCGCCGTTTCCCGCACGTACGGAAGATCCGTGATTGCGCCGATGGCACCGACTCGGCACGGATTTCCGGCGAGCCGGTTCCGCATGGACTTCGCTCTCGGGTCTGTTGTACTTTAGCGGTCGACTTCAGCTTCGTGACGTTCCGTTCGGCGATCCGGTCGGTTCCGAAGCTTCTCCCGCTCGGAGGATCGATTCTGTCCCGCCTCGCCGACGCCTCCGCGAATGCGGTCGATCCCGAGGCCGATGCCCGTTTCATCGATGTGCGGGACGTCCATCTCGCCTTCGGTCACCGACCGGTCTTCACCGGTCTCGAATGCAGCCTCAGGCGCGGTGGGATGCATATCCTGCTCGGCGGCAGCGGCGCCGGCAAGAGCACGTTGCTTCGGATGATCGGGGGCCTGCAGCGCTGCGATTCCGGCGAGGTGCTCGTCGCGGGCGAGGACCTCTCGCGATTGCGGGAGCGGGAGCTCGCCGAGATCCGCAAGGGCATCGGAATGCTTTTCCAGAACGGGGCCCTGCTCGATTCCATGACCGTGCTCGAGAACGTCGGCCTGCCGCTTCGGGAGCATCGGCGCCGCTCCTGGCGGGAGATCCGGGAGCGCGTGAGGAAGGTGCTCGCGTCGGTGGGACTCGAGGACGTAGAAGACCTGATGCCGCGTGAGCTGTCGGGCGGGATGTTGCGGCGCGTGGCCTTCGCACGGGCAATCGTGCTGGAGCCGAAGATCCTGCTCTGCGACGAGCCCTTCTCCGGCCTCGATCCACTGAACGTGAACCGGATCGAGCAGCTGCTCGTGAACCTGAATCGCAAGCTCGGGCTGACGGTCGTCGTGAGCTCGCATCACATGGCCTCCTCGCTGCGGATGGGGGACCAGCTGATCCTGCTGCAGGACGGACGATGCGTTGCGGGCTCGCCAGAAGAGCTGGCGGGCAGCAAGGACGAGTCGATCACGGAGTTTCTCGGCGAGGATGGTCGGGCCTATCTGGCGCGGCTCCACGAGCTTCAAGGCGTTTCTGGAAGAGAGAGCGACGCATGATCGGCGCGATCCAGAGACTCGGGTCCCGTTCGACCGCCCTCGTAGAGGCGCTCGGCTGCGTGACGCGCTTCGGCGCGTCGATCCTGGCGACGCTACCGCGGACGCCCATCCGCCTGGGCTTCTACCGCGGCGCCCTCTACGACGCGGGGGTCCTTTCGGCGGCGCTCATCTGCCTTTCCGGCTTCACGGTCGGGATGGTGCTGGGGCTTCAGCTCTACAACACCCTCACGCGCTTCGGGGCCGAAGAGGGGCTCGGTGCGGTGGTCGGACTCTCGCTGGTTCGCGAGCTCGGGCCGGTCCTGACGGGGCTGCTCGTGACGGGCCGCGCCGGCTCGGCGATCACCGCCGAGATCGGCTCGATGAAGGCGAGCGAGCAGCTCGACGGCCTCCGGATGATGGCCATCGATCCGATCCATTTCGTGGTGATGCCCCGGGCGATGGCCCTTGCAACGGCCCTCCCGCTCCTGAACGGACTCTTCATCGTCGTGGCGATCGCAGGGGCGTACGCGGTGGGCGTCGCATTGCAGGGGCTCGATGGCGGGATCTATCTCTCGGGGCTCGAGAATGCGGTCCTGTTTCGGGACGATGTCGGGCAGAGTCTCGTGAAGAGCGGCGTCTTCGGGCTGTTGCTGGGGCTCGTCGCGACCTATAAGGGTTATTCCTGCGAGGCCAATGCCGCCGGCGTCGCTCGCGCAACGACTTCGACGGTCGTTACGGCGTCGGTCTGCATCCTATTGAGCGACTACATGATCACGGCGCTCTGGGGCGTTTGAACCAGTCGCCGCGAACCCGCGACGCAGGGGCTCGCAGATGAGGGAGAAGTTCCGATGAGGAACAGTGCAGCACGCGATCTGATGGTAGGCCTCTTCGTCCTGGCTGGACTCGCCACCCTGGCCTACCTGTCTCTCCGTGTCGGCGGCCTCGAGATCGTCCAGGCGGAACGGATGGTCCTGCGGGCCACCTTCGACGACATCGGCGGCCTCTCCGTTCGGGCGCCGGTTCGGATCGCAGGCGTGAAGGTCGGGCAGGTCTCGGCGATCGATCTCGACGAAGACCTGCGAGCGAAGGTCTCGATGGAGGTTGACGCAGGTCTCGAGCTTTCGATCGATTCGTCGGCGGCCATCCGCACCTCCGGCCTGTTGGGTGATCAGTTCATCTCCGTCGAGCTGGGCGCCGAGGAGGAGTCCCTGCGGCCGGGTGAAGAGTTCGTCTTCACGGAGAGCGCACTCTCCATCGACAAGCTCGTGGGGAACCTCATCCACGACGCGGGCGTGCAGGAATAGTCGCGATGCGTGGATCTGGCTTCATCCTGCTTCCGACCCTGGTCTGTCTGGCGCTGTCAGGATGTGCGACGCCCCAGAACCCGGATCCCTGGGAGCCGATGAATCGGGCCACATTCACGTTCAACGACACGGTGGACCGCTACGCGCTCGAGCCGGTCGCCCGGGGATGGGACTACGTCGTACCCGAGATCGCCCAGACCGGGCTCGACAACTTCTTCCGGAATCTGGGCATGCCCGTCATCCTCCTCAACGACATCCTGCAAGCGAAGCCCAGGGCAGCAGCCTGGGACGTCTTGCGAATGCTCTACAACACGACCTTCGGGCTCGCTGGATTCATCGACATCGCAACGATGGTCGAGATGCCTCGAAACGACGAGGATTTCGGTCAGACCCTGGGCTACTGGGGGGTGCCGCCCGGTCCCTACCTGGTCGTCCCGCTCCTCGGCTCCTACACGATTCGCGACGGGGGTGGCGCGATCGTCGATTCCTTCACACAACCGGCCTACTGGTTCGTTCCCTTCGTCGCCTCGGTCGGTCTGACGGGTACGAATCTCCTGAACCAGCGGGCGATGCTCCTGGAGGAGATCGCGGAGAGCCGAGCCGACGCCTTCGACTTCTACGCATTCGTGCGGAACGCCTACCTCCAGAATCGTCGGGCACGGGTGGCGGATCGCAAGGACGAGCCGGTGCTCGACGAGGAGGAGGCCGAGGACCTCTACTTCTTCGACGACGAGTTCGACGACGAGTTCGACGACCAGGAGGACGAGGGCGTCCATGAAGATCGGAAGTCGGAGGACTACACTCCGCGCGAAGAGAACGAATCGGAATGGAGCGAACGAGAATGGGACGACGGCCTCTCGGGCGGGCTGGATGAGGCCGGTAATTCGGCCGGTAGCCCGACTGGTGATCCGAGCGTCGCCGAGGAGTAGGTCGATGGTCTTCCCTGATCTGGTTGGTTCGATCGAACGACGCCCTGCCCCGAGCCGATTCGGGCCGTGGATGCCCTTCATCCCGAATCCGAAGCGGATGGCGCTGGCTTCCATCTGGGTCGTGTGGATCCTCTCGAGCGTGTCGCTGTCCCTCGCGGCGGAGGAAGAGGATGCCCTCACATCCAGACCTCGGGCCATCATGGAAGAGACGGCCGACAAGGTCGTGGCCATCCTCGCCCGGCGGGATCGGCCGGCCGAGGAGCGGGTGGAGGCAATCAAGGAGATCGCCTACGAGATCTTCGACTTCCAGACGATGTCGAAGCTCGTGTTGGCGCGGAACTGGCGGAAGCTCGACTCGAATCAGCGTGTCGAGTTCGTTGAGGAGTTCAAGCGTCATTTGTCCCGGACGTATGGTAGTCGGCTCGACCGTTACAACCAGGAGAAGGTCGACGTCTACGGTTCACAGATCGAGCCCCGCAACGATGTCACGATCAAGACGCGAATCCTGGGTGGGGAGTTCGATGGCGCCGAGGTGGCCTATCGCTTCCGGGAGCGGGAGGAGCAGTGGCGCATCATCGACGTCGTCATCGAGGGTGTGAGCCTCGTCTCGAACTACCGCTCCCAGTTCGCCGAGGTCCTCGGCCGCGGCACGATCGACGATCTGCTCACGAGATTGCGTGACAAGAATTTCCAGCTCGAAGACGACGAGGGGACGACGGCAAGGCAATCCTCGTCGGCCCGGCGCTGATCCTCCGATTCCAGTCCGAGCCCACCGGTCGGGCTAGCCGCCATCGGCCTCGGCCTCGGCCTCGGGCGGAGTCGCATCGGCGAGGTTCTCGCGAAAGCCCTCGGGCAAGACGACTCGCTGGCGTCCGGCCTTCTTGCCCCGCTTCGCTCGCATCGCGAGGGGCGGGAACGCGAGCTCCGGGTCGCCCTCCGCCAGGATCCCGTCGAGCTCCTCGAGCGATTCGATTCGGATCAGCTTGTCGCGCATCTTCGTGCTGCCCGGAAATCCCTTGGTGTACCAGGTCGCGTGTTTGCGAAAGTCGCGGATCCCATGGCGTGGCCCGGCCCACTCGATCAACAGCCGCGCGTGACGGCGCATCGTCTCCATCACCTCGCCGAATCGCGGCGGATCCTCGGGCGCCTTCCCGGCGAAGACCGCCGCCAGGTCGCGGAACAGCCACGGTCGGCCGAGGCAGCCGCGCCCGACCACGACGCCGTCGCAACCGGTCTGCCGCATCATGCGCAGCGCGTCCCACGCCTCCCAGATGTCGCCGTTGCCGAAGACCGGGATCGACGTCACCGCCTGCTTCAGCTCAGCGATCGCCCGCCAGTCCGCCTCGCCGTCGTAGAGCTGGGCCGCCGTGCGCGCGTGAAGGGCGACGGCGCGACAGCCCTCGGCCTCGGCGACGCGGCCCGCCTCGAGAAAGGTCAGCCAGTCGTCGTCGATGCCCATGCGGAACTTGATCGTCACGGGGATCGGGCCCGCGGCGCGTACCGCGGAACGCACGATCTGCTCGAGAAGCCGCGGCTTCGCCGGAATCGCCGCGCCCCCGCCCCGGCGCGTCACCTTCCGCACGGGGCAGCCGAAGTTCATGTCGAGATGGTCGATTCGATCCTCGTCGACCAACAGCCGCACGGCCTCGCCGACATAGTGCGGATCGACGCCGTAGATCTGAAGGCTACGCGGACTCTCGTCGGGATCGAACTCGGCCAGCCGCAGGGTCTTCTCGTTGCGCTCGACGAGCGCCCTCGCCGTGATCATCTCGGACACGTAGAGCCCGGCCCCGAAGCTTCGGCAGAGCCGTCGAAAAGGCGCGTTCGTGATGCCCGCCATCGGCGCCAGCACCACCGGCGGGTCGGCCAGGATCGGGCCGAGGGAGACGGGCGCGAACTCACCAGGTCGAGCCGGCGGAACGTCGCGGTTGATCTCGCTCACGTAGAGAGGGTCCATCGTTGCCTAGTCTTGCCGGTCCCGATCGCTTCGTCCAACCTCGCCAGTCTCTCTGGTGGGGCCAACGGAGGCGGCGGCTCCGGGGAGGGCGTTTGATGACGTTCCGGATAGCCGCTGGTACCAGAGCGCGATGTTGCGGCCGATCGTCTCGGGTTGATCCTCCTGGATGTAGTGGGATCCGAGGCCGACGAAGACCGCTTCCAGATTTCGGTAGCGCTGCTGCATCGCGACGGCGGCTTCCGGGCTGATGATGGCGCCCGGTCGGGCGTAGAGCAGCAGCTTCGGCGTCGCCGAGCTCTCGAGCCACTCGCCCACGCCGCGGACGACCTCGACGTTGCGCGCGGGCTCGCCGCCGATCGGCAGCTCCCGCGGCCAGACGTAGATCGGGAATCGGCTCTCGGGCGTCGGGAAGGGTGCCCGGTAACGGGTCATCTCGGCCTCGGTCATGGAACGGGTCAATGTGGCACGGCCGAGGATCTGCTCGATGAAGACGTTCTGCTCCATCAACAGCGGCCGACCTGTTTCGGGATTCCGGAACTGGCGGAAGCGTTCGCCTCGGGCATCCCCCATCGCCTCGTAGCTCGCCATGGGAAAGGCGGGCGGCACGATCGCCTCCATCATCGCCACGGACCGGACCTTCTCCGGATGCCGTCGGGCATACTCGAGGCCGAGCACCGAACCCCAGTCGTGGATCACGAGCGTCATGCGCTCGAGGCCGAGGGCGTCGATGAAGCCTTCGAGGTAGCGGTAGTGATCCTGGAAGGTGTAGTCGAGGTCGGGCTTGTCGGAGCGGCCGAATCCGACTAGATCCACCGCGATCGCGCGGCCGAGGGGCGATACGAAGGGGATCACGTTGCGCCAGAGATAGGAGGAGGTCGGGTTGCCGTGCAGAAAGAGGATCGGCTCGCCCTGGCCCGACTCCACGTAGTGCATGCGCGATCCGAGCACCTCGACGAACCGCGAGTCGTAGGGGAAGTCGGCGGAGACGCTCTCGTGCGGGGCCGCGTGCGGGGCCGCGTGGTGGCAGGCCTGGTGTTTTGCGTGATGTCTGGCGTGCGGATCCTGGCCGTGATGAGCGGTTCCCGCGTGACGTCCATGGTGGATACAGCCCGCCAGAGTCATCGATCCGATGACCACGCAGGCCGCCAATACTCCTCGTAGCGTCATTCTCATTTCCTTCGTGCCTTCGTGCCTTCGTGCCTTCGTGCCTTCGCGCTCGCGTCGTGTCGGGGCACGCGTGTCCGTAATGCTCGCTCGACGCAGGTTAGCAGCGCCGCCTGCGTCGATCCGGTTGTCCATCTCATAGGGCGGGCACGGCGGAGTCGAATTCGACAGATCGAATCCGACGGTCTGGGGCATCAGCTCGCAGGGCTCGTCGACGCTCCAGACGCCCTCGCGCTCGACCTCGCGCGTCAGCGTGCGGATCTCCTGGGGCCTGGGGATCAGTCCGATCCGGCCATCTGCCGCCTCGCTCCCACCCACCACCGCTTCAGCCTCTTCATGGCGCGTGCCGGCCCCTCCGGTCCCTCGCCGCGTCCGTTCACGACGACGCTGGCCCCTTCGCGCGCGAGGGACAGGGCGATCGCGCGACCGATGCCGTCGGCCGAGCCGGTGACGATGGCGCCCTTGCCTTCGAGTCTCATGCGGAGGCCTCCTCTCGTTCGATCAGTCGGTGAATCCACCGTTGGAGCCAATCAGCGTATTGCATACGCTATCTGGATGCAGGGAGCGCGCGGAAGACCCGCCCGGCCTCGAGCGGCTCGACGACGATCGGTTCTTCGCGCTGATGCAGGACGAGACGATCCGCATTCTCGAGGCCTGGCTCACTGCGCCCGGCTCGGGATCCGATACCGATTCCCCATCCGTGCTCAAATCGTTACGCGCATTCGCGTCCGGTCCGAGTACGAGCGAGGAGAGATCATGAAGGCCCCGGTCCCGGCCGCAGACGCGAATCCCGCACACACGAAGAGCACCCGCATCACGGATTGGGACGATCCCCGACTGCCCCGCCCGATCCGCCTCGTGAACGCACTGGGCGGGCCGATCCTGCGACGTCGCATCCGGCTGGATCCCGACGACCTGAAGCAGGCGGCCCGGCGGCGGTCGGGGCTCGAGGACTTCGGCAATGCGTCCTTCGAAGAGCCGTTCGCGATCCTGTTGGAGGCCATCGAGCGGGAGACGGCGGTGTCGGCCTTCGGGCGGATCGCGACGCGCCAGCATCTGCTCTCGCTGCTCGAGAGCC
>CAYWGW010000102.1:0-14067 GCA_964457385.1 uncultured Spirochaetaceae bacterium
TCGCCATCCCGGAAACGTCGACCGACGAGCTTTTCGAAGACCTCGGTCTGTCCGACGAACCGCTGTCCCCGCCCCAGGAGGATGTCGAGGTTGGTCACGCCGGACAGGCTCGCGCCGGCACGCAGCAGGTCAGGGGCCTTCGCCGCCGCGACCAGGGCGACGTAGCCGCCGTAGCCTGTGCCGACGATCGCGATGCGCTCGGGATCGGCGACACCACGATCGATCAACGCACGAAGTCCATCGATCACGTCCTCTTGCATCGCGCCTCCCCACTCACCGAAGCCTTTGCGGGAATGGTTCCCCCCGTAACCGGTCGAGCCCCGATAGTTGGGCTGGAAGACGCTGTAGCCGTGCGCGACCAGGAACTGAACGACCGGATCGAAGCCCCAGACGTCTCTCCCTTCTGGCCCGTCGTGGGGCAGGACGACCAGAGGTCCGGGCCCTCTCGTACCGATGGGGCGGGTCAGATAGCCATGGATCGGGAGGCCGTCGCGAGCCGTGTATCGGACCGATTGCATCGGTGCGAGGGCGATGTCCCGAAGATCGGGATACCGCTCGAAGACCCGGAGTGAGCGCCCCCGCTGCGGCTCGAAGACATGGATCTCCGGCGGACGCGTATCCGCCGAGATCTGTAGAAGCCATCGATCCTCGGAGGCCGAGCGTCCGAGGATCCGGACCTCGCAATCCGGAAACAGCTTCTCCAGCATCTGCCAGGCGCGTGCGAAGTCGGGATCGACGATCTTCCGCTGCAGGCGCTCTCCGTACCACTCGATTGCGAGAAGGCGGCCGTCCGTCTGGGACAGCTTGACCCGACCGGAGTCCAGGTCGTAGCCGGGATCGGCAGCGATGCGCCGGATCATCCGACGCTGCTCGAGATCGTACTCGTAGAGCTCTGCCCGATCGGACTCGAGATCGGAGTAGACGTAGAGGCGATCCGGGTCTGGACTGAATCCCGCCAGCTCGAAGCCGTCTTCCTCGTAGGGGTCGTACCCGATGAGCTCGATCCAGTCTGACTCTCCAGACCGCCGAACGAACAAGGTCTGGCGGCGCGTCCAGTCCCGACTTTCGATCCGACCTCGAACGACTCCCCGATGATCCGTCCTCCACTCGGTAGTGACTTCCCTTCCGCGCGAGAGGGTTCGACGGGCGCCGTTCGTGACGTTGATCCGGACGGCGTTCTCGTCGTATGCGATGATCAGATGCTCGGGCTCGTTCGGCAGCCAGTCGACGACGTGGTCCTGGTACTGCGAGTAGGGGGCATCCGCCCAGTGATCGGCGAGATAGTGGGTCCGTCCGTGCATGTTGGCCCGATAGAGCCGTGTCTTTCGCAGCCGGGTTGCCCTGCCGCGCTCTCCGTAGATCGACGCGCGATGGCCGCGTCCCCGGACTTGGGGGACGCCGTCCTCTTCGTAGCGCTCCTCGAGGACGCGACAGCAGGCGTACCCGAGAGGCCCAGCGAATTACCCAGACCCCTCGTTCAGCCGTGTCGCCAAAGCCGCATGACGCATGAGGAAAGCGGCGATGTCTTCGATCACATCAGCCAGAGCCCCGGGATCGAGAGCGACATCCTCGACGAATACGCGCCATTGTCGCTGTTTCTGCTCGTCTGCCGCAAAGGCGGCTGTGAGCGCGTCCGGCGTCTCGGTCGGAATCGAAGTCTCGCGCCGAGCGAACGTGGCGGCGATCGCGCGCGACAGCCTGTCGTCATCGAAAGTGAACGCTCGACTGAGGGTCCAGATGTCGTAGAAATCCTTCATCCGGCTGTTCGTACGGCCCAGCGCAACCATGGCCTGGAACTTCTCGGCGATGACAGTTTCCCGAGCATAGGCTCGCAACCGCGGCGCGGGAAAGTCGAGCAAGACGGGGTAGTCGATGCGTTCTGTCCCGGGTTCCAGGGCATCGCCGAATCCGACATCGATGGTGAGATTGACCCGCGCGCCGCTGATCGATGCCGTCGCGCGCAGTCTCAGTCCGCCGTACTCGAGCTCCTCGCGGATGCGATCGACCCGCAGCGTGTTCGTGTCGAACACCACGCCGTCATCACCGGCCTCTTGCACCAGGATCTCCCGAAAGATCGAAAGCATGGCATCCGGACTCGGGTCGCCGAAGCCCAGCAGGTCGAGATCGCGCGTGCCACGGTGTGGATCCTCGAACCAGCTCATCATCAGAATCGCGCCCTTCAGCACGAAACGCTCGGCATGACGGGACCGGCTGAGCCGGAATAGCAGTCGCTCGAGTGCGAAGCGCGTGAGCACCAGGTCAAAGCTCTGGCCGTTCGCCTTCGACAGACTCAATAGGCGGGCACGGACGGAGGCACCGACGTTCTTGATCTCCTTAGCCATTGGCGGTCAGCGCTTCGAGATAGGGCCGGACTACGGTGGCGACTCTTCCCCGGTCGGCCTGACGGGCGATCTCGGCCGGCGTGGCCCTGCGCTGGCGCAGCGTCTCCTGGAGAGCCTCGATCGCAACAGATTGTCCCACCTTGCTGCGGTGCCTGAAGCAATCGGCGACAGTCTTCGCGATCCCGAACACTTTGACGTGAACACCCTCGATCAGGTGGCTCTCGACGCCGTCGTCGAGCAGGCGTTCGGTGAAACGAACCACGCGAATGGGCGTACCGCCGGGCTTCGGAGCCCAATCCTTTTTGCCGATTGCCATCCAGACCTTGTTCGGAATCTGATCGGTCAGGCCGTGATAGGCGAGAGCCGAGACGAGGCAGACGACGCCCTTGGGCAGACGCTTGGCAGCCTCCGCCAGGCTATGCCCCGCGTCCAGCGGCGCATCGGGAAGCTGATAGAGACCCCGCGCAAGGCGGATGACCTCGCCCGCGCGCTCCATGCGGCTGACGGTCGCGGCGGTCACGCCGGCGCTGCGGAGCTCCGACAGGCGCACGATCCCATGTGCCTCCAGGAGGGCGTGGGCGATCTGACGCTGGGAGCGGATCTGGGCCATTGATACAAAAGCTTATACTAAAGGTCGTACATTCCGAGGATTTGTATCACATATCGACATCGGGCGACAGGCGGGACGTCTTACTCCTCAGCTTTCGCCGTGGTGGGGCACGACTCCTCGGTCTCGAGCGGAGACGCCGTCTGCCGTGGGGGGCGCCCCCGCAGATCCCGGCGAAGCCCATCGAGCAACGTCGACGGCGCCCGCACGCGGACGTGGGCGCCGTCCTCTTCGTAGCGCTCCTCGAGGACGCGGCAGCGGTCGTGGAGCAGCGCGACCTGGGCCTGGCGGTCGTAGGGGATCACGAACTCCTCTTCCTGCATGTCGCGCTCGAAGAACGCCTCGATCTGGGCGTGCAGGCTCGCGACGTCCGTGGGTCGGTGGGCGGACATCAGCAGCGCGTCCGGGAACTCTGCGGCGAGGGTGGCTTGCTCGACCGCGCCTAGCAGGTCGCATTTGTTCAGCACGAGCAGGCGGGGCTGATCAGGGTCGCAGAGGTCGGCCAGCACGTGGCGGGTGACCTCGATCTGGTCGCGGAAGGCGGGGTCGGCGGCATCGACCACATGCAGCAGCAGGTCGGCGTCCTTCGCCTCCTCGAGGGTCGAGCGGAAGGAAGCGACCAGGTCGTGGGGGAGATCCTTGATGAAGCCGACGGTATCGGAGACGAGCACGCGCGGACGCGTCTCGGGCATCAGCACCCGCACGGTCGTGTCGAGGGTCGCGAAGAGCTGGTCGGCGACGTAGACGGTGTCGCGGGTGAGGGCGCGCATCAGCCGTGACTTGCCGGCGTTCGTGTAGCCGACGAGCGCGACCGTATGCGTCTGGCTGTCGAGCCGGCGGCTGCGCTGGGTGTCGGCCTCGCGCTGCACCACGACGAGCGCGCGCCGGAGCTCGGCGATGCGGTCGCGGGTGGCCCGGCGTCCGAGCTCGAGCGCCGACTCCCCGGCTCCCTTGCCGCCGACACCTCCGCGCTGGCGTTCGTTTCCGGCCTGGGCCTCGCGCAGGCGCGGCGCCATGTAGGCCAGGCGCGCGATCTCGATCTGGATCTTCGCTTCGCGGGTGCGGGCGTGGCGCTGGAAGATCGAGAGGATCACCATCGAGCGATCGAGCACCTCGACCCCGGTGGCCTTCTCGAGGTTGCGCATCTGGGTCGGCGTGAGGTCGTGGTCGACGAGCACCGTGACGGCGCGGAGCTTCGTTTCGCCGCCGGACGGCTCGTCCTCGTCTGTGTCCTCGTCCGTGCCTGCGCCAGTCATGGATCGCACCGTCGCGTCGGCGTTCGGGCTGCCGCCCGATCCGGCGCGTTCATCGGCTTCGCCGCGTTCGCCGTCTCCGTCTTCTTGCTCGTCGGCCCCCCGATCCGTCGTTTCTCGCTCTGCTACGTCCCGCTCTGATGGGGCGGGCGTTGCGGCGCCGGGCGGCGAGTAGGCGGGGACGAAGCCCCGGCCGCCGGTGAGCGCGGCCAGCTCCTTCAGCTTGCCCTCGCCGATCACGACGGGGCCACTGAGTCGCGCGCGCTTCTGGGTTACCCGGCCGATGATGCGCAGGCCGAGGGTCTCGCCGAGTCGCTGCAGCTCGTCGAGGGAGCTGGCGAAGGCCGCGTCGGAGACGCCGCGCAGCTGCACGCCGACGATCACGGCCGGCGGGCGCTCGGCGTCGGCGACGGTGCGGAGGGTTTTGGTGCTGGGGCGGATGGAGTCGCGGTTCATGGAGCGGAAGAGTGCGGCATCTCGGCCCGGACCGCCTCTGGGCGACGCCGGGAGGTGCGACCAGAGTAGCGAGCGGACGGAGGAGTGAGCAGACAGCGGAGAGGGCAGTCTGGACAGTGGCCGTGAAGTCGCGCACGGTTCGGGGCATGGAGACCGCGCGGGTCGACGGCGTCTGTGATGCGGCCTTCGCCGGCATCCGGGCGGCCTTCGTCGAGAACCTGGAGCAGCGGGGCGAGGTCGGTGCCACGGTCTGGCCGGAGTTCGCGGCGGAGGGCAAGTCGCAGACGACCCTGCGCATGCTGCTCGCGCATCAGGCGGGTCTGCCCAGCGTGAGGACGCGACTGCCGCCCGGGGCGATGTACGACTGGGACGGGATGTGCGAGGCGCTGGCTGGGCAAGCGCCGTGGTGGCCGCCGGGCGAGGCCCGCGGCTATCACGTCGGCACCTACGGCTTCCTGGTCGGCGAAGTGCTGCGGCGGGTGACGGGCCGGCCGATCGGGGCGCTGCTGCAGGAGCGCCTGATCGGCGATCGCTGGCAGACCCCGCGTACCCAGGCCCTGGTCGACGCCGTCTACGCGGCGCTGTGATCGGCGTGCTCTGATGCCGCGATCGGAGCAGATCGGATCGGATCGGGGCCGCGGGGTTCGTCGCGGGATCGGGTGCGGTCCGGGTGGGTTTGGCACGGGAGTGGCGCGGGATCGGGACGGGCCGCCGTGAAGCTCTTGGAGGCGCTCAGCCGTCGACGGTGGTGCTGCCGGTGATGTCGTTGGCGTAGGTGTTGATGCGGCTGTAGATGTCGTAGCGATCGCGTTCCGAGAGATCGCGATCGGAGAGCGTCGCGAGCAGGTGCTCGAGGAAGCGGGCGAGATGCCGCGCCTGGATGCCGAGCCCGGCGTGCACCTCGACGAGCGGGCGACCGGTGTATCGGACGGGGCCGTCGAGGGCGGCGGCGAAGAACTCGCGCTGCATCCGCTGCAGACGCTCGGGCGGGATGCCCTCGAAGAAGGGTGCCAGCAGCGGATCCGCGAAGACGCGCTTGTAGAAGTCGAAGACGACCGCCTCGAGGGCGGAGTCGCCTCCGAGCCGATCGTAGAGCGTGGTCTGGTCGGGGGGTTGACTCTCGTGCGTCATGAGGACCTCGCTGTTGCGCCTGCCTCATACTGCCGCGTTGGTGGCGTCATCGCCAGAGAGGCCTCCGGGAACCACGCATGGTCTCGTTCATCGCGCTCGCATCATCGAGGAAACCCCTGGCACGTGCGTCGGGAGGCTTCGATCTCCTGCCTGCCTGCCGTCCGGGTCGGCCACGCGCTCGAGCGGTACCTGGTATGTCACGTGCAATGCGGCACGATGGCGAACTTTTGACGCTCACGGCTTCGAGTTGTTCGAATGACGAGCAGCGGCGCGTTCCAGGTCGGGAAATGGAGCCCATTCCAATGTTCGGTCGGACGAAGCGTTCGATGTCAGACGTGTTTCGCCGCCGCGTTCGGATCAGACCGCCGCGAACCGATCCGCTGCGGTCGTCGAGCCGTAACACGGACGAGAGTGGGTTCCGCCGTCCACTCCCCGGGCGAGGACGGGTACTGAGCTGATCTGCGTGGCCGGAGGGGTCTGTCGATGCCCGCACCATCGAGGCAGGCGGCGGGCCCGATACCGCGGGATGCTGTCGCCCTGGAATAGAGCGTTCGGGACCGACGGGGGACTGCTCTTCAAACCCGGGCGTCAGGCGGATCACGCCCCACCCCTGGATGATTCTACTCGCGCATGGCGCCTGTCCATGTGGGCGCGCCCTGCTGTTCGGGTCTCAGATGGGCGCGTCCGATTATAGTCGATAGTTCGTTGTGACATCCCTACGGAATGGTCCTGGCAAATGCGACCCGTCTTGATCGAGGTGGGCGCGACTCAGCCTCCGCCACTCCGGTCGGCGCCGACTCGCGGGCGACAGCCGAGAGTGGGGCAGGTCGAAAAGCCAAGCGATTCCCGGGCTGTCGTCTCGTGAGAGGCCGCATCCCGGTGAGCTGTGATCGCTGGCGGGACAGCCTGTCTCAGCTTTCCCGTCCCAATCTCGCCGGCCGATATGTACGTGTTTCGTTCTTTCTGCACGGACTCGGTTTGCCCCGACTGGCCGTCTCGCCGTCTGGCCACCCCGGTCACGTCGACTGTCGCGTCGGCGGTCACGTCGACGGTCAAGCGTCTCCAAGACTTTTCTTGAAGTGAATGAACGATCCTGTTAAAAATGAGCCTATCGATCGTTCATCGGATCGAGCGGCGAGCGAGCTATCGCCTATCCAGTGTTTCCGAGGCGGTCCTGCCGTTGCGCAGCCTGGTCGGGTTGATGGGTCGGTGCGGTGTACGGCCAGGCTACGGGCTGCCGAGCGCATCGGAACGCCGAGCGTGCATGGTGGGGCGAGCAAGACGCCGGAAACGGCATGAGGGTACGTGGCGTGGGTTCCGATTCGAGTGACGGCCGACGTCAGTGGTTAGTGGCGATTCTGACGACCGTCGCGGCCCTCTTCATCACGTTGGGCGAAGCGTCGGATGCGTTCTTCCTGACCCGGGATCTGTCACGCGAACTCTATTCGAAGCTGACTCATTCGCTCGAGTACGAAACGGTCGGGCGCCTGCATTCCGGGATCACGTCCGAGTACGCTTCGACCCTGCTCGGGGCGGCGAAGGTGAGCCGGAACGTCGGGAATGGGATCGTGGCGAGATACTTCGAATCGCCGAAGTTCATCGTGACGCTATTCGAGAGCGAGGGGAGGGTGGCCGGCTGGACGCTCGTTCCGCGCATCGAGGGTTTCGAGCCTCCGGTCGAGTTGAGCGGTGGCCGGGAGCTTCGTCTCGGCCAATTCACGTTCGCGGACGCGAGTGGGCAGGATCCGATGACGGCGGTCGATCACTCCCGCCTCACCAGCTTCTACCTGGAACGTCTGGAGACGGGCGCGTCCGATCGCTTCGTGGACGTCTTCCTCGGTTCGGTTCCCTATGGACCGGGGGGAAGCGCCGACGCGATCGCAGATCTGTACGAAGCAGAAGTGATGGGCACCCCGCGCGAGGTGGAGGCGGCGGTGCGAGAGATGCGCAGGGCGAGTCCGAACCTGTATGGCGAGGGATCCCTGGAGCTCGAGCAGGTTCGTGGTTCGATCCTGACCAACGCCGAATTCGAGGATTATTTCGGTCCGACATAGCCCGAAGCGAGCTCGTCGACGAGGCTTCCCGGGGCGCGTGATCGGGCTCGCGCCGATTCCGATGGGACGGTCGAACTGCCATTGACCGGTCCGAGCCGACCGGCTTCAACAGGTCCAGGAGGTGATGATGATGCAACGAGAATGGTTCGAGACGCGACTTCCCGTCATCGGTACTGCGGCGACCCTGCTCGGGCTCCTGCTTTCGGTGGCTTGTGCGACTTCGGGTAGGAATGAAGCGGAGGACATAGCCTATCCGAATCCGTCGCTTCCGGAGTGGGTGGCGGCCCCGTATGTGGAGGGAGGGCTCGTCCAGACCGAATGCGTGGTGGCAGACGCTCCGATGAGCATCTTGCGCGGGAGGGCGATTACCCTCGCCCGCTCGTCGCTTTCGAGCGAGCTCCAGACTGCCCTGCAGGATATGAAGGTGAACTATCAGAAGCTGGCGACGACCAACGAGGGGACGAACTTCGACGAGCAGTATGATCGCGTCACCAAGGAGATCCTGGATCAGACGCTGACGGGAAGTCGCCCGGCTCGAGTGGACTACGTCAGCATCGAAGGGCAGAGGCAGCTCTGCGCGATGGTGATCATCGACGAGAAGAACACGGCGCGATTGCGCGAGGAGGTCGTCGCCCGGACCGGCATGAACCTGAGTGCGGATCAGGAAGCACAGCTCTGGCAGCAGTTCGTGTTGACGAAGGCGGAAGAGAGTCTCTCGAAGGAGAGGGCGCGCTGAGCACGTTGCGTAGGGCGGTGGATGGGAACCCCGGTCTCCATGCCGGTCTCCAGGCCTGTGTCCATGAGAGGCGGGCGATCGCTGGCGAGACAAGGGAAAGAGGGGAGAACACGATGGCATCGAAGAAGGGCATCCCCCTGCTGCTGTCCGTATTGTTGGTGTTTCTCGGTCTCCTCGCCGCGCGGGCGGTCCCGGCCGACTCGCCGCCGTCGATGAAAGCCGAATTCGAGGCTTTCAAGGCAAAGCGGCTCGGCGAGTTCGAAGAGTACAAACGCGAGTTCGAGCGCTTCAAGGCGATCGCGGCGGAGGAGAGGGCGCGGGTGGTCGGCAAGGTCGCCGAGGTCTGGGAAGAGCCCGAGCTGTCTTCCGAGAAGGTCTGGGTTCGCTACTCCGACGATCTCTCGGAGAGGGAGAAGGTCGACTTCGCGAGCGAGACCATCACATTGGAGTTCATGGACCCGGACTCCGAGGTGATCGAGGATCGGAATCGGCTTCGGCAGCGCGTGACGGCGCTGCTCGAGACGACTCATGCCGAAGCGTTCGCGAAGGATCCCGTCTCGAGTGCGGTCGAGGAACGCGGAAGGAAGGAGCTCAGCCTCTTCGAGACTGCCGAGATCCCCCAGACCTCCGTGCTCCTGTCGTTCCTGACCGGGCTCGCCTCGAGCGTCGAACAGGGGGCGCGTTCCGCGGGTGGGATCGTGTCGGAGATCGTTTCCCACATGCTCGAACGGACCGAGAGGGCGGCCTGGACGGACGGCTCGGGGCGCACGGTGACCCGACTCTCGATGCCCCTGACGGTGCCGGCGTCGGTTCAGGAGCAGGTACGTGTTCTCAAGTCCGAGAGCGTCGAGAGGACGGGCGAGGCTGGAGGAAACGCGCCCGACGAGCTTCCCGCCCGAGCGGCCGCCCTCTGGAGTCACGTCAGGCGAAACGCCACGGAGTCTCGCGTTCCGAGGCGCCTCATCTATTCGATCATCGAGGCGGAGTCGGCCTTCGATCCGATGGCGACCTCTCATGTTCCCGCGTACGGGCTGATGCAGATCGTTCCAGAATCCGCGGGCCTGGACGTGACCGAGAAGCTCTTCGGCGAGCCCAGGATCCTTGCGCCCTCCTATCTCTACATTCCCGAGAACAACGTCAGGGTGGGCGCGACCTACATGGGCATTCTTCATCAACGTGAGTTCCGGCGGATCCGGGACCCGAGAAGCCGTGTCTACTGCGCGATCGCGGCCTACAACACGGGAGCGGGCAACGTGTCGAGAGCATTCACCGGAAGTACCCGTCTGTCTGGCGCGATCGATGCGATCAATTCAATGCCCCCGGAAGCGGTCTACGAGAAGCTCCGTGCGGAGCTGCCCTACGACGAAACGAGGAAGTATCTTCAGAAGGTCTCTGGATTGATGAAGAAGTACGAGCGCTTCGGCGTGGATGAAGCCATATGAGGCGGGTTCCGTACGATCCGGGAGCTGCGCCGCGAGCGCGTGAGAGGATCCTGCTGTCCGCGGTGATCGTCGTTTCGCTGCTCGGGATTGCCGCGTCGAAGGAGCTGCCTCGATGGGTCACGAATCCTCCCGAGAGCTCGGAGGAGTTTCTGTACGGCGTGGGGGAGGGAGCTGACCTCGAGAGCGCAGCGGACGCCGCACTCGGAAGCATCGCAGGAAGTCTTCGGACGCGCGTCGAGAGCAGCAGCTCGCTGCGACAGAGTCAAGCGGGTCACGGATACGAGGAGCGCTATGACGCCGAGATCCGGACTCAGGTCGAGGGAATGGAGTTGTCCCACTACCGGACCGTCGAGTCTGCCGACGTGGCCGGCCGCGTGTATGCGCTCGTGGAGCTATCTCGCAGGGAGCTGATCGCCAGCACGCTCGAACGTTTGCGCCAGAAGGAGGCCGAGATCGAGGATCTCTTCGGCTCGCGCGCAGGAGATTCGCTGTTGCGACGTTGGTTGGATCGCGAAGAGCCGATCCCAGCGATTGGAGACGCACGGTCGGCGCTGGCCCTGCTCGTCTCCCTCGACCCCTTCTTCGACCGGGCGGCCCACGAGGCACGACTTCGTGGGTACGAGAGAGGTCTCGCCGAGCTTTCCACGCAGCTTCGTGTTTTCGTCGATTCCGATCCGAGCGCGAAGGCGTTTGCCCGGGAGCTGGTCAGGATGCTGGGCGCAGCTGGATTGAGAGCGACGTTGACGAGGCCCTCTGGGCCCCACGCACGGGTACGGGTTGAGGGCGAAGTCCTAGAGGGTCAGGCCCTCAGCTCGAAGACGTCCCGATTGCGGGTCTCGATCGTGGTGCAGGACGAGCGCGGGGACGACCTTCCGGGGGCACGTCGAGAACACATGGAGACGGGCGCATCGCTCAGTAGCCACGAGACGGCGCTCCGACTGGCCGCCAACAAGCTCGCCAGTAAGTGTGAGCAGGAGGGTGTGCTGCACTTCCTCGGTCTCGAGGGCGGGATGGAGACCGCGGTTTCAGGTTATGGCGACGCCTTTCGATGAGGGGGTTCGAGGTTATCATGACGACAGAAATTGGTATCGCAATCGTTCGGAAGTTCATCGCTGTATCCGCCCTGGTGAGTATGGGTTGCGTGTCGACCGTGCCCGTGTCGGAGCTTCCTCGTAGAGAGTGCCCCCTTGCCGATGCGCCACCGCCCTCGGATGCCACCCGCCGAGTGGTGGTGGCGGCTTTCTCGGTACCGTCGCATAGCCGGGTGACGGCGGTGGGTGTCATGGAGGCCGGCGAGAGCGGTGCCCGAGACATGATCCGTGCTGCGGGTGCCGAGATGGTCGACGAGAATCTCTACACGGACGAGGACATTCGGAAGGCCCTGGAGCTCGCCGAGGCGATGGGCGAGCAGGCCGTCGATATCGCGATGGCCACGCACATCCTCAAGGGGGAGATTGCGTCGATCGAGCCGAACGCACGTTTTCAGGAAGAGCAGGTCAAGATGAAGGATGGCCGCGTGAAGTCTCGGACGCCCGCTCAATGTACCTATCAGATGAGCGTGGAGGGATCGATCGACATCTACGAGACGACCCCGTTGCGGATTGCGGACACGATCTACGTTTCTGGCGCCGCTCAGCGGGTCGTGGTGGCGAGTCGCAAGGACTGCCCTCTTGAAGATCGGCTCGCCGACGAGCTTGCCCAGGAGGCGGTCAGGAATGCGTTGCTCTCCGATTGCGGGAGCCTCGGGATTCGGAATGCACTCGCGCCGGTCGGTTACGTCATGGAGTGCCGTGGTGAAGACGCAGACGACTCGAAGAACTACTTCAGGATCTCGCTCTCCCCGGCCCAGGGTGCGGAACGTGGTGCCGAGGCCCAGATCTTCGCGCCCTATACGGCGATCGACCCGAAGACGCGCAGGCGGGTGACTCGGTACGAAGCGATCGTGAGGAGCAAGGTGTTGCTGAGTGAGGATGGGCGGAGTGCGTGGATCCGCGTGAAGAAGAAGTCCGTCTCCGACAGCGTCAAGGCCGGCTATCCCGTCCGGATCCGGTACAAGCCCACGTTCGCGATACCGGGCGTCGATATGTGCAAGCCCCGGGCGTAGTCCGGCGTGTGCGGTTGCGACGCGTGACCTTCGACCGGATGCCCGCGAGCGTCCGGCCGGGTTCGGGTCAGCGGAGGATGAACGGGCTAGGCCGCGCGAGCTTGCCCTTCGAGAAGGCTTGCTCGAGCAGCGTTCCGGAGAATCCGCCGGGACCGGGTTGGCCCATCGCATAGCGGTAGAGGGAGGCCGCGTAGATGCCCTGGAGCGTCGCCTGCACGACGGCGCCGACCAGGGTGAGGAAGGCAGCCGCAGCGAGCAGCGCCAGGCCCATGAGTACGGCGAGGCCTGCGCTCTCGCGGATCGCGTCGATCGGGCCGATGCCGCGGTGGCCATTCGGAAGCCCTCGATGATGCTCGGCGTGCCGCCGTCGAGGCGCATGGCGACCGCACCGATCAAGGCGGCGTTGCAGAAAAAGATCACGGTGTACCGAACGAGATAGAGGCTGCCCGCGACGAGCACTTATGCGAGCGTCGGGTCGAGCCCTTCCGGGTACAGATGCGCGAGCGTCGTACTCGCTCCACCGAGCAATCCGAGGAAGCTCACGACCACGACGAGTGCCATCACCAGCGCGACCACCGGGAAGATCAACAGGCGAGGCGCCTCCGCGAGAATGGCAGCGCTCGCGCGAAGCAGCGCTCAGCTCCGTCTGGTGCGTTCGAACATGGCTTCGTACTCCGATCGGCTTCGGATGCCTCGTGGCGGCGAACACCTCCGACCCGAGCCGATGCCTTCTTTCGGTCGGATTCGGTTCGACCCTGACCCGCGCGCTGGAGTTCGAGGCCGCCAGCCCGGAGATCATCGTCCAACACGCATCCGAGTGGATGCTCGCCACGGGCCGGGCCGGGCCGGGCCGGGTCGGGCTGGGCCGGGCCAGGTCGGGCTGGGCCTGGGAATGCGAATGATGCGAGGAGTTCGAGTCAGAAACGGGGCGGAGTCCCCCCGCGGACGTTGGATGAAGGAGGGCATCGGATGCTAAGCGTTCGTGCGGCCGTGCTCGGGTCGCCGTCTTTCGGTGTCGGCCACGAGAACGCCCTGAGTCGAGGGCGACGCTTTCGGACTGGCTGACCGGTCATTGCGGCGTAGCCGGCGGCGGCGGTCATGTCGGGTCTTCTGTGGACCGATGCAGACCATGCGATCTGCGGGCGAGCGGGCTCGTCGGGTGGTGGGAGGCGGACATGGCTGCGACCGGACCGAGACGGGACCGCGGGATCGGGAGGGGCGTCGACGGAGGCATCGGCGGAGACGCCGGCGGAGGCACCGGGCTCCTCGCGGCAGTGCTCGCGGGGCTGGGCGTGCTCGTCGGCTTCAACCTCGATCAGGGTGGCTTCGGCGTTCTCGTCGGGGGCCTGTTCGGCTTTTTGATTGCCCAGTGGATCCAGACGGACCAACGGCTTCGGAAGCTGACCGAGTCGACCGACGAGCTCCGCGATCGACTCGTCGAGCTCGAGCGTGCCGGCGCCCTGCAGCGCATGTCGGAGACCGAGGCGGGCGCGACGGAGTCCGATGCGGCCGCGGCCACCGCTCCAATGCCCGCACCTTCGGAGGCTGTCGAACCGCCCGAGTCGCCGCCGCCCGCTCCGTCCGCTGCACCTGCGCGACCCGAGCAGCCCGCGTCGCCTGCGCGGCCCGAGCGATCTGCGCGACCCGACCGACTCGCGGCTGCAGCGCCCGGTCCGATCCGGCGCGCGCAGTCGATCGGCGATCCGGGAGCCCCGCGCGCACCGCAGGTCGTCGACCGATTCATCGCCAATCCCGTGCAGGCGCTGCGCTCGCTCCTCTTCGGGGGCAACACGGTCGTGCGGGTCGGCGTGGTCGTGCTGTTGGTCGGCGTCGCGCTCCTGGTCTTCGTCGAAGCCGACGATGTGAGGCGGGTGGCGGGGGCGGCCATCGTCGCGTTCGCGCTGGCGCTGCTGGCGCTCTCGCTCGCGCGCTGGCGAGCGCC
>CAYWGW010000103.1:0-6530 GCA_964457385.1 uncultured Spirochaetaceae bacterium
GGCCGAGGCCTGCTGGCGGCTGCATGGGGTGACACCGGATCGTGTCTTCCGGTTGGCGGCGGCGGACGCTGCCCTCCGGCTCGAGGGCAGCCGCAGTGCCGGCGGCTGCTGAGCGCCGGGGGGCCGCGATACGCTGTGCATGGCGTACGGCGCATTGTGCATGGCGTGCGGCGGATGGCGCGTGGCGCCGGGCGCCGGGCGCCGCGTGGGCCCGTGGCGCGCAGCGCGCGGCGTGATCAGGACGCCGAGACGGTCTCCTCGATCCAGGCGAGAAAGGCGGGCAGGCCGCGGTCGACCGGGACGGCCACGATCTCGGGCAGCTCGTAGGGATGGATCTCGCTGATCCGACGTTCGAGCGCGGCGTAGGCCCCGCGCGTCGTTTTGATGACCAGCGGGATTTCGCGCTCGCTCTGCACCGCCGCGGCGCTGGCCGGCCGATCGGCCGAGCCCCCTTCGTCTTCCTCGTGGTCTCCGTCCTGGGATGACTCCCAGCGGAAGAGCGAGGTGACGGGGGCGCCGATGTTCACGCAGGCCGCGAGGCCCGCGGCGATCAATTCTTCGGCGAGACTTCGGGCCTCGTCTTCTCGCGCGACCGTCGTGTAGACGAAGAGAATGCGGGTCGGATCAGCAGGCACGGCGGGCGACTCCTCTGGAATCCGCGTCGAGCCAGTCTAGCGTGGGCTCTGCGAGGGCCCGCTTCCAGGCCCGTGGCGCCTTCTGGTCCTGCTTCGGGCGCCGCGTCGGGTCCCGCTGTCACATTTCGGACGCCTCGTTCGTGTGTCGTGTGTCGTGTACAGGTCCGTTCGCACGGGCCATCCGGGAGAGCGAACGCGAGGCGATCGGCCCCGGATCAACGAGGAGATTCGAGATGAGCGATTCGAAGCAGGCCCAGGTCGTGGTGGTCGGGGGCGGTGTGGCGGGTCTGGCGGCCGCGGTCTTCGCGGCGCGGTCCGGTGCCGCCGTCCTCTTGTTGGAGGCGCTCTCGGAGCCAGGGGGCCGATCGCGCACGCGAGAGGAGGAAGGCTTCCGCTTCAATATGGGTCCCCACGCGCTGTATCGGAACAGTCCGGCCGAGGCGGTGCTGGAAGAGCTGGGCATCCGGGTCGCCGGAGCGCCCCCCGATCTGGGGACCTCGCTCGCGTGGTGTGAGGGCCGGCTGTCACAGCTGCCCGGGGGCCCGCTGTCGCTGTTGACGACGCGGCTGCTCGGGGTTCGGGAGAAGGCCGCCATGGCGTCGCTCTTCGTACGATTGCCAAAGCTCGATCCGACGCCCTGGCATGGGCGCAGCCTGCGTGAGCTGCTGATGGAGCGTTTTCAGCATCCGCGTCTGCGACAGCTCTTCGCGGCGCTCGTGCGGCTGTCGAGCTATGCGCACGCGCCGGATGTGATGAGCGCCGGGCTGGCGATCCAGCAGCTCCAGGCGGCGGTAGGCGCGGGCGTTCGTTATCTCGACGGCGGTTGGCAGTCGATGGTATGCGCTCTGGAGGAGGCCGCTCGGGAGGCCGGGGTCGTCCTGCGATCCGGCGTGCGGGTGCGCACCATCGAGTCCAGGTCCGTTGCGAAGGGGGCCGTCGAGACGGAGGCCGGCAGATCGACCAGTTGGTCGCTGCGACTGCGCGACGACTCCTCCGTGGCCGCGGATGCGATCGTGCTGGCGATGGGGCCGCAGGAGGCGAGCCGGCTCGTCGCCGACGGTCGGGACCCGGTCCTGGCAGAGCAGGTGGGGCGAGCATTGCCGGTTCGGGCGGCCTGTCTGGATGTCGGGCTCTCGCGGCTGCCGCGGCCCCGGCACCCCTTCGCGCTCGGGATCGACGAGCCCACCTACCTTTCGCTGCACTCGTCGGGGGCCCGGGGCATGGCGCCCGACGGAGGCGCGCTCTTCCAGGTGGCGCGCTATCTGTCGCCGGACGAGAAGCCCGAGCGGGCGGAGGTCCAGGCTGAGCTCGAGACCCTGCTCGACGCGGTCCAGCCCGGTTGGCGGGAGGTCGTATGCACCAGGAAGCTGCTGCTCGATCTGCGCGTCGCGCACAGTCTGCCGACGGCGGAGATGGGCGGGTTGGCCGGACGTCCTCGGGTGGATGCGCTCGAGCCGAGGTGGCCGGGGCTGATGCTGGCGGGCGATTGGATCGGCCCGACTGGCTGGCTCGTCGAGGGTGCGCTGACGAGCGGGCGCGACGCCGGCTGTGCGGCGGCGTGGCACGCGCGACGGGCGCAGGATCGACGTACGCAGGAACGACCGGCGCATGATCGGCCGGGGCACGCCTGAGGCGGGAACCTCCGATCGGATGAACGAGCCGGGACCCGGTCTCGAGACCGTCTTTCGCGAGGAGCGACCCTATCTGATGGGCGTGCTCTACCGCCTCACGGGCTCGACCGCGGACGCCGAGGATCTCGTGCAGAGCACCTTCGAGCGGGCGCTCGCTCGCCCGCCCGCGGACACCACGCGGGCGTGGCGGCCCTGGCTGGTGCGGGTGGCAGTCAACCTCGGGCGGGATCATCTGCGTCGTCGCCGTCGCCGCGAGTACGATGGCCCGTGGCTGCCCTCCCCACTCGAGACGCCGGCGGGGGAGCTGCCCTTCGGCGCGGCGGCCTCCTCGACTGGTGCGCAGGCCCGCTACGAGCTTCTGGAAAGCGTCTCTTTCGCCTTCCTGCTGGCGCTCGAGGGGCTGACGCCCGCCCAACGGGCCGTCCTGCTACTGCGCGACGTCTTCGAGTACGACGGACGCGAGACGGCGACGTTTCTGGGGGTCTCCGAGGCGGGTGCTCGCCAGCATCTGCGGCGTGCTCGGCGAGCGATGGCGGCCTACGACGCCCGTCGTGGGGTGGGTGGCGACGGGCAGAGTGAAGCGCGGGGTCTCGATCGAAGGGCGACCTCGGCGATCCTGGAACGCTTCCTGGTGGCGATCGCCCAGCGCGATCTCGAAGCGGTCGAGGCCCTGCTCGCCGAGGACGTCGTCCTCCAGACCGACGCCGGGGGCGAGTACCATGCGGCGCGCGTGCCGGTGGTCGGGCGTGCGAAGGTGGCCCGGTTCTATCTGAACATCACGCGCCAGTCCGGCCCGCCGCGGGTCTCCATCCGGCAGCTCAACGGTCAGCCGGGCGTGTGGATCGAGGTTCCGGACCCGAAGCCCGGTATCGCACCCCGGACCGCCAGCGTCGTGACGATCGACGACGGCGGTCGCGTCGCGCGGATCTACAGCGTGTCGGCGAGCCGCAAGATCCGGGGGCTCGGCCCCGACCTCGAGTAGGGGCAGGGAAGGAGCGGCTGGGGCAGCAGGCCGATGTGACGGGGATCCTGTCCGGAATCGTTCGAAGCACGTACTCTCTGACCCGGTCAGTCCTACGCTCGCCAGCGAACCGACGCCTACGTCGCCTGGGCTCGGAGCCCGAGCGAGTCATCACGCCACCCGGATGCGGTCGTCGAGAGTCGAGGCCGTCGGGGGGCCTGGAGTCACTCCCGAATGAAGCGTTTCAGATCTGCCCTGCGAAGCTTCCCGATCGATTCCGTCTCCCTACTCGACATGCTTCTCCTGTCCAGCCTGGCGGTCGGCCTCCTGCTCCTTCCGGCCCCCGCCGTCGCGGAAACGAAGACGAAATGGTTCGACGAGAGCTCGATCCGGGGGTACGAGTACACGGGTCCCTACGCGCAGCTCGGCGTTTCGATCGGGCGGATCGATTTCGACGACCGCGGCCCTTTCGACGTGGACAACGATGCCAGCGGTGGCTTCACCCTGACCGGTGGCTACCGAGTGCTTCCGTGGCTCTCAGCCGAGGGTCATTTCACATTCCTGGGCGGCGAGCAGAACGTCGAGATCGGCAACGTCGATCGTGACAGTCAGTTCTTCGCGTTCACCTTCGGCCCCAAGATCTACCCGTTGGGCGCCTTCGAAGTCGATGAGATCCCGCATTTCGTGCAGCCCTACGGGTTGGTCCAGATCGGGGGCGGCGAGATCGAGGTCGCGGGTCGGCGCAACGCGGGCTTCGAGAAGAGCACCTTCGTCGCCCGCTTCATCCTGGGCTTCGACGTCTGGGCCAGCGATCACATCGGCTTCTTCGTGGAGGGAGGCGGTCACGTCATCGAAGACGATCGGGCCGACGGAGCCGGGATCTTCACGGTCGGAGGCCAGTACCGGTTCTAACTCCTCGTGGTCTCGGAGTCTCGGAGTCTCGTGGTCGACCGACCGTCGCGTCGGTCCGGTCCTCGAGGTCGCCCCGGTTCGCGCGATAGCGGGAGGTGCTCGATCGGCTTACGTTCCCTGACGAGATGATTCCCGCATACAAGCTATACGGTGCCCCGATCTCCCTCTACACGGGCAAGGCGCGCGCCTTTCTGCGCTTCCGCAACGTGCCCTTCGTCGAGGAGTTCGGCACCCCTGAGATCTTCGAACGGGTGGGACAACGCATCATCCCGGTCCTGCACGCCCCCGACGACGTGCTGGTCCAGGATACGACCGACATCATCGACTACGTCGAGGCCCATCTCGACGGGGTCTCGGTCTATCCGGAGGGCCCCGCGCAGCGGCTGATCGCGCTGCTCTTCGAGGTCTACGGCGACGAATGGCTCCTGATGGCCGCGATGCACTATCGCTGGCGCTACAACCTCGACTTCATCCTGCGGGAGTTCGGCAGGGTGCTGGCTCCGGACGGGAGCGCGCAGGAGCAGCGCGCGCTGGGCGAAAAGATCTCGGCTCCCTTCCGCGGCTCGCTGCCCGCCCTCGGGATCACCGACGCGACGGCCCCGGGCGTCGAGTCGGACTACGAGACGCTGCTCGCCCGTCTCGACGAGCATTTCGCGAACCATGACTATCTCCTCGGATCGCGGCCGAGCATCGGTGACTACGGCCTGATGGGGCCGCTCTACGCGCATAACTACCGTGATCCCTGGAGCGGCGACCAGATGCGTCGGATCGCGCCGAACGTCGCACGTTGGGTGGGATGGATGAACACGCCGGCCCCGAATTCGGGTCATTTCCTGCCGGAGGACGGCGTGCCCGAGACGCTGCTTCCGATCCTGGAGACGATCTTCGCGGAATGCGTGCCGACGCTGCTCGCGAGTCTCGACGCCAACGCGGCCTGGATCGAGGATCATCCCGAGGAGCCGGCGCTTCCGCGCATGGTCGGCGAGCACGAGTTCACGATCGGCGGGCGACGAGGTACGCGGATGATTCGCGCCTACAGTCAGTGGATGCTGCAGCGTCCGCTCGACTTCTACGGCTCGCTCTCCGGGTCGGCCCGGGAGGTGGTGGACGCGTTGCTCGACCGGGTCGGGGGCGTGGACTCCATGCAGACCCCGATCCGACGACGCGTCGTCCGGCGCGACAATCGGCTCGTTCCGGAAGATCCGGCCGCCTGAGCCGTCTCGACCCGGCTGGAGGCAAATCGCCGGATCTCCTCTCAGGCGGAGGTTGGCGCCATGCGCTCCCAGCCGCCGAACTCCCAATCGAGGGTGCCGTGGACCAGGACGGCCCGGCAGATCCCCTGGGCCCGCTGGAAAGCGAGCTCGACCACGGCCTCCGCCACGGCCTCCACCGGAATCAGGGGAATGGACGCTGCGTTCTCGCCCAGACCCTGGCCCGCGATCGCCTCCGCCGTCATGGGTGTGTCGACCACGGCGGGACAGACGGCGGCGAGGCCGATGCCATCCTCGGCCAGGGTCGGGGCCAGCGCGCGGACGAAGCCGACGACCGCATGCTTCGTGAGGGTGTAGACCGGGTTCGGCGTGAAGGGGACGAGGCCGGCTACCGACGCCGTCGCCACGAGACCGCCTCCGCCCGCCTCGCGGAGCAGGGGCACCAGGGCGCGGACACCGAGAACCACTCCGTCGACGTTGGCGCTCTGCATGCGTCGATACAGATCTTCCGGGAGATCCTCGATGGCGCCCGTCCATCCGAAGATCCCGGCATTGAGATGCGCGGCGGCGAGCGGCCCGCTCTTCGCCACTGCTTCGACGACGGCTCGCCACAGCCCGGGCTCGCCCACGCCTCCGACGATGGCGACGCCGCCGAGCTCGTCGGCCACTGCCGAGGCCCCCTCACTCGAAAGGTCCACGCAGACGACCCGCGCGCCCTCGGCCGCGAAGCTCTCGGCGCTCTGTCTTCCGATGCCCGAGCCGGCCCCTGTGACCACGACCGTCTTCGCTTCGAACCTGCCCATGCCATCCGCTCCTCGTGAGAAACGGCGCAGGATACACGTCGCGCGTGCAGGCTGCTGCTGGTGCGCGGCGGAGCCTCGGCTTCGGCTTCGGAATCAGCTTCGGTGGCGGTGGTGGCGACGGCGGGTGGCCAGGACGGCGAGTGCCATGACGCCCGCCAACAGACCCCCCGTCGGCTCGGGCACGAAGGTCAGCTCGAACTCGGCGACGACGGGCTCGTGATCGGAGAGCTGCACGCCGCCATCGTCGACCCAGTCGCTCGGGACGTCGTGGGCGAGGGGCATGAGCTCGATGTCGTCGCTGCTGCGGTAGAAGATCTTGTCCACCCGCTCGCAGGTCGCCGCCGCGAAGTCCGTGCAATCGTCGAGAGACGGACCAA
>CAYWGW010000103.1:6630-14031 GCA_964457385.1 uncultured Spirochaetaceae bacterium
ACCCGCTCGCAGGTCGCCGCCGCGAAGTCCGTGCAATCGTCGAGAGACGGACCAATCGGGGGCACGACACCGCCGCGCACGAGCTCGATCCAGACGTCGGAGACCCCCGTCGTCGCGACGAACTCGGGCAGGATGTCCCCGTCCCGCGTATAGCGGCTGTTGGTATCGCCGAGCACGATCAGGGCGTTCCCCGCCGAGTTGGCGACGATGAAGTCCGCGAGCTGCCGGAGATTGGCGCGCCGCGCCGCGAGGCTGCCCTCGGCCCCGCCCGCATCGGCATGCAGGTTGTAGACGTCGACGAAGAGATGGGGCTCGACCTCGTGGCGGGCGAAGCTGAAGCCCTTCGGCGCGAGGCAGTCGCTGCCGTTGTCGAGTAGCCCGAAGCAGTCGTTCCAGGTGACGCGCGTGAAACCGTCGAAGGGATGGAAGGAGAAGGTGTTGAGGCCGTCCCCGAGTTCGGGCGGCGGGATCCCGAGGTCCGCGGCGAGATCGATCGTCTCCTGCACGTCCGTCGTATCCTTCACACTCTGGAAGGGATGGACGATCGCCGAGGTCAGGTCCTCGTGGAATCCGAAGTCCTCCTGGACCGCCACCAGATCGAAGGCGTTCAGCCGCGGGCTGATCAATGCGTTGTTCACCTCCGGAGTCGAGCCCGAGAGGCCGAGCGGAAGCCCGGCCACGTTGTAGGCGAGGACCGTGAAGGTCCCGGCGACGGCCGCGCCGAAGGGTAAGGTGGCGAGGAGCAGGATCAGAACGAGCGAACGGCCGGCGCGCCGGCGTCGGGATCCGTGAAGAGCGGGCATCGGCATGACCTCCTGGAGATCCGCCGCAGTAGGCGGCCGTCGTGGATCGCGGCCGAATCCATCTTCCGAAGGTCTCCGGAAGCGATCCTATCACGGTCGATTCGAGCCGGTCACGCCCTTTCTCACCGGATGCGACCGATTTCGCCGTATTCGAGGGCTCCCCGAACTGAGGGGTTCACCGTGGCTCGGGCCTCTGTCGCCGCCGGGCCCGGGCCGCGCGAGCGCGCGAGGAAGTGAGCCGTCAGGCCGCGTCCGGGCCGCCGAGCTCCACTTCGAGAAACTCCAGCACGGCATCGGTGAAGAGGTCGTTGCGATCCCCGGCGACCATGTGCCCCGCCTGGGAGATGTCGGCCAGCTTCGCGTGGGGGACCTGCTCGAGGAAGACGCGGGCGCCCGCCTCGCTCAGGATGTCGCTCATGCGCCCCCGGACCAGCAGGGTCGGGATCCTGAGCGAGGCGGCGGCTTCGTCGAGGGCGCGCCATTGCTGGGGCGGCTCGGCGGGATGCTTCTGGTCGAGGAAGCGCGGATCCCAATGCCAGCGCCAGCGTCCGTCGGGACCGCGGCGGAGGTTCTTCTCGAGTCCGCGCAGGTCCGTGGGGCGCGGTCGGTGGGGGTTGTAGGCGGCGATCGCGTCGGCGGCCTCCTCGAGGCTCTCGAAGCCCTCCGGTCGGGCACGCATGAACTCGAAGATGCGCTCGAGGCCCTTGGGCTCCATGCGGGTGGCGATGTCGACCAGCACGAGGGCTCGCGCGATCGGTTCCGGCGCCCGGTGGATCGCGAGCAGCGACGAAATCCCGCCCAGGGAGGCCCCCACCAGCACGGGTGGCCTCGCGAGCGCACGCGCCACGTCGATGACGTCGTCGGCATAACGCAGCCGATCGTAGTTTCCGTCCTGGGCCCAGTCGCTCTCGCCGTGGCCCCGCTGGTCGAGGGCGATCGCATGCCAGCCCGCGTCGGCCAGGGTGATCGCCGTGCCCGCCCAGGCATGACGGGTCTGGCCTCCGCCGTGGAGAAGCAGGACGGGCGGCCGCCCGGGGTCGCCCCAGGCGTCGCCTACGAGCGAGAGTCCCTGCTCGACGTCGAATCGGATCGGGGCGTGCTCGTCGGAACCGGAGCGGGCGTCTGTGCTCGACATGGGATGGGGACTCCTACGGCAAGACGAATCAGCGCGAGGTGGCGCGTTCCAGCACCTCACGGTAGCCCCCTTCGGTGACCAGTGCGCGCTCGAGGAGTCCCTTCTCGCGCAAGAGCTCGTGCATCCGCCGGAGGTGGTAGTGGGGCACCGTCATCAGTAGATGATGCTCGAGATGGTAGTTCACGAAATTTGGAGCCAGCAGTAGCCGCTCCCACCAGGACACGAGGGTCGTTCGTGTGTTCTGGAGCGGATCCTCGGCGGGACCGGCCATGGCGTGCTCCGCGATCGAGCGGATCCGCAGCGCGAGTCGGTAGGTCGTGAGCCAGGCGACGACCCACAGCAGATAGAGCTCCGGCCGCCCGAAAGCGGCCAGGATTCCGAGGATGACCCCGTTGGCGATCAGTGGCGGCACGAGCTTGTGCCATCCGACGTCCGGCTTCGCGCCGGGCTCGATCCCCTGGCTTCGCTGAGTTGCTCGGCGGCCCAGGCCGAGGTCGCGCTTCAAGGTCGCGATCGCCTGCTTCCAGCCCGTCTGGCCACTGAGATCACGCCAGACCTTGCGCCGGAAGCTCGCCCGGGTGATCGGAAAGGGGCTGGTCAGGGACAGGTCGGGGTCGGCCTCGGTTCCGGTCTTCGCATGGTGCAGGAGATGATAGGCGCGATAGGGCAGGACGTCGCCCCAGATCGGATAGGCGCCCAGCCAGTTGCCGATGCGATCGTTCCACTCGCGATTGCGCAGGAAGGTCCGATGGGCCGCCTCGTGCATCACGATCGCACAGCCGAGCTGGCGCCCACCGATCAACAGCAGGGCGATCACGATCGTGAGCGGGTTGGCATGCCAGCCGACGAGGGCGAAGGCCCCAAAGACGATGCCCCAGTTCACGACCAGCGTCGCCAGGCTGCGGCGGTCGTCCAGGGCCAGCAGCTCGCGCAGCTCCTCGCGCGTGAGCCGGCTCTTCCAATGCGGCTGCCCCACCTCCTCGCCGACCTCCTGGCCGAGATCCGTGCCGGCCGCCGCCGAGGCGTGGACGGCCTCGGCGGTGGCCGGGGCCTCGGCGTCGGCGTCGGCGTCGGCGTCGGCGGTACGACGGTCCGGGAGGGTGGGTTCGCGGGTCGGATGGGCGGTGGTCAAGGCGGACTCTCCTGGTCGGGGGCGGTCATTCCTATCCGGACTCAATTCGCGGCAACGGTCCGAGCGGCCCGGGCCGCTCCCCTGCCCGCGGAGATCGCGATCGACGCCGCGTCCTCGGGCGGAAGCATCGGCCGCTCGAAACGGGAGTCGAGGGGGAGGGCGCGGTGGGGCACGTCGTGGCGGGCGAGGAAGGCCGCCCAATGGCCCCGACCGATCGAGTCGTAGCGTTTCATCGCGGTCAGCAGGGCATCGAGGGGCGCGGGATCGAGGATCCCGGCGGGCAGCAGGGGATGGCGGACGAGCTGTCGCAGCACGCGCCCCCCCACGAGAAAGGTCTCCGCCATCGCCTCCTCGTTGGTCAGTCCCGGCAGGCGCGCCTCGCTCTCGCGCAGACACTCGAGCGATCTCCAGGCCTCCTCGAGCAGCGCCTCGCGATCCCACAGGCTGCGCGCCGCGCGTTCGCTCTCCGGATCGAGATCCCGCATCACGAAGACGCGTCCGAGGCGGGGCGCCTGATCGCCGTCGCCGCGGGCCAGGGCCAGCAGCTCCTGCCGCAGCGCCCGGGCGCCGCCTTGCAGATTGTCGGGCCGGAGTGCGAGCCCGACGCCGAAGGTGCGAAAGCCGAGCAGCTCGAGCGCTCGCTCGCGGCGTCGCCGATCCGCGCCGCGGCCGAGCCGCTCCTGGTGGACCGCGACCCATTCGCCGCGCCACGGATGCATCCGCTCCCGAAGATGTCGCCAGCCCTGGAGCTGGAGCCGCATCGCCGCCACTGCCGGACCCAGCCGATAGCGGCCTCGTGCGTCGCGCTCGACGCGACCCGAGGCGTGCAGCCGGGCGAGGCTCACTCGGACGTTGTTCTCCTCGAGTCCGAGCAAGGTGCCCGCCTCGACCAGGGCGCGCACGGGCATCGTGCCCCGCCGCAGGGTCGAGAGCAGGTCCAGGATCAGGCTTCGAGCTGTGGGCTGCACCTCAATAGATTAATACTTGGTGTGATAGAGGACAAGATCCGTAATGTTTTGCCTCCCGCTTCCCTCGCCTTCGGCGCCACCCCTCGGGGCACCCGAGATCCCACCCCGCGACGTGATAGTCTCGGGCGCCTCATGCCGCTGCCCGCCCGGAAATTCCTCTACTTCGCCCTGGCCTTCGGCCTCACGTATCCGCTCGATCAGATCACCAAATGGCTGGTGGTCGCGCGCTTCGAGTACGGCGAGCGTCTCGTCGTGATTCCGGACTTCTTCAACCTCACCCATGTGCGGAATCCGGGCGGCGCGTTCAGCGTCTTCGCCACCCTGCCCGAGGCGCTGCGCCAGGTCTTCTTCCTCGGGACAGGAATGCTGGCCATCGTCTTGTTGCTGCTCTTCCTGAGCCGACTCGATCATCACGAGCGGTTGACGGCGACGGCGATCGGGTCGGTACTCGGGGGCGCGATCGGCAACCTGACGGATCGCCTCGTCTACGGCGAGGTGATCGACTTCCTGGACTTTCGTCTCTGGGGGGGTTATGTCTGGCCGACCTTCAACCTGGCGGACTGCTGGATCGTGGTGGGAGTGGCGATCCTGATGCTCGAGACCTTCCTGGGCGGAGGCGGGGACGAGGCCGGGGACGGGTCGCTGGATCCGGAAGAGACGGACGAGCCGCCGGGTCCGGCCCGCCGGTCGGAGCGAGCTGGAGAGCCGAACCCTACTGTCTGAGCCCGCGCGGGAGGATCTGCGAGAGCAGGCGCAGCACGTTGTCGCCCAGAATCCCGCGCACGTCCTCCTCGGAGAGCCCGACGTCGAGCAGCGCCTGCGTGATCGCCGGCAGGGCGCTGGCGTCGAAGCCGACGGTGGTGGCGCCGTCGTAGTCGGATCCCAGGGCGACGTGATCCGAGCCGACGAGCGCCGCGACGTAGGCGATGGCGCGGGCGATGTCGTCGGGGTGGCGACCGCAGACCGCGATGTTCCAGTAGCCGATGCCGATCACGCCGCCGCCTGCGGCGATGCGACGGATCTGTTCGTCGTCGAGGTTGCGTGCGTTGTCGCAGGTGCCTCGGACGCCGCCGTGGGAGAAGACGGTGGGCTTCGTCGCGATGGCGAGCACCTCGTCCATCGCCCGGGGCGAGAGATGGGCCAGGTCGACGACGATGCCCCGGGCCTCCATCTCGCGGATCGTGCGTCGCCCCTGCGGTGTGAGGCCGCCGCGCCGGATGCCGTGGGCCGAGCCCGCGTAGTCGTTGTCGAAGAAGTGGGCGAGGCCGATCATGCGATAGCCGGCGTCGAAGAGTGTCTGCACGCCGCCGGGATCCGATTCCATTGCATGGGCCCCCTCGATCGCGAGCAGCACGCCGATCGGACTCGAGCCGTTCCCGCGCGCCCGGCGCGTCTCGAGCAGCCGGGCGAGGTCGCCGCGATCGTCGATCCAGAGCAGGCCGCCCTCGGCCCGCTCTACGGTTCGCCGGAGCTCCCGCGCGCGCTGGAGCGCGCGGCCGGTCGGTCCCCGCCAGGCCATGGGCGAGAGCTGCACGACGCCGGCCAGGCCGATCAGGTCGAGCCAACCCCGCTCGGTCCGGTCGATGTTGGCGCCCAGGGGCACGACGGTGGGCACGGCGAAGACCTGCAAGCCGACGCCGCCTTGTCGCAGCCGTGGCAGGTCGACGTGACCGTGTCGACCCCGCTCGAGCAGATCGCGCTCGAAGAGCAGCGAGTCGGCGTGCAGATCCGCGACCAAAGACGCGGCGTGCAGCGCCCGGGCCCGGGGCGAGATCGCGGGCAGGGCGACCGGGTCGATGCGATTGACGAGGCCCTCGAGCTCTCGGGCCAGCAGCGCCCAGCCGACGCCGAGCAGGCAGACCGCCAGCGCCGCGCCAAAGAGGCGCCGGCGAGCCGCCGATCTCATCGCCCCGAGGCCTCGACGTCGGTGGCGCGGCCCTCGTCCGTTTCAGGGGCGGCCCCGCTGCGAGCGGCGCGGTTGCGGGCGACCTGCTCCCGTTCCCAGCGTCGGGCGATCAGGCGGTGGAGCGCCACCGGTGCCAGACGCTTCGCCCAATCCGTCAGGAAGGACTCGGGCCGCACGCGCACGCGCAGCCGATTGCGCTCGATCCCCCGCACGATCGCCCGGGCCACCCGATCCGGGGGCGAGCCCACGCGGTCGAAGAAGGCCTGCACCTCGGCCCGCGACGTCTCGTCCGTCATGCGTCCCGAGCGCACGATCCCGGTCCGGATCGCGCCGGGATGCACGCTGGTCACGCCGATGCCTTCCGTGCGAAGCTCCGCCCAGAGGCTCTCGGAGAGCGCCCGTACGGCGGCCTTCGTGGCGCAGTAGCCGCTCTGGCTCGGCAGTCCGAGGAAGCCGAACATGCTCGAGAGGTTCACGATATGCGCCTCGTCCTCGCGCTTCATCAGCGGCAGGAAGGCGTGGCAGCCGTGGACGACGCCCCAGTAGTTGACCCCCACCAGCCACCGGAGATCCTCGAGCGACTGCTCGTCGAAGCGACCGGAGGCGGCGACCCCGGCGTTGTTCACGAGAATGTGGGCGGCCCCGTGGAACGACTCGACCTCCCGTGCGAAGCCCTCCACCGCGGCGCTCGACGCCACGTCGACGCGATGGAGCGAGACGCGCACGGGATGGACCGCCAGCGCCTTCTCGGTCGAGACGAGTCCAGCCTCGTCGAGATCGGCGAGGGCGAGCGCGCAGCCGCGCTCCGCCAGCCGCAACGCCGTGGCCCGGCCGATCCCGCTGGCGGCGCCGGTCACCACGGCCACCCGGCCCTCGAAACGCTTCATGAACGGAGCCTCATCGATCTTCCTGGGTCTTCCTGGGTTCGTCGCTCTCGAGCCCGCGCATGAGCCCGCGCATGGAGAGTCGTTCGTGGCTCGACTGGCGGATCAGACGATCAGGCCCGCGAGACAGCCCGTCATGCAGGTGGCGATCGTGCCCGCCAGGATCGAGCGTAGGCCAAGGGAAGCCGCTTCGGTACGTCGCTCCGGGGCGATGCCCTGGATGCCGCCCAGCAGGATGGCGAGGGATCCGAAGTTCGCGAAGCCGCAGAGCGCGTAGGCGGCGATCGTGGCGCTGCGCGGCGAGAGGCGTCCGTCGGCGATGGCCCCGGCCAGATCCTGATAGGCGAGAAACTCGTTGAGCACGGTCTTGACGCCGATCAGCGCGCCGACCTCGGACGCCTCCGACCAGGGCACGCCCATCACGAGCGCGAGCGGGGCGAGCAGAGCCCCGAGCAGCGCCTGGAAGCTCAGCTCCGGCTGGCCGAAAAGCCCGCCGAGGGTCCCGATGACGTCGTTCAGCAGCGCGATCAACGCGACGAAGGCGATCAGCAGCGCGCCGATGTTCGCCGCCAG